>NZ_JAODVR010000002.1:0-337341 GCF_025399835.1 Haloarchaeobius sp. HME9146
ATCGCTCCGACGAGTTCGAGGCCAAACTGCGCGGGAAGACCTACCAGGAGATTCTGGCCGAGGGCGGCGGTATCCTTCGGTCGGTCGAGGCCGTCAGGAAGGCCGACGAGGACACCCTGCTCGCGAACCTCATGTCCCACCTCGACGTGATGCTCGAACACGGCACCACGACGGTCGAGGTGAAGTCGGGTTACGGCCTCGACACCGAGACCGAACTCCGGATGCTCCGGGTCATCGGCCGCGCCGACGAACAGCACCCCGTCGACGTGATTCCGACGTTCATGGGAGCCCACGCCGTCCCGCAGGGGATGGACACCGACGAGTACGTCGATGAGGTCTGTGAGGAACAGATTCCCGCGGTCGCCGAGCAGGGCATCGCGACGTTCTGTGACGTGTTCTGCGAGGAGGGCGTGTTCTCGGTCGAGCAGTCCCGCCGGATTCTCAAGGTGGGCCGCGACCACGGCCTGACGCCGAAGGTCCACGCCGAGGAACTCGCCCACATCGGCGGCACGAAACTCGCCGCCGAGATCGGCGCGACCAGCGCCGACCACCTCCTCTATTCGACCGAGGAGGACGTGGACGCGCTGATCGACGCGAGCGTCGTTCCGGTCCTCCTGCCGGGGACCGCCTTCGGTCTCGGCGAGGAGTACGCCGACGCCCGGATGATGCTCGACCGGGACGCCCCGGTTGCCATCGCGACCGACTTCAACCCGAACTGTCACAGCCACAGCATGGGCTTCGCCCAGTCACTCGCCTGCGTCGGCATGCGCATGACGCCCGCGGAGGCCCTTCGGGCGAGTACGACGAACGCCGCCGCCGCCCTCGACCTGCCCGCCAGACATGGGACGCTCCGGCAGGGCGCACCCGCCGACATCGCGATTCTCGACGCGCCGTCATTCCGGCACGTCTCCTACCAGTACGGGACGAACGTGGTCGAGACCGTGTTCAAGGCTGGCGAGCGGGTCCACGGCTGATCCGGTCCCGGCGCTGGCACCGGAACGCCTTTCATTCTCGAACGAGGCCGACAGATTATGAACACGTCCGAAAAGCGACTGGTACTCCCCAGCGTCGCCATCGCTGGCCTGGTGCTGCTCGTCGGCTCTCTCGGCGTGCGGGTCGGCCAGAGTCTCGTCGTGGGCCGGGGCCTGTCCACGTTCACCGGCTTCGGCTCGAACACGGTACTGACACTCGCTCTCCTGTGCCTCGTCGGCGGGCTCCTCAGCAGGACGACCGCCTCCGGGGGCTTCGCCACCCCGGCGAAACGTCTGTTCCTCGTCGGAGGCTGTCTCGCCGTCCTGGCTGCCGTCATCGCCGTCACACTGGAATCGCTGCCGTCCGACGACCCGGCGGCACTGGTCCCGTTCTACGGGCCGACGGTGGTCACGTCGCTGGGTGTCTTCCTCGTCCTGCGTCTTTGCCTCGCGGCGCGTCCCGCCCTCGCCAGCGACACCCACGTCGACGAGCGCTCTCTCCCGTTTGATGCTGGCCCGCTCGTGACCGCCGCCGTCGTGGCCCTCGCGATGGTGGTGCTCCAGTTGCTCCTGGGCGTCTTCGGCTGGCCGTCGCTGGCGGTTGTGGGAGGTGACCTCTGGAAAGTCGTCTGGATTTCGTTCGCCTTCGTCGCCGCGCCGACCGGGGCCTTCCTCTTTGCACTCGGCGTGGTCTTCCGACGCGAGTTTTCGCTAGCGACCGCCATCGGCGCTGCCGGACTGCTCACTGTCGTCGTGTGTCTGCTCGGCGTCTCGCTGTTCGTGGTCGAACCCGGTGAGACACAGGTGGTGCTGGCCAACGTCGTCGGCCAGCTGCAGTGGGTGGTTCAGTTCGTCGCCGCGGTGCTACTGTTCAGGCCCGTGTTGGCGTTTCGCGCTGGAGCGGGGCAGACGGGCCGTACAAAACAGTCCCGTCACACGGTGGATTCCTGGTGACCGCCGGGGTCAGTACGTGATGACCTCGTAGCCGTCGTCGACCAGTTCCTTGACGCTCGGATGGCCGTCGAACTCGTCCACGCGCTCGACAGCTGCGTCCTCGACGGCATCGTCCTGCTCGAAGGCACCCGCACAGTAGTCACACACCTGCACGTGCTCCTCGAGCGAGTTGTACAGCGCGTGTGCGTCGTGGTCTTCGTCCGACAGCTCGGCGATCCACTGGGTCCCGGCACCGTCGAAGATGAGTTCGACCTCGTCGCCCGCGTCGGCGAACTCCTTGGCTGCCTGCATTCCGTTGACGACACGACCGAGGTCGGCGTGCGATTCTGTACCAGCGAGCACGATGATGGCTGCTTTGGACATCGTGGCTGCCCCTCGGCCCGCCGCCACCTTCAAGCCTGAGCCGTCGTGCGCTTCCGACGCGATTCCGGTGTGAACAACCGTGATGGTTGGCGGTGGGCTCTTGGGTGTCCGACACCTTCTCCCGAGCAGGATGAACGAGGACGACACCGCGGCGCGGCTGCGGGAACTCTACGAGCACCTTCGGGCGACCGAGGAACTCCCGGTCGAGCGGACCGCGAACCGCTGGATCGGTGAGGCAGAGGCGGTCGCTGGAGACCTCGCAGACTCCGACCTGCCCCCCGAGGTGGTCCGCGAGCGCGTGGGCCACGTCGAACACCTGCTGTCACAGGTGGACGGGACCGGCAGCGACGCGGCAGACGAGCACGTCCAGCAGGCGAAAGCACTCGTGTCGACCGTTCTCTCGGAGTGACTGTCGTCGTCCTGCTCGGTCACTCTCGGGTGTTGACCTCTTCGGAGAGACGCTCGTGTGGCCGGCGGAGCGCGCCACTCTCGACCTCGTAGATGTAGCCTCGAACCTCGACGTCGTCGGGGATGAACGGGTGGTTCTGCAATAGTGCGACCTGTTCCTCGCAGGCGTCGTCGATGTCGTCGGTCATACGGACCCAGTCCGCCAGGGAGGCGTCGCCGATGTTCAGAGACGGGAGCGAGGGGTCCAGCGAGACGCTGTCGAGGTCGCCACCGCAGGCGTGTTCGAGGCCCTCGACGACCGCGTCGTCGGGCGCGCTCATCATCCCGCAGTCGGTGTGCTTGACCACGAGTATCTCCTCGGTGTCGAAGAAGTTCGTCGTCAGCGCGGCGCTTCGAATCACGTCGTCGGTCACCTTCCCACCGGCGTTCCGGAAGACGTGTGCGTCGCCGAGTTCGATGCCGAGGACGTCTTCGAGTGGAATCCGCTCGTCCATGCAGGCGACGACCATCAGTTGCCTGTCGTTCGGAATCCCCTTCTGCCGTCGCCGGGCCCAGTCGTCGCGGTCGTCGATGCGCTGTTCGACCCACTCGTGTGCAAGTCCGGGCGTCGGTGGCGTGGTTTCGTCCGTCATCGTACACGACTTCGGCACGAAGGCAGGCACCTCTTTGCCATGAAGTGTCATGGGGGCTGGGGAGGTTTCTCGCTCCCGGGACCGCCCATCAGTTCCACTACCAAACTAGTTCCAGTACCGGGACAGGCCGCGCCATGCCGGCCGACCTGCCGAACTCGGTCCTCTACAAGGTATCGAAGTCTCGGACAGCCGTCTCCGGGCTGTCCGTCTCTGCAGCACGAACGGTCGCGACCGTGGTCACTCTCTTACCTGGTGTATCCAGTCCTCTTCGAGGTAGGAATCGAGACACGGCTCGCAGAGGACGATCTGGAGCGTCCGGTCGGCTTCGCAGACGAGGTCTCGTTCGTGGCCGACCATGCGGTTACAGTTGCTACACTCCTCTTTGGCTGCCTGTGTCCGTTCGTCCCGCCGTTTGAAACTGGGCATCGTGGTAGTAACGCCGGTCCTCCTGGTCGTCAGCCGCGCGAGATGAATCTAGACCAGTGGTTGTCGACCTTGTACCTTGATGTACGGTACCGTCTGGCATATACTGTCCCTTCGGTCGTGAAGCCAACCTCAGGTCAGAGAGGATTTCGAGTGTCCCTAGAGTGGCTCGTCACCCTCGATAATCCGCTCGGCGCGGGCCGCGAGGGCGGGCACGCGGTCCTCCATCAGGGGGTACATCGGGTCGTCGCTGTTGCCCTCCAGATAGCGCCGGAAGAACATCTCGCCCAGCCCGGCGAGCTTGTAGACGGCCAGCGCCCGGTAGAACCGGTCGTGTTCGAAGTCGAAGCCCGTCTGGGCCTCGTACCGGTCGACCAGTTCCCGCCGGGTCGGGTACTCCTCGTTCTCCATGAACGTCGCCGTCAGCTCCGGCACCGCGGGCTCGGGGTCCTTCGCGTCGCGCCAGTACGAGAGCATCCAGCCGAAGTCCGCGAGCGGGTCGCCCAGCGTGCTCATCTCCCAGTCGAACACTGCGACCAGCTCCGGCGGCGTGTCGGGGCCGAACATGACGTTGTCCAGTTTGTAGTCACCATGGACCAGCGTCTCCGGGTGGTCCTCGGGGACGTTCTCCTGCAGCCACTCGCCGACCCGCCGGAGCGTCGGGACGGTCCGCTCCTCGGCGGTTACCTGGAACGCCCAGTCGAGTTGCTTCTGCCAGCGGTCGACCTGTCGCTGGGTGTAGCCGGCGGCACGCCCGAACTCGTCGAGCCCGACCGATTCGAGGTCGACCGAATGGATGCTCGCGAGGGTGTCCACGAGCTCCTCGCCGATTCGCTGGCGGTGCTCGGGCGTGGCGAACGCCTCGGGCTCCGTGTCCCTGAGTACGTGTCCCTCGACGCGGTCCATGACGTAGAAGTCGGCCCCGAGAACCTCGTGGTCGTCGCAGGCGAGGACGGTCGTCGGGACTGGGACCGCCGTCTCCTGCAGCGCGTCCATCACCCGGTACTCCCGGAGCACGTCGTGGGCCGTGTCCGCGGTCTCGCCCGGCGGCGGCCGCCGGATGACGAGCTCCCGGTCGCCCCAGGTCACGAACAGCGTCTCGTTCGAGTGGCCCTCCTGGTGGTGTTCGACCGAGAAGGCCGATGCGTCGCCGAGTTCACGGCGCAGGTACGACTCCAGGGCGTCCTCGTCGACGAGTCGCTCGAAGTAGGACTCGTCGGTGTGTGGGTCGGTCACAGGTTTCCCTCCATTCCTACATACCTTTGCAACTTTCCGCCTGTTATAGATTTACACACCTCGAGTGTGTTGCCGGTGGTATGGAGTACACCGATTCCGAGACCGCACGAGACCTCGCGGCCCGGGCGCGAGCGTTCGTCGAAGAGTACGTCATCCCCGTCGAGCGCGAGCACCTCGGCGGCCCGGCGGTCGACGAGGAGACCATCGCGGCCCTGCGCGAGAAGGCCCGCGAGCACGACGTCTACGCCCCACAGATGCCCGAGGAGTACGGCGGGCTCGGGCTGGACTTCCGCGACGTCCTCCCGCTGTTCGAGGAGGCCGGCCGGAGCCTGCTCGGCCCGAGCGCGATGCGCGTCGCCGCCCCCGACGAGGGGAACATGCATACGCTCGAACTGGTCGGGACCGAGGAGCAGAAGGAGGAGTGGCTTCGCCCCCTCGTGGCCGGCGAGATCCGCTCGGCGTTCTCGATGACCGAACCCCACGATGGCGGCGGCTCGGACCCGAAGATGATCCGCACCACAGCAGAGAAAGACGGCGACGAGTGGGTCATCAACGGCCACAAGTGGTGGACGACACAGGGCTCGGAGGCGGACGTGCTCATCGTGATGGCCCGGACCGACCTCGACGCCCACCCGTACGAGGGAACCTCCCTGTTCCTCGTGCCGGCCGACACCGAGGGCGTGAACATCGTCCGTGACATCCCCCACGTCGGCGGGGGCGTCACCGGCGGCAGCCACGCAGAGATACTGTACGAGGACGTGCGAATCCCGGAGGAGAACCTACTCGGAACCGAGGACGCGGGCTTCAAACACGCCCAGCAGCGCCTCGGGCCGGCCCGCCTCACCCACTGCATGCGCTTCTCCGGGATGGCCCAACGCGCCCTCGACGTGACCACTGCGTACACCAGCGAGCGCGAGGCGTTCGGCTCACCGCTCGCGGAGAAGCAGGCGCTGCGGTACGACATCGCCGAGGCAGAGATTCAGCTCCACGCCGCCCGAACCATGATTCGCGACGCAGCCGACCGCATCTCCGCCGGCGACGAAGCCCGCATTCCGGTCGCGATGGCGAAGGTGTTCACCGCGAACACGGTCCAGGACATCATCGACCAGTGCGTCCAGTTCTGTGGCGGCAACGGCATCGGGAAGGACCTTCCCCTTGCAGACTTCTACGAGGACGTCCGCGCGTTCCGCATCATCGACGGGGCCGACGAGGTCCACAAGCGGGTCATCGCGCGCGAGGCGTTCTCGGACGTGGACGAGTCCGAACTCGACGTGCTGACGCGCTTCGGCGAACCGAACCGGTGAGTCGTCGGCTAGCCGCGTCGCCCCCAGCCCGTCCCCGGCTCAGAACGGGAGCGGGAAGCTGCCGGCGCTGAGCCACACCATCACGGCGATGAGACAGAGCTGGAAGAACCCCTGTACGCCGGACAGTTTGGCGTTTCGCATCCCGATGCGGTTCACGACGGCGTGGTCGGGGTTCGACGAGCGCATCTCGGTGTAGATGCGAACCTCCCCGGGGAGTAACAGGCCGAACCCCTGGACGGAGAGGATGGTGACGATGGCGAGGGCGAGTGCGATGGGAACGGGAATCGTTCCGAGGTTCTGGTAGGAGGTCGCGACCCAGGCGAGACTCCCGACGGTGACGACGGCCTGCCAGCCCTGCCAGCGCCAGTCCCGGAGCGCGTCGAAGTTCCAGCCGATGAGCGCGACAGCGGGAACGAGATTGACCGCGGTGAAGACGGCCAACCACGCGTTCGAGTGCGGGAACCACCCCTCCCGGATGGCCAGGGTGATTCCTCCGAAGATGGTGGTCATGGCGAGGACGGGCAACAGGAAACTCGTCTTCGGTGTGAGTCGCTTGAAGACGTTGGCCTTCTCCGTCTCGGAGAGCCCCCCGATGACCGGCCCGAGGACCAGCCCGAAGAACAGGTCGATGCCGGTCCACATCACGCCCGCCATCACGTGGACGTAGATGTGGTGCTGGAGCGGCCCCACCTCGACGGCGTAGGCCAGCGCCAGCAGCGGGACGACAACCACCCCGATTGCGAACGCCGGGTTGGCCTGCTCGGCCATTCCGGCCACAGTCCCCCGAATGCCCTCTCGGGTGTCCGATTCCGTTCCCCCTGCAGTCTCCTGCACTTCCCCAGTTGACATGTCTGTCAGTGGATTTGTGGTTCCCCCTCTTAGGCGTTTTCGCCACCTCGGCCGGAAACCCGTCGCTGACCGCGGTCCCGGACCGGGGACACGGCCCGCAACCGCCGGCAATTCGACCGGTAATCGCTGGATTCTTCCTCGCCTTCGCGCAAGGCTCAACGAGATGGTGCTCTTCGGTCTCCTGCCCGACTCGACGGTACTGAACGTCGTCGCCATCCTCGTGGCGACGGGCTTCATCTGGCTGGGTAGCGGGTGGCTCGAAGAGTCCGCCGAACACCTCTCTGCGTACTACGGGCTCCCGGCCGTCGTACAGGGCTCCATCGTCGTCGCCGTCGGGTCGAGCTTCCCCGAACTCGCCAGCGTGGTGTTCGCCTCCCTCGGTGGCGCGTTCAACATGGGCGTCGGTGCCATCGTCGGGTCGGCGATCTTCAACGTCCTCGTGATACCTGCCCTGTCGGGCATCGTGACCGACGACGAGCTCGAGACGAGTCGTACCATCGTCTACAAAGAGGCGCAGTTCTACATGCTGGCTGTCTCGGTACTGGTCGTCACGTTCGCCCTGGCGGTCATCTACGCACCGGTGCCAGGCGCGCCGGAACTCACGGGCAGTATCACGCGGCCACTCGCGGTGATTCCGCTCCTGCTGTACGGGCTCTACCTGTTCATCCAGTGGCAGGACGTCAGCGACCACGAGGCCGAGGTCGCCCCGCCGGGCATCCGGGTCGGTCGCGAGTGGGGACGGCTGGCCGTCGGTCTGTTGGTCATCCTCGTCGCGGTCGAACAGCTCGTCCACGGCGTCGAGTACCTCGGGGCCACGTTCGGTATTCCGGAGTTCCTCGCGGGCGTCACCATCCTCGCAGCGGCCACGAGCCTCCCCGACATGCTGGTGAGCGTCCGGTCGGCACGAGCAGGCAACGGGGTGACGAGCCTCGGAAACGTCCTCGGGTCGAACACGTTCGACCTCCTGGTGGCGCTTCCTATCGGCGTGCTCATCGTCGGCAGCGTCCCCATCGACTTCGCCGTGGCAATCCCGATGATGGGTGTGCTCACGCTCGCGACGGTCCTCCTGTTCGCCATCATGCGGACCGGGCTATCGCTCAGCACCCCGGAATCTTACGCGCTCCTGGTTGCGTACCTCGCGTTCGTGGTCTGGGTCGTCGCCGAGACCGCCGGGGTGACGGATCTCATCCGGGGTGCGTGACCGCCCCATTGCACAGCGGACCGGGTCGCGGTGCGCCCGGTCCGCGAGAGAGGAAACTGACGCCCGAGTTATATTATGTTGCCCGTCGAACCGGGCTGTATGGCCCTGTCAGACAGCTGTGGCGGTGACGACGGGACGAGGGCGGCATGAGCCACGCCGGGGACCGCTCTCCGACCGCCAGCCTCACGCTGCTCGACGCGACGATGGTCGGCATCGGCGCGATGATCGGCGCGGGCATCTTCGTGCTGACCGGCCTCGCAGCCAGGGGTGCTGGCCCCGCGGCCCTCGTCGTGTTCGCGCTCAACGGCGGGGTCACGACGTTCACCGCGCTCTCGTACGCCGAACTGGCGGCGGCCATCCCCCGGAACGGCGGCGGGTACGCCTACGTCAGGGAGGTGTTCTCCGCGCCGGTCTCGTTCGTCATGGGCTGGACGCGCTGGTTCACCTACATGATTGCCGGCGCTCTCTACGCGCTCGGGTTCTCCTCGAACTTCGTCGAGTTCTTCCACATCTACGGCATCACGCTCCCAGGACCACCAGTCGCGTACGCGCTGGCGGCCGTCGTCGCCTTCGTGACGCTCAATGCGGTCTCGACCGAGGCGAGCGGGAGTGCGGAGACGCTCATCACCCTTGTCAAAATCGTCATCCTGCTCGTGTTCGTCGCGTTCGGCCTCTCCTTTGTCGACCTGGGTAATTTCGAGCCGCTGTTCCCGAACGGCCCCATCTCGGTGCTGCCCGCGATGGGCCTGACGTTCATCGCGTTCCAGGGGTACGACCTCATCGCGACGGTCACCGAGGAGGTCGAGAATCCCCAGAAGAACATCCCGCGAGCCATCCTGCTCTCGGTCGTCGTCACCATCGTCGTCTACCTGCTCGTCGTGTTCGTCGCCATCGGCACGCTCGGCGCGGAGGGCCTCGGTGGGGCTGGCGAGACGGCCATCGCGCAGGCCGCGGAGAGCTTCATGCCGGCGCTCCCCATCATCGGGACCGGGGCGGCCATCATCGCCTTTGGTGCCGTGTTCTCGACCATCAGCGCGCTGAACGCGGTCGTCATCGGCTCCAGCCGCGTCGCGTTCGCGATGGGGCGCGAGAGCCAGCTCCCGAAGCGCCTCGGCCGGCTCCACGTCAAGTACGGGACGCCGTTCGTCGCCATCGTGGCCAGCGCCGCCGTGATGTTGCTCGCCGTCGTCGTGGTCCCCATCCGCATCGTCGGCAACCTCGCGAGTCTGTTCTCCCTGCTCGGGTTCGTCATCGTGAACCTCAGCGTCATCCGGCTCCGTCGTCAGCAGCCCGACCTCCGCCGTCCCTTCGAGATTCCGTACTACCCGATTCCGCCCATCCTCGGTATCGTCCTCAACCTGCTGCTCGGGCTGTTCATCGACCCCGTCACGTGGGTGCTGGCGCTCGCGTGGCTCGCCATCGGCGTCGGCGTGTACTGGCTGCTCTCACGCCGCGGTGCCGTCGAGGAGGTCGAGGACATCGAGGACGTCGTCGGAGAGCCCGAACCGGAGATCGCCGAACCGGAACAGGACATCACCCTCCCACCAGCGGACGAAACCCAGGACTGACCCATGTCACAGAGTACTCAAGAAGACCTTCGCGTCATCGTCGCCGGCGGCGGAACCGTCGGCCTCCGAACCGCCGAACTGCTCGCCGACCGCGGCCACAGCGTCGTCATCGTCGAACCGGATGCACGGAGAGCCGACCGTCTCAGCGACGAGTACATCGGCACCGTCATCGAGGGCGACGCGGCTCGACCCTCGATTCTCAGACAGGCCCAGCCCGACCGCTCGGACGTGGTCGCCGCACTCACCGACGACGAGGCGACCAACTTCGCCATCTGCATGGCCGCCCAGCGCATGGCCGACATCCGCGCCGTGATGCGCATCTCCGAGGGCGAGGACGACCTCTACAGCGAGTACGTCGACGGCGTCGTCTTCCCCGAGTCGCTCGGGGCTCGCGCCGCGGTCAACGAGATAATCGTCGAGGGCGTCCGGACCCTCGAGGACATCGGCGGGAACGTCGAGGTGGTGGAAGTGGAGATCGCCGACGACGCGCCCGCGGCCGGGAAGACCTTGGAGGAGGTCCGGCTGCCGCGTGGGAGCCTCATCGTCGTGGATGCAGAGGGGAACCAGCTTGGTGGCCCCGAGACGGTGCTGGAGCCCGGCAATCGCTACGTGGTCGCGGTGGAGTCGGACGTGATGGACGAAGTGATGAACCTGTTGCGGGGCTAGCTTCCTGCTTCGGAATTCGAGCTGCGAACTGACTCGGTGTTTCTCGTCGTTTGAGACCTCGCCTCGGCTGTAAGCATCTGATTTGAGTGAGAATAACCATCGCCCACAGGCATGTCAAATGGCCAAAACCTATTAGTGATGGTCTGCTGAACTTTAACTTGTTGAACGGATGTTAAATTCAACAAACCAACTTGAATTTGGACGGACTCGCCGGGCGGTGCTTCGGAGCCTCTCGGCTGCTGGTCTGACGACCGCAGTCTCGCCGGTTGCGGCGGGTTCGTCGGGTGGGGAACAGACGGTCTGGTCGTTCGAGGACGATCTCGACGGCTGGCAGACGAACGGGAGCAACTCGCTGGTCCGCGTGTCGAACGAAGAGTTCTCGGGCATCGTAACGGGTTCTCACGGTCTCGGTGTCACGACCGACGGCGACCCGTATCCAATGATCGAGAACAAGACGCGACTGAGCGAGGTTGACCTCGTCGAATCGTCCTACCTGAGCGTCGATGTCCTGCCGATAGTTTTCGGCAGTGACAGCGATGTCGTCTTCCAGTTCGTCCTCCACGCAACGCCGGAAGAGACGGGCGAGAACGGACGTTCCAGAAACGGTGACTCGACTGAGAAGGGTAAGAACGGTTCGCAAGGCAAGCGCTCCGACGGGTCGAGCGATTCCGCTGGCAGGCCGCGCTCGGTCTCGTCTCCTGAACTTCGAGTCGAGCAATACTCTGCCAGCACGCTCGGTTGGGACCTCGAGTCGTACCCAACGTGGGTGCGACGCAATGCGACTCGACTGGAGATTCGCTGGCACCCGGCAGACTACGAACCACGAGGGACTCCCCGCGGCAACGGTCCCGCGACGTCCGACTACGACGGGTTCACGGTCTTCGACAGGGTCCAGGTCACCGACGACGTTGCTACTGTGGAACAGTCACAGGCGGCGAATGACCTCACGCGACTTCGGGCCGACCGAGGACGGGTGACGGCGGTCGAGACGAGTGAGCGAACTGAGGATTACGAGGCCGGTGAATTCAATTTCGCTGATGGAACGACCGTCCCGTACGAGTTCGAGCGCCTCGACCGTAGCAAGTACCGTCTCACGGTCGATGGGACGGCCTACAGGCTCGGAGGTGGGTGGAAATGAGCAGTCGCTCACCTGAACGACAGGTCGACGAAGGGCCAACCATCCAGTCTCAGCAGGCGGCCCAACCCGAGAGCGTAGACGGCGAAGGATTCCTGGTTATCAAAGACTGTAACTCGTGGGGCGGGACCGCGAACGTGGACGCACTCGAAGCCGGCGGCTACTCGTATGGCGTCGCCACATCGGAGCAGTTCACCCAGATGAGCCTCGAAGGGTGTCACACTCTGATCATCCCATCCACACAGGACTACCTGTACTATCGGAACCTCGCCGATGCCCGCGAGAAGATAGCCTCGTTTGTCGAAACCGGCGGTACCCTTATCGGTCATGTGACCGACTCTGGGTATCCGTGTTCGACCATCTGGAAGGAGCGATTCCTTCCAGGGTCCATCGAGAAGACGACCGATTACGTCGATAACCTCAGCGTGACGGACGACGAGATATTCGAGGGGCTCGACGACGGTAGCATCGACAACTGGAACTACTCGGCACACGGGTTCTTTACGGAGATACCCGATGACGCCGAGGTGTTGGCCAAGACCGCATACCGTGGTGAGCCGACCTACGTTCGCTACTCCTACGGTGACGGGGTCGTGTTGGCGACGATGCAGACCGTTGAGTGGCCCTGGACGTACAATGCTCGTTTCAACGTCCCGGACGTAGACGCGGCAAAAGGTCTTCTGGAGAACGAACTCGCGTTCGCAGCCGGCCGGCGCGGCCAGACGTCCGAATCGGTGTCTATGGACGTCGACATATTGAGCTTCATTCCCGGTGAGAGCGAGAACTCGAGTCGTGGCGGGAACCCGTTCAATGGGGCGGTGTCACAGTTCCTGCCACCGGATTACACCATCGAGGTGCCACTGAACCCATACTATCTCGCGGCGGAGTTCGCCATCGACGTTCCTGAGTTCATCAGTCCGAAACTGACGGTAGATACCACTCCCCTGTTCGACAACTGGGGGACTGGCGACATGATACTCTCTGATAACTACCCAGAGGCACTCTCGGAGGCGACCAACCCTATCCCCAACAAGTACGAGGAACCGGGACCGAGCAGTGCGCCGCGGTACCGGACCCTCAACGGCGTTGAGATCGACTTCGAGACGGACGGTGACGGGGGTATCGAGGAGTCGACGGTAGAGGTGACATTCACAGGGGAGAACACGGAGAGCGTCCTCGAACAGGAGGACGTGAATACGCTAAAGGATGACGTGGCATCTGACAACGGGAACGCACTGGACGGTGGCTACCGCGACAGGCACTTCGCCGTGGAGACCACGACCGTCGACGGGACGGAAGCGGTCCGAGTCGGAACGATCTTCGGTGGCTTCACCAGGGTCGGCTCCCAGGCACTGGAGTTACTCGCTGACCGTGGCCAGTACGATTTCCTGAACGACGTACTGGAGTGGGACTTCACCGTCGATTACGGTCTCATTGAGATCAGTCCCGATCTCGTACTCTCGCACCTGAGCGGACTCGTAGACGGCATCACAACCGCCCTGGCCGCCGTGCCGAACATCTACACCCACCTAGAACTCACCGTCACTGCTGACGGCCGGCGGTTCGTCCGCGTCTGGGACCATAGCCCCTTCCCGGAGCACAGGCTGTACGTGGAAGGGACTGAAGCGTTCTCCTACGATTTCCCGGACGAGGAGGGGACGTTACGCGAATTGATGGGACCGGAGTTCGTCGCGTTCCTCGCCGGTGCGACGGTCGGTCGGGGTCCGTACTACGGGTCGAAGAACCAGTACCTCGCTTGCGTGAGCGAAGGGGATTGCCCGTTCGATGCCGAGGAGATAATCGGCGACGTCGTCGCCGCGAACCCGGCTGTCGCGAACACGCCCTACGCCGACGAGCTGGTCGAGATCGCACTCGAACTGCTCAACGGCAGCCGTGACCCGGTGTGGAGCTACGGCTACGACGACTCCGGCACTATCGACGAGTCGGAGGTGGAATCGGTACTGCCCGACGAATTGCTAGACCCCTTCGACGAGCGAGTGTCCCACCTCGGGCAGCGGCAGTTCACGGAGAACCTATAAAACCTCGCCGTTGGTATCCACCGTTGGAGACATTCAACGTTCTATGAACCCGACACGACGCTCTATCCTCGGTGCGGTTGCTGGCACTGGCCTGGCAGGCTGTCTCCGCCTCGGGCAGTCCTCGGAGGAATCAATCGGGAGTATCGCCTGCGGGGAGGAGACGCACCAGCCGTCCACCGGCGAGCGTCTCACGGGAATCGGGACGGACTGGCCCGCACCGCAGCACGATATCGCCAACACCGGCTTCAACCCGGCGGTCTCGACCACCGAGACGAGGTGTGGGCAGACCAGATGGATTCGTGAACTCGCCGACGAACAGGACGGCGTGGTCGGTGCACCCACGCTCCGCGACGAGACGGTCTTCGTGTCCCGCCGAGATTCGGTCGTCGCAGTCGATGCCCGGTCCGGGACCGAGTCGTGGTCGGTGCCGGTCCCCCACGAGATATGGACGACACCGGTCGTCGGGACCGACCGGGTCTTCGTCGGGACCAGAAACGGAGTCGTCGCGATCTCGATAGCCGACCGGCAGGTCGACTGGCAAGCGCCACTCCAACAGAGCGCCTTCGACGACATCGATGGACGAGGCTGGGTGTCTGGCGCGCCGACGGTCGGTGACGAGTACGTCTTTGCCGGAACGAAAGCTGGCCAGTTCGCCGCCCTCGATGCCGTCACCGGCGAGACCGTCTGGTCTACCACGACCGATCTGCTCCCGGATGGGAGCGCCTCGCCCGAGAACGCGAACCTCCCGGTGTTCGACGGGCCGGCAGCCGTCGCCGACGGGACCGTCGTCATCGGGAACTGGAACGGCCAGTTGTACGCCTTCGACGCCAGCTCCGGTGAGGAGTTGTGGACACGAACGGGCGACACAGACTACGAGCCTGCACCGACGGTCGTGGGCGAGACGGTGCTCGCGACGACGGAGACGACGATGGCCGCGGTGCGCCTCACCGATGGCACCGTCGAGTGGACCTACAGCGGCGACCCGGGTTCGGTCACGCTGTCGGCCACCGTCGTCGACGGCACAGCGCACGTCGCAGCCGGCGACTCGTACTCCTCGCTGTCGGTCATCTCGCTCGACCTGACCGACCGGTCGGTCGCCTGGCGGACCGACGGGCGACCACAGACGAGTGCGGGTACCGACGGTGCCACGCTGTACCTCGGTCTCTACGGGAACCTGGTTGCGATAGACCGGCAATCGGGTGAGGTTGCCTGGGAGATGCGCACGGAATCGGTCCTCAGTGGGCCACCCATCGTCACGGCGGGAGCGGTGATCGCGCTCGACGAACGCGGTTTCCTGTACGGTGTCGATACGACTGGTGGCTGAATCTTCGGGTTCATCCCACGGATGCTGCTGTTGGGTTCCCCGGTGAATCCCTGTGGGAGAGAACGCTGGCGTATCTGACTGGAGATGGTACGCTCGGGTGCTACAGTACTGCTCCAGTGCGACGTGATGGACGAAGTGATGAACTTGCTCAGGGGCTAGAAGGAGTCCTGTGTCACCCGAGGTCCTCGTCGATGTCCCCGAACCCGGAGAACGGCCGGTTTCGCTCGCTCCGGACGAGTTCCTCGTCGAGGATGGTCAACCCGATATCGCTGAGGTCGGTCGCGATGCGGGTCAGGTCGTCGCCGTCCTCGCCGACGACGGTCACGAGCACGTTGCGCTCGCCGGTGGCCAGTTCCCGCACGCCGATGACGCCCGGGACCGACATCGCCTCATCGCTCATCGTCTCGCGCTCTGGAATCGGGGCCGTGCAGGTGATCTGGACGTGGAGCTGGTAGCCCGCGTTGTCGTAATTGACGTCGGCGTGGTAGCCGTCGATGATACCCTGCTCTTCGAGGCGCTGGATGCGTTTTCGAACCGTGCTCGGCGAGGCCGAGATGGACTCGGCGATGTTGCGCGAGGAGACGTGTCTCGCGTCCCGTTGCAGGTTGCGGAGGATGCGGCGGTCAAGCTCGTCGAGGCCATCGAGCGTCATTGGTTACTCTCGGCAGGGCCGACGGAATCAGTGTTGTCATCCCACACGGACCAGTGCGCCTGGCCGAGGTGGGCGAGCCCCGGCTGGCAGCCGTGGCCGGTCACGGGCTGAGTTCCCCGACGAGCTGTGCGAGACAATCGTCTGCGAACGTCGGGATGCTGATGGCATTACCGGCTTTCACCTTGATAATGACCCCCTCGGTGTCCGAGAGGTACAGGTGGACGGCAGTCGCCCGTTCGTGCTCGACGACCATGGTCCGGGCCGGGCC
This sequence comes from Haloarchaeobius sp. HME9146, assembly GCF_025399835.1. Lineage (NCBI taxonomy): Archaea > Methanobacteriati > Methanobacteriota > Halobacteria > Halobacteriales > Halorubellaceae > Haloarchaeobius > Haloarchaeobius sp. HME9146. The sequence goes on from NZ_JAODVR010000002.1 coordinate 15,994, forward strand.
GAGGTGCGTGTACACGGACTCGACGTACGGCCGGCGGAACAGGCCGATGGAGCGGTGGACGACGGTGTCGAACTCGTGCGTCGACAACTCCGTCTGCAGGTCCGGTCGGACGTACTGGACGGTGTAGTCGTAGCGCTCGGTGTCGAACGAGGCGACCCAGCGCAGGTCGTCGTCGAAGCGGTCGCGCAGGTACGCGACGAGGCGGTCGTAGTTCGGGCTTGCGTTTCCGTTGAGTCTGGTCGTCATGATGTGTTGGATGTGTCTGTCACGCCACGATGGCGACGAGCAGGGCGAGGGCGGTCGTGAGTGCGAGCGCGGTCAGCGCGGCGTGGATGGACGAGTCGGCGGCCGCGGGGTCACGTCCGATGTGGGCCGCGAGGCTCCGGCCGAGTGCAGCGCGTCCCCGCGAGGCCGCACCACCGATACCGATTGCGGCGGCGGCGGTCGCGTTCGCGAGGCCCGCAGCGAACGGGTGCAGCACCTGGTCGACATCGACCGGGTGGATGCGCCCGAGCGGGCGCTTCAGGACGGCGAAGGCGAGGATACCGACCGCGGTGGCGGCCAGGGCCTTAGTGAGTTCGGTGGTCGCGTACGGTGCGAACTTCCCGGGGTCGCCCGGGTGGGCCGCGAGGAACGCCTCGGGGACCACGCCGAACACCACCGAGGGAATCGCGGCGATTACCAGCGCGACCGACAGCGCCAGCGGCGCGCGCGACACCGCGATGGGCTCGGGCGACTGCCGGACGAACGCGTAGTAGCCGAACTTCGCGAACGAGAGCGCCGTCCCGACGCTCCCCAGCACGAGGACCCACCAGAGCAGTTCTCCCCCGGCGCTCTGGGCGGCCTTCGTCACGAGCCCCTTGCTGACGAACCCGGAGAACCCGGGCACGCCGGTGATGGCGAGTGCCGCGACGAGGAACGTCACGAACGTCACCGGCATCCGGCGACCCAGGCCACCGAGGTGTTTCAGCGAGGCCCGGCCGGTCCGCACGATGATGACGCCGGCCACCATGAACAGCAGGCCCTTGTACAGGACGTGTGCCGTCAGGTGGGCGAACGCGCCGGTGAGACCGGCGGCGGTGCCGATGCCCACGGCGACCACCATGTACCCCACCTGCGAGATGATGTGGTACGACAGCAGTCGGCGCATGTCGGTCTGGAGGATGGCCTGGGTGACCCCGTAGAGGACCATCAGCGCACCCAGCCAGACGACGATGGCGTCGCCGTCGGGCGCGACGCGAGCCAGCACGTACACCGCGACCTTCGTCGTGAACCCGGCGAGCACGACGCTCGCGGCGACGTGGGGGCGCGGGTAGGTGTCCGGCAGCCAGGCGTGCAGGCCGATGAACCCCAGGTTGACGCCCACGCCGACGATGGCGAGCGTGGTCGGGAGCCCGGCCGCGAGGCCGCCGCCGATTCCATCCGCGTAGAGGAACGTGCCGGCGTCGAGGTAGTGCAGCGCCACGGCTGCGACGAGCAGCGTTCCACCGAGGAGGTGGTACACCGCGTACCGGAACGCGGGGCGGACGGCGTCGCCGCCGTGGTGCCAGACGAGGACCGTCGCGGTCACCGCGAGCAGCTCCCAGGCGACCAGCAGGGTCAGCCAGTCGCCCGCCAGGACCGCGGCCACCCCTGCGCCCATGTAGCACAGCGAGTAGGCGGTCTGGCGCGGGTCCGCGCCGGTCGCGTAGCCGTAGAGCACGTTCAGTGCGGCGACGAAGCCGAACAGCGCGGCGACGGGCCGGGTGAACGAGTCAACCCGGAACAGCACCTGCTCGAAGCCGAACGGCGCGACTGCGAGGCTGGTTCCTGCCGGTGCGAGCAGCACCCACGGCACCGTGAGGGCGGTGAGCGCCACGGCGACGGCTGCACCGAGCCGCCGCGGGGCGAGCACCACGACCACGGTCGCCAGCAGGAACGCGACCCAGGGCGGCACCAGCGTCAGCAGGTCGCTCATCCGAACACCTCCGTGACGACGGCCTCGGCCAGCTCCCAGAACGGGAGGAGGGTCGGCGCGATGCCGAGCGCGACGGCGAAGGCGACGGTCACCAGGACGGGCACGAGCAGGGCCGGGATGGTCTCGGTGGTGAGCGTGCGACGCTCCCACGTCATCGACTGGGTGTACCCTCCGACGGCGGCGCTGGCACCGACGCCACCGTCGGTCGCGCCACCGTAACTGGCGTCGTCCATCTCGACGGAGCTGAAGCCGCCGTCAGTGACGTGCCCCGGCGCGAACGGGTGGCGGCTCGCGGCGCCCTTCCCGTCGCGCTCGCCGAAGAACGCGGCGTAGACGATGGGCCAGAAGTACAGCAGCTTGAGGACGCCAGCGACGAGGTAGGCAGCGACGAACCAGGGGGTGGTGCTGTCGCCCGCCCCGAGCACGAGGTAGAACTTGCTGACGAAGCCGGCGACGAACGGGAAGCCGACCAGACCGGCCGCAGCGATGGCGAACGCCGTCATCGTCGCCGGGAGTCGGCGGCCGACGCCCGCGATGTCCGAGACGTACTTCTCGCCGGTCTCGACGTAGACGACCCCTGCGGCGAAGAACAGGGTTATCTTCATGAACGCGTGGGCGACGACGTGCAGGAACGCCCCGAACACGGCGACCGGGGTCGCGATGGCGAGCCCGAGCGCGATGTACGAGAGCTGGCTGATGGTCGAGTACGCCAGCCCGCGCTTGAGGTTGTCCTGCCGGATGCCGACGACGCCGGCGACGATCATGGTCGCGGCGGCGGCGACCGCCAGCGGGAGCCCCATGCCGAGGTCCCAGGTGGTCTCCGGGCCGAACACGTAGAGCACGGTCCGGCCGAGGGCGAAGACGCCGCTCTTGACGACGGCGACCGCGTGCAGCAGGCCCGAGACGGGCGTCGGCGCGACCATCGCGGTCGGCAGCCAGCCGTGCAGGGGTACGATGGCGGTCTTGACGCCGAAGCCGACCACGAGCAGCGCGAACGCGACGCGGGCGAGCGTCGGGTCTGCGCTGGCGAGGCCAGCGATGCCGCCGGCATCGAAGGTGACCGTCCCGGTCAGGGCACCGACGATGACGATGCCGGCGAAGACGAGGACGCCGCCACCGAGGGTGTACGCCACGTAGGTCCGGCCTGCAGCGCGAGCCTCGGCGGACTCCTTGTGGACGACCAGCGGGTAGGTCGCCAGCGTCAGCAGTTCGTAGAACACGAACAGCGTGAACAGGTTCGCGGCGAAGGCGACGCCCATGGTGGCCGCGATGCTCGCGGCGAAGGCGGCGAAGTATCGCGTCTGGGCGTGTTCGCCGAGCTTGCGGACGTAGCCGATGCTGTAGACGCTCGTGACGAGCCACAGGACCGACGCCAGCAGGGCGAACAGCAGGCCGGCCGAGTCCGCCCGGAGCACGAACTCGATGCCCGCGACGGACCCGAGGGTCGAGACGTACGTCTCGCTCCCGGTGGCCCGCGTCATGGCCCAGACGACCCCCAGGGTTGCCACGGCGGCCAGCAGCGTGCTGGCCTCGCGGAGGTTCGGCCAGGCCCTCGTGGCGTAGATGCAGACGATGGCCAGCGTGGGCACGGCGACCGCCGCGAGGGGCAGCACCGACGACACGTCGGTCATAGCCATCCCTCCACGACGGGGGCGACCCAGTCCGCGAACACGGTCGAGCCGAGGCCCAGCACCAGCGTGCCAAGCGCCGCGACCACGACGACCGCGACGGCGCGAGCCTCGAGGTCGGGCAAGCCGCCGCCCAGTACCGGCAGGGACTGGACTTCGGGCTGGCCGCCGTCGGCGGCCACGGGTGCAGTTCCGGCGTCATCGTCGGCCAGGTACAGCCGCTCGACGACCCGCCCGGCATACGCCAGCGAGACCAGCGTGCTCACCACGACGACGGCGGCGACGAGCCACTGGGCGGTCTCGACAGCCGCGAGGGTGACGTACCACTTCCCGGCGAACCCGGCCATCGGCGGGAGGCCGACGAGTGAGGTGAACGCCAGGGCCACGGCTGCGGCCAGGACGGGCACCTCACGGGCCTTTCCGGCGAGGTCAGCGATTGTCGGGGCGTCCAGCTCGCGCTCGAACAGACCGGCTGCGACGAACAGCCCGCCCTTGGCGACGGCGTTCCCGACCAGGAGCACCAGCGCGCCGGTGACGGCGGCGGTGGTCGCCAGCGCGAACCCGACCACAACCAGGCCGAACTGGAGGATGGACGAGTACGACAGCAGCCGGCGGAGGTTCGTCTGCTTCAGCGTCAGGTACCCGCCCGCGGCGATGCTGACGACGCCAACGGCCAGCAGGCCGGTCTGGACCGCCGGGACCGCGGCGAGGAACGACGCGGTGTACACGCCGAAGACGATGCGAATCAGGGCGTAGCCCGCCACGGTCGAGCCGAGCGTCGCGAGCAGCGCGGCCACGTCGTGGGCGCTCCCGGTGTAGGCGTCGGGTTTCCATGCGTGGACCGGGAACAGCGCGAGCTTGACCGCCAGCCCGAGCGTCACGAAGACGAACGACGTGAGCACGAGCGGCGAGTCGTATCCGACACCCGCCAGCGCGGGCTGCAGGTCGGCCATCGCGAGCGTTCCAGTCGCGACGTAGGCGTAGCCCACGCCGAGCAGGTAGAACGTCGCGCCGACGGTCCCGACCAGCAGGTAGTTCAGCGCGGCCAGGGCGGCCGTGCCACCGCGCCGGCTGGCGACCAGCCCGTAGGCTGCGAGCCCCGAAATCTCGAGGAACACGTACAGGTTGAACACGTCGGCGGTGACGACGACGCCCGTCAGCCCGGCCACGAGGAGCAACCAGAGGCTGTCGGTCGGGCCCGTCGCATCCTCGCGCACCGTAACGTAGAACAGTGCGCCCGCGACCGCGACGAGCACCACGAAGACGCTCGACACCTGGTCGACGAGCAGGCCGATGCCGACCGCGGCGGGTAGGCCACCGAGGACGTAGGTCTGCGCGCCCGAGGCGGCGACCGAAGCGACGACGGCGACCGCGATGCCAACCTGCGCGAGCAGGATGGCGGCGGTGGCTCGCACAGCGAGCCGCGGGTACCGGGCCCCGAGCACGAACGGGACGAGCGCCCCGAGCAGGGGCACCGCCACGAGCAGCGGGAGCAGGTGGTTCATGCGCGCACCTCCTGGCTGTCGCGGGCGTCGCCACTGCGGAGAGTCTCGCGCAGGTCCCGGATCTCGCGCTCGTCGAACGTCCCGTACTCGTCGTACAGCCGGACCACGAGCGAGAGCGCGACCGCCGTGACGCTCACACCGACGACGATGGCCGTCAGGATGAGGACGTGCGGCAGCGGGTTGACGTACGGGCCCTCGCCGGAGAGGAGCGGGGCGCTCCCACCGGCGCGGAACGCGCTCGCGATGAAGAACAGGAACACACCCGTCTGGAACAGGTTGAGTCCCACGACCTTCTTCACGAGGTGGTCGTCGTCGACGAGGACGAACAGCCCGATGCCGACCAGCAGCGCGTACAGGACGTACGCGCCGCGGGTGACCAGCAAGGTCTCGAATTGGGTCATCGGCCGGCACCTCCGCGGACGCTGTCCGCGAGGTTCACGAACAGGACGACGACGACCGCGCCGACGGTCGCGCCGATGCCCAGCTCGATGGCCTCGGTGGCGTACACCGACGCCTTCGGGATGGGCAGCACGTCGAACTGCAGGAAGGCCCCGCCCGAAGCGATGCCCGCGAGCGCGACCACGCCGAAGGCGACCGGGCCTGCGGCTGCGAGCGCGAGGAGCCGACCCGGCGAGAGCCACGCCGCGGTCGCCTGCATGCCGAACGCGAACGCGAGCGTGACCACGACGGCGGCCGCGACGACGCCACCCTGGAACCCGCCGCCGACGGACTTCGTGCCGTGGAACAGCGTGAACAGGGCGAACGTCAGCACGAACGGCGCGAGGACGCGGACCGTCGTCGTGACGACGGGGCTGTCCGGCGTCGGCTCGCTGGCAGGGACGAGGGCTTCACCCTTGCGCGGCTCGCCCGTCATACCACCACCTCCCGGCCGAGCACAGCGAGGACGGCCACTGCCGCGGCGAAGACGACGGCGATCTCGCCGAAGGTGTCGAACCCGCGGTAGACGACGAGGACCGCCGTCACCACGTTGTCGATGCCGCGCTCGGCCGAGTCCGCGATGTAATACTCGGTGACCGGCCCGAAGCCGGGTGCCTCGGCGTCCCCGACCGCGGGGAGGGCGGGCACCGTGGCGAGCAGGCCGACCGTCACGAGCGCCGCGATGGCGACCGAGGCCGGGCGGACCCGGCGCGGGCGCGCTTCGGGACCAGTCGAGCGGGCCACCGAGCGGCCGCCGTCGGTCGAGACGCTGCCCTCGGCAGCAGCGCTACCAGCGGACCGGCGCGACCGGGCCACCACGAGGATGAACAGCGCCGTGGTCACGCCGGCACCGACCGCGGCCTCGGTGAGGGCCACGTCGGGGGCGCGGAACACGACCCAGACCATGGCGAGCCCGAGGCTGTACGCGCCGAAGGCGACCAGTACGGTCGTGAGCCGGCTCGCGAGCGCGGTCACTACGGCAGCGACCGCGACGAAGCCGAACAGGCCGGCGAGTACGAGGGTCTCGGGCGTCATCGCTCGGTCACCTCAGCGTCGGCCATCGGGTCCTCGGCCGCACGGGTCCACGGCGTCGCCCCGGCGAGGGCGGCCGCCCGGACGATGGCGTGGGCGGCCGTCGGGCCGGTGACGAGCAGGAACAGCGCGAGCAGGCCGAGTTTCACCAGCTCCGCGCCGGGACCGAAGACGACCGCGGCCGCGGCCAGTCCCGAGAGTGCGCCGAGCGTCTCGCTCTTCGAGGCCGCGTGTGCCCGGGCGAACACGTCCGGGAGGCGGACGAACCCGACCACCGCGACGAGCGAGAAGAACACGCTCACCGCGACGAGGCCGAGTGCCAGCGCGTCGAGCGGGGTCACAGCAACCCTCCGCGCTCGACCGAGTACCGCGAAAGGCCGAGCGAGAGCAGGAAGTTCAACAGCGCGTACACCAGCGCCACGTCGAGGAAGCCGGGCTCGTCGAGGGCTGCACCGAGCAGTGCGATGACGACAACCGTGGCCGTCCCGATGACGTTCACCGCGACGACGCGGTCTGCCGTGCTCGGGCCGACGACGACCCGCCACGTGAGGACGAATGCGAGCACGACCAGTGCGGCCGCGCCCAGTAGCAGGCCGGTGGCGACGAGGTCGGTCATCCGGCCTTCCCTCCGTCGGTCTGGGCGCGCTGTTCGGGGTGTGCCGACCCGTCTCCGGTGACGGCCGCGACGGACCGCGCCAGCGACCCTTCGAGTAGCTCTGCCCGCGAGGCCGCAGTCAGCGTGTGGACGACGAGCTCGTCACCGTCCACGTCGACCGTCACCGTCCCGGGCGTGAGGGTGATGCTGTTCGCCAGCAGCGCGCGAGCGAATGTCCCGTTGGGTGCCGGAATACGGACGACGGCCGGGTCGATCGGTAGCCGCGGGTGCAAGACGACGGCCGCGAGCGAGAGGTTCGCCTGCACGACCGCCCAGAGGAGGCTGGGGAAGAAAACTGCCGCCCGCACGAAGCTGCCCAGACTGCGGTGCGTCGGCGCGCGCTCGTACGCGATCTGACCGAGGACGAACGCGACGACAGCCGCGCTCACTACGCCGGTCGCGAGATCGAACCAGCTCGTGGGGTCTCCGAGCGCCAGGTAGAACGCGAACGAGACGGCCGCGACGCTCCCGTACCGCGCGAAGGCTGCTCGCGTCGGCTCTCCAGTGACCGTCCGGGGTAGTTCGGTCACGGCCGGTCCCTCCTCCGACTGTCGCAGGTGGCTACACGCGGCATGTTTTCACGTTCTGGTAATAGACCCGCTACTATTTGACCATATTGGTAAATTGTTGGAATACTTTATACGCATTCGGCGCAAACACTGGGTATGGCGTCCGACCCACGCTCCCAGCCCGGCAGCGGCGACCGCCACCCGAAAACGTCGGTGACGGGGGTTTCAGCCCCCGGCGAACAGCCGGACGGAGCGGCCGTTCCGGAACTGGCCGAGGGGACCCCACTCGGGAATCGCTTCTGGCTGTTGCTCGCCGGTATCCTGCTCGTGACCATGCCTGCGTTCACCCTGCTGGTCCTGTTCGCCATCCTCAGCGTGACGCGAAGCGCCCTGCTCGACGAGCTGACGTTGCTGGAGATCGCGGAGGTGTACCTGGTCGAGTTCGTGATGTTCGCGGTGTTCAGCTACCTGCTGTACCGGTTGCTCATGTACAGTGTCGAGCGACAGCGGTCTTCCTCCGGAACAATAAGCGATGACGACGAGGGGGAGAGCGAGTAGTCACACCATCCCGTTCCATGAACTAGAAAGCAGTCGAATTGATGTTGGTAATGTGATTGTATCCGTTCGTGTACGAGTTCAGACCCGACGACGTCGACCGGAAACGAGCTAACCATCAGGCTGTCAAGCAAGGTGCAGACGATGTCTCCGTGAAGCGAATCGGCAACCTCGGAGAACTCGCGTTCGAGCAGTTCTGCCGGGAGTATCTCCCGGTGGAGATGTGGGAGTGGAAGAACGAGGACGCGATGCGCTACTGCAATCCAGAAAGCTTCTCTGCGTACGATTTCGAGGTGTTCGGCTACGAGGTCGACGTGAAAACGTCGCGGGACGTGTCGGCGTTCACGCCGAAGTCGATCGTCGAGAACGACCCCGACGACGACATCGTCGTCATGGTCTGGCATCGGGACGTGGAGGACAGCCTCATCCTGCTCGGGTGGGAACGCCTCTCGACGCTTCACTCGAAAGTCCAAAGCCAGCAAGCCTACTCCGGCGAAGAACCCGAGAAGCTCACGCATCTGGCGGCCCGCCCGATGAACGAACTCATCGACCTCGGGCCGAACACGGCGCACATGAACCAGAAACCCGAGAACCCCTTCGGTCCTGGCGACCGGGTGCAGAAGGTCGACTCTGACGGGTCCTCGGTCGGGGTGGTCGTCGACGTGCTCCCGCCGGAGAAGAACGAGACCGCGTTCGGGCACCAGATGGACGGAGAAGCGGTCAACGTCGCCTTCCCGAGCGCGCTCGATGCCGGCCCTGGCGAGTGGCGCGGGATTCACCCCGCGTTGCTCGCCTCGTACTGCGACGACCAGTCCGTGAAATCGTACCGGTACAACCACACGAACCTCGAAGCAGCCGAGAATCCGCTGGTTCCCGGAGACAGAGTCATCAAGCCCTCACACGACGACCCGGACCCCGCCCTCGTCGTTGCTCGTGGTGAGGACGGGACTGTCGACGTCGTCTACGAAGGACAGTTCGACGGGAGCGAACCGGAACCCGCGGAACTGGCGGACTACTGCGACTCCGAGGGAATCAAATCGTACAACTACGCTGTCTCCGACCTCGAATTAGTCGTCGAGTACTGACCGCTACCCACGGTTCTGGAACCAAGTACGGCCCACGTCAGCCCGTAGTTCCACTCCTTTCCCTGACTATCTTGGCTGGCGTGAAAAGCACCGGAAGATGGAGGAGCTACTGTTCTCGGCTACCACTGATGCGAACCGATATCGAGTACGGAGCCGCAGTGTCCGCATTCTGTGACCCGAAGCGGGTCGGAGAGGGCCGAGGTTTCCACCACGTCGCCGACGTCGAGGATGTTCCCGCACCGCGTACACGCCGGTTGTGATGTTAGCCCTGAAGACATGATTGGTCAGGGTACTTCATGTCACGTACAAGCATAACACTAGGTACTACTACTGGTTGCTAGCACTGTCTTTCGTTCCGACCGGTGTCCTGTCTCTCCGAACCGAATTTCGAATACATCCCCGATACCTGGCCACCGCTTCGAGCCGGATTCCCGTCATGGGATGGCTCCTCTATACGTCAGTCTCGAACTCGCCCACGATTCCGCGTCACGTCCGCCAACCGGCCGGACACGTCCTCGTGGAAGTGCTCGTACCGGGTGCGCCAGTCCCAGTTTCCTTCGGCGGTCCCTGGCGTGTTGAACCGCGCCCAGTCATCTAGTCCAAGCACGTCCTGCATGGGTGCGATGGCGATGACCGAGTCGGACTTCCAGACCGCGTCGATGAGTGCCCACTGGATATCCTCGCGGCCGCTCTCGAGGTAGTGTTCCATGCAGCCACGGTCCTCGTCGGAGAGCGAATCGTACAGTCCGAGGGCGGTCCCGGTGTCGTGGGTCGTGGTGTACCCGACCGTGTTCTCGGGGTAGGTGTGGGGCAGGAACTCGTGGTCCTCCTCGCACCAGTTCGCGTAGTAGGAGACCTTCATGCCGGGGAAGTCGAAGCGCTCCAGCAGGGCCGTCAGCTCGGGGTCGGGGAACCCGAGGTCCTCGGCGACGAACGGGAGGTCACCGAGTTCTTGCTCGACCGTCTCGAACAGCTCGTGACCGGGAGCGTCCTCCCAGTGTCCGTCGGCGGGGCCGCCGTCGACCGGGATGGCGTAGTAGCTGTCGAAGCCCTTGACGTGGTCGATGCGGACGATGTCGACGAGGTCGAGCAGTCCGGAGAGGCGGTCGACCCACCACTCGTAGTCGTCTTCGGCGAGCGTCTCCCAGTCGTACAGGGGGTTGCCCCACTTCTGGCCGTCGTCGCCGCTCGGGGGGACGCCCGCGACCGCGACGGGGCGGTTCTGCTCGTCCAGCTGGAAGGAGTCCGGGTTGGCCCACACGTCGGCGCTGTCGAGGGCGACGTAGATGGGGAGGTCGCCGAGCAGGTCGACGCCGCGGTCGTTGGCGTACGATTTGAGGTCACCCCACTGGTCGTAGAACCAGTACTGCACGAGGGCGTGGTAGCTGATTTCGTCGGCGTGCTCCTCTCGCGCTTCGGCCAGGGCGTCCGCGTCGCGCATCCGGTACTCCTCGGGCCACTCGGTCCACAGACTCCCGTCGAAGCGCTCCTTCAGGGCGACGAACAGCGTGTAATCGTCCAGCCAGTGCTGGTTCTCGCGGAAGTCGGCGAGTGCCTCGCGGTCGGATTCGTCGGCGCGCGATTCGAAGTTCTCGAACGCCGTCCGGAGCAGGGGGCGCTTGTACTCGCGAACCGCATCGTAGTCGACCTGGTCCTGCCCGAGGTCGGGAATCGCCTCGAGGTCGCTTTCGTCGAGCCAGCCCGCCTCGACCAGTCGGTCGAGGTCGATGAGCAGGGGGTTCCCCGCGAACGCGGAGGGCGACTGGTACGGGGAGTTCCCGTGGGCACCCGAGACCGGGCCGAGGGGGCAGATCTGCCACAGCGACTGCTCGGCGTCGGCCAGAAAGTCCACGAAGGCCTCCGCCGGGTCGCCGAGCGTTCCGATGCCACCCTCGCCGGGCAGGGCGCTCACGTGGAGGAAGACACCACTCTGTCGGTCGAAGCGTTGGGTCATTGTTAGAAGTATTATTTCATCAACGAGTAAAAGGTTTGGCTACTACGTCGCTCCCCGGTACTTGCCCACGATGGTGAACAGGAAGAACCCCTGATTTCAGGCCAAGGTGCGGCTCTGTCGCTATCAGACTCGACGACACACGCGCAAGAAGAGCACTGGTTCGGGGGAGTGCTTCGAAAGCGGCTAGTCGGATTCGAAGCCCCGCGCTTCGTCGTTGAGTCCCCACGCGTGGGATTCCCCGGCATCGCTCTTGTCGAACGAGGGAAGCACGTCCCCGATGTCGATGGAGTCGCTCCCGAGGACCGCGAACCCGGCGAAGATGACGACGAACCCGAGCAGGGCACTCGCGGAGATGCTCTCCGAGAGGAGCGCCCAGCCACCGAGCGTCGCGACGATGGGGGTGACGTAGAACACCAGATTCGCGCGGACCGCGCCGACCTCGTCGATGAGACCGAAGTAGGCGATGTAGGCGATGGCACCCGCGAACACGCCGAGGTAGACCAGGATGAGGAGGGCGACAGGGACGACCGTGATATCGGCGACCTGCTCGCCGGTCGCCCAGCTGAAGCCGTGCGTCAGGGCCGCCGCGAAGGGGAGGCCCCAGGCGGTCCGGACCGTACTGGACAGGCTGCCCTCGCCCCAGCGGATGAGGACCGTCCCGAGCGCGCCGAGCGCCGCGCCAGCGAAGATGATGAGCTTGCCGTAGCCGATGCTCTCGACGCCAGTGGGGTCGAAACCGACGACGAGGCCGACACCCACGAGGCCGAGCAACAGCCCGGCAACCACGCGGGGCGACACTCGCTCGTCAGCCAGCAAGACCGCGGCGAACACCGGCGTGAGGACCGGGTTGAGGCTCGCGATGATTGCTCCGACGGCGGTCGTCGTGTACTGCTGGCCGACGAACAGGAGCGCGTTCGCGGCACCGATGGCGAACACCCCGGTCGCGATGATGCCGACGAGGTCACCCCTGGTGGTGGGCATGAGCTCGCGCCGGCTCCGGGTCGCGACGACGTAGCCCACCAGGATGATGGCCGCGATGTCGAACCGCAGCGCGACGAACAGCAGGGGCGGGAAGTATGACAGGCCGGCCTTCGCGGCGACGAAGGTGCCACCGAAGAGCAGCGCAGCCGCGAGGAAATACTGCAGCGTCTTCCGGTCGACGACCATCAGGGACTGCCCTCCTCGCCGGAGAACCGCGTGACACCCGCGGTGACGTGGAGCCGCACCGATACAGCAGACCGCTCGAAAGAGAGTACCGTATTCATCTTGTCCGATGCTAGTAGACACAGTGGCTTCAGTTCGTTTCTAAATCCTTACACGAGGTGCAATCGCGTCGTGACGTACGCGTGTTTCACAACCTGAAATCCTTTCACAGTGCGAAAGTGGTTTCAACAAGACGGTCGGAGGGTCGGTATGGAAACCGCACTCGAGGAGATCGAGTTCCTGGCACTCTCGGCCAACCGGGTGACGGTGCTCGAGTGTCTCTCCGAGCGTCCGCAGTCTCGCACCGACCTCGCGGACGCGACGGGTGCCTCGCAAGCCACGCTCGGGCGCATCCTCGAGGACTTCGAGGACCGGTCGTGGATTCGCCGTGACGGTGGGACGTACGCCGCGACCCCGACCGGGGAACTCGTCTCGGACGGCTTCACGAACCTTCTGACCATCGTCGAGACCGAGCAGTCGCTCCGCGAGTTGGTCCCGTATCTGCCGGCCGAGGCCATCGACTTCGACCTCGCACACTTCGCCGACGCGACCATCATCCAGCCGAGCCAGACACGGCCGAGTGCGCCGCTCCAGCGGACCCTGGACCTCACGACGGGGGCGAGCGAGATCAAGAGCTTCTCACACGCCTTCAACAACCAGAGTCTCGCGACCGTCGAAGAACAGGTCGCTGCGGGGGAGCTCACCTTCTACGGCGTCTTCTCACAGTCGGCCATCGACGCGCTCACCGCGGAGTCGGAGCTGTGTCGGCTGCTGAAATCGCTCGTCGATGCGGAGAACGCCCACATCAACGTCTACGACGGTGAGATTCCACTGGCGGTGACGGTCCCGGACGGGGTCGTCCATCTGCTGTTGCGCGACGACCGGGGAATCCTACAGGGGTCCATCGACACGGAGAACGAAGCGGTTCGGTCCTGGGCAATCGAGCGGTTCGAGGAGTACTGGGAGGTCTCGCGGCCGCTCACCGTAACTGACCTGTCGCACTAGCCGTGACGCGGCTCGATTCGACCACACGCTATCGTACCACGAGTGAGAACAGGTGATGCGCCTCTCGCGACAGTCGGCCGGTGTCCTCGGTGTCGGGGCCGTCTCCGCAACCGCGGTCTTCACTGCCGAACTCCCACTGTACACAGTCATCGTCCTCTTATGGATCGACCTGACCGTCTCACTCCTCCGCCGAACCTGGCAGCTGTTCTTCGCCAGACCGAGAGACCGTGTTTCTCCGACCGGTGCAGGGACTGCGCCCGAAGGTGGACACTCGACGCTCTCGAAGTACGAACAGGGCCTCTGTCGGTTTTTCACGCCCAAAATCGGGTCGCTCGTCGTCTCCGAGCGCCTCCGGCCGGTCACGCTGCACAACGTCAGGCCAGCGCTGAACGTCACCCTGCTCTGGTCGTTCCTCTTCCTCCCGGTGGCCGCACTCGGGGTCTCCCAGTACGTGGTTCCATCACCGGTCTTCGACGAATTCGTCAGTTGGCCAGTCCCCGCGCTGCTGGTCGCTGGTGCCCTCGCTGCGGTGGTGAAACAGTGGGGAATACTCGTTCGGCACGAGACCACTGGCTGGCCCACTGCTGACGCGGTCGCACCGGGATGGGGACTCGCCCTGTGGTCACTGTACTGGGTCCCTCTCGGGATACTGACCACGTTGCACAGCACCGGGCCCGCGGTGGACACGCTGTTGACGACTCTCGCGGTCGTCCTCGTTCTCACCGGAACGATTCGCGGCTTGCGAGCGACAGATGTCGACGGAGACGATGTCTCACATCGAGCGCGGCGACGCGGTGTTGAGACACAGACGGGCCCCACTTCGGTCGAGATGCCGAACACGAGACCGGTGGCCACGTTCCGTCCGAACCGTCGGGCGGTCTGGATGGCTGGTGCGCTGGACAGTCTGTTCCCGGTCGGGAACGCGTCAGGGAGTTTCCGCCGGCTACAGCTTCAGGCGGGCGTGGCTGTCGTTCTCCTCGTCGGTGCCCCGCTCATCGCGACCAGTGTCTATGATATCGATTCGGGTCTCGTGCTGGTGGCCGTGACTGCCCTCATGTTCGTCACCTACCTCTTCACGCTCGCGATCATCGGGGCCCTGCACTTCGAATTGGCGTTCGGGTCGGTCGAGTACCGGCTCTCCGACGAGGCTCTCGTTGCATACGACTCCAGGCTCGACGCCGTCCAGTGGTCGGTCTCGCGTGAGGCTATTCGAGACGGTACCGTCGAGGACGGCGTGTTCGACAGTCCACCAACATTCGACGCAGCGACGGTCACGCTCGACCGAACCGACGAGGTGGCTCTCGCGGAGCCGTACCGGTACTACCGGTGTTCGCTCCCGTATCTCGACGATCCGGTCGAAGCCGTCGACCGGCTCGGGTCGGAGGTCGAACCCTCGCCAGGTGGAGGACCTGTGGACAACCGACCCACACACCCCTGATGGCGAACCTATCTCACGGTGTCAGCACGCCGAGAAGCTGCACCACGCTGAACAGCGTCGCCACAGAGATGAGCGTGGTCACGAGGACGGTCGCAGATGCCAGGTCCCCATCGCCACCGAGTTCGCTCGAATAGATGTACGTCGAGACCGCCGTCGGCATCGCGAGCATCAGGACGCCGGCCCGGAGCGTCGTTGTCGAGGAGTCGAGGGTGAGGAACACCAGAACCGCGACGAGTGGCATGAGCAGCAACTTCAGGGCGGCGACGGTGCCGACCGTCGGCGGGTCGACCAGCCCGTCCTCGGTGGTGAGTGACGCACCGACGGCCGGCAACGCGATGGGGAGTGCGAGGCTCCCGAGCACCCCCAGGGAGTCTTGGGCCAATCCGGGGAGTTCGACCCCCATGGCACCGCCGAGGAGTCCGAGCGCGAGCGCGATGAGCACCGGATTGCGACCGACGCTCTGGAGTTCTTCGACAACGTCCGCGTCCGAACTGGTGATGCGGGTCAACAGGAGCACGGTGAGCGTGACCTGCACCAGCGAGCCGATACCGAGGATGACGCTCGCCTTCCCAACCGTGACACCGCCGAACGTCGCCGCCACGAACGGAACCCCGAGGAAGCCCAGGTTGCAGTGGTACGACTGGATGACGGCGACGCCCCGACGCGCCGGGTTCGAGTGCTCGCGATGGACGAGCCAGCCGATGCCGGCCACCGCCACGAGGACGACCGTGACGCCCACGAAGAGCCGCCAGACGAGTACCTCCGACAGCGAGCGGTTCACCGTCGAGGAGAAGACGAGCGCCGGGAGCGCGACGTAGAAGGCGACCGAGGTGAGTTGGTCGCGACGCTCTGGAGTGAGGATACCGACCTGACGTAGCCCGGCCCCGAGCGCCAGCAGGGCGAGCATGTAGGCGAGTTGCGTCGCGACGCTCATACGTTGGCTGGCCGGAGGACAGTGATTGGCGTTGCGGTCTCGGTTCTTCCTGCCGTCTGGCCGAGGGGCCCGTGCCGTGAGACGGTCAGGTTCGGTATCATCGGTCCATCGACCGTTGTAACCCGAATACCGAATATCGGAAAATACGGCCGTCAGAACGTCAGGACCTCGTAGCCGTCGCGGACGAGGGAGCTGATACTCCGGTGACCGTCGTACTCGTCGACCGTGAGGACACAGGCGGTCTCGACCTCGTCCGCGACACCGAAGGCGTTCGCACAGAAGTTACACGCCGATGCGTACTCTTTCACGGTCGTGTAGAGGCCGTGGAAGTCGTGGTCCTCGTTCTCCAGTTCGGGAATCCAGCGCGTGCCCGCACCGTCGAAGACCAGTTCGAGTTCGTCGCCCGCATCCGCGAACTCCTTGGCCGTCTCCAGCCCGTTGACGAGCCGGCCGAGGTCACTTCCCGTTTCGATACCCGCAAGGATGACGACTGCTGCTTTCACCATTGCAACCTGAGAGAGGCCAGCACTGGCGATAACGCCGCGCCGGCAGGGTGTGCCAGGCGTCTCACTGCGACAACGACATAGCCTTTGGTTCATCTATCGCCAGCGTGAGTTGAAGCTGGCAGAGACAGACTGGCTGTCTGGCGGGCTTCAGTCGTCGCCGTGGACCGTCCGCTCCTCTGCTTGCAGGCTGCGCCGGAGCATGACGGTGCCCACGTCTGCCAGACTCTCGCCCGGGCTCGCGGCGATAACCTCGACGTCGCCCTGGTGCGGCGCGCACACGAGTTCGACGCTGTAGGACGCGTCTTCGACCGTCAGGAGCGTCCGGTCCGCAGCGGTCTGGACCAGGACGTACTCGGCGTTCGTCTTGCCGGTCACCTGGACGGTTCGCTCACCCTCGTCGACCGTCACGTCCTCGACCGAAAGCGCTGGCGGGACGCGCGCGGCGCTGGAGTCGAGGTAACGCTCGGCGATGAACGCGGGCGTCTCGATGGGTTCGCCCGCGTCGATGCTGTCCGCGAGGCGGATGTACTGGGCCATACTCCAGGCCAGCGGCGTGGCAGCGCCGGTGCCTTCGCCGAACTCCCAGCCGTACTCGGTCTCGTACTCGCGGTCCCAGACCTGTTCGGGAATCATCCGGCCGGAGTTCGCGAAGCCGGCCATCGTCTCCAGCAGGTTCTGCGGGGCGAGGTCGCCCGACTTGGTGCCCTTTCGGAGCTCGTACTCGCCGCGCTCGCCGGTGAAGATGGGCCAGAGTCGGCCCTGGCCGAGGCGGTCGAGGCCCCACGGCGCGCCCTCGTCGGGTTCGCGCTCGCCGACCTCGCCGTAGCCGTCGCCGTTGTAGCGGTACCAGGCGGGGCCGTGCGGGGTGTCGACGCGGATGGTCTCGTCGACGACCTCGACGGAGTTCTCGACGACCGGGTCGTCCCACGGCAGGATGCCCAGCCGGACGAGGTCGAGGAAGCCGGCGTCGATGATGGCGCGTTCGTCCAGCGTCGGCCCGTGGTTGGCGAGTTCGCGGCGGGTGCCGCTGTCGGGCTCGCCGTTGCGGGTGACGCGGACGTAGTACGGCGTGTTGTCGATGCGGTTCGTGCCGGTCGTGGTGGCACACCAGCGCTCGACGCCGCGGCGGTAGGCGTCGGCGTGGGCGAGGAAGTTGATGGCGTCGGCGGTCTCGCCTTCCTGGTTCGCGAGCCAGGCGGCACACGCGAGGCCGGAGATCTCGGCCGCGATGGTGCTCGGCGAGAAGCCAGCCTCTTCCTCCCAGCGCTCCTGGCCGCTGTCGGGGCCGGAGTGCACGAGGTACTCGGCGGAGGCAGCCACGTGCTCGTAATCGTAGTCTGCGTCCTCGAAGGTGATGCCGTGGCGCTCCCAGAGCTGGTAGGCCATCACGGACGGGAAGGCGATGTTGTCGAGCTGCTCGCCGCCCCAGCGGGTGCGACCGTCGAGGTAGGTGTTCTGGGGCAGGAAGCCGTTCTCGCGCTGCTGGTAGTTGTAGATGTACGAGAGCGAGTCGGCGGCTTCCTCGACCTTACCGACGGTCTCCAGCGCGGTGAACACCTGGTAGAGGTCGCGGGCCCACGAGAAGTTGTAGCCGAAGTCGGTCGGCTCGTCGTTGGGGACGGCGTCGCCCCACGGGACGGACGGGCTGGCGATGCCAGCGCCGCGGAACGTCTTGTCCTCGACCGCTTTGAGGACCATGACGGCGGCGCGGTACTGGTTCGCGAGCTTCGAGGAGCCCTGCACCGAGTTCGGGAGCGAGACGTCCTCGATGAACGCCTGCCAGGACGTGACGTAGCCCTCGCGCACGGAGACGAACCCGCCTTCCAGTGCGTCGCCGGCGGCCGTCAGGGCCGCGTCGGCGTCGCCCTCGGTGGCGAAGCCGAGTGCGAGCGTGTCGGCGACCGAACTCACGCCCGACCCGAGTCGCCCGAGCAGGATGACGTTGCCCTGGGCCGAGTCGCCGGCACGGTCGATGGCCGACGCGTCGCCGCGGAAGAGATCAGCGACGTGGGCGGCGTCAGGGGTGCCGACGGTCGCCTTGTCGAACGACCGGCTCGATGCGAGCCCGATGGCGATGTCGTACTCCTCGCCGTCGGGGTCGACGATGGCGTTGTCGAGGTACTCCGGCGTGTCGTCGACCGCGGTGACCGCGTGCTCGCCGTCGTCGTCGTCACCGACGACCGATGCCCGGTCGTGTGCGCCACTGTTGGAACACGCGCTGTCGGCGACCGCGTACACGTCGTACTGGTTGTCGTCGCGGGCGGAGAACGACACGTCGCCGACGATGGCGTCGCCTTCGGGGTCGGTGACGTACTCGACGGTCAGCTCCCACTCGTGGGCGTCGTCGTCCTCGGTGATGGTCTGGCGGTAGACGAGTGCGTCGGTGCCGACCATCTCCGTCTGTCGAGTGAGGGTCTCGGCGTCGTCGTCGGTCCGGTGTTCGTTGTGGGTCCGGGCCGCGTACCCACCCTCGGAATCGACGACGAGGAAGTCGAGCGTCTTGACGTTCATCAGGTCGACGCGCGGGAACCGCGGCTCGGTCAGCGCGCCCTCGGTCAGCGTGAACCAGACGTGGGATTTCGGGTCGTCGTGGTCCGGAACGGTGCCGACACCGTACTTCTCGCCGGACGTCCAGGTGGGCTGTTCGTCCGGGCCCGACGGGGCGGCAGCCGTCTCCGGGCCGAGCGCCCCGAGCTGGTCGAGTTCCGCGATGGCCGCGAGCCGAAGCCCGTGAGCCCACGCCAGCGGCGAGGCGCTGTCCTGGGTCCCGTCGGCGAAGGACTGCTCGGCGAGGTAGCCGTGCTCGCTGACGAGTGCACCGCCGGGCAGCAGCGGTTCGAGGAGTCCCTTCGCGCGGTCGACCAGTTCACCGACCGCACCGCGTTCGGGGTCGGGGTCGTATTCGTCGACCAGGGCGGCGAGTTCCGCGGTGCCGACGACGCCCCAGGCGGTCGCGACCGACCACACCTTGGGTTCGCCGTTGGAACCACCGCGCCAGTTGTCGCGCTCGTACCGGGCGAGCCCGTGGCCGTCACCGACGGGCTGTTCCAGGGCGTCGAGCGTCGACTCGACGTGCGAGAGGAGTCGCGTCACCTGTTCGGTGGAGAGCTCCGCGTCGCTGCCGAGGTCGAGCTTCGCGTAGGCCCGGTAGGCCGAGGCGATGGCGAGCGTCGCCACGTCGAAGCGGTCGTGGACCGGCTCGCCGTCCCCGGAGAGGCGGCGGGCGAACACGTCTTCGTCCTCGTGCCAGAACTCGTCGAGCCGGTCGACAAGTTCGAGTGCACCCTCCCTGGCGCGTGCTGCGAGGTCGTCCGCGACCGGCGCGAGGGCGACCGTCGCGTAGGCGTCGAGCGCGGTCGCCACGCCGTGGACGAACCGCCCCATCTCGTTCTCCCAGACGCTCTGGTACCGCCCGAGTTCCTCACCGCGGAACGTCTCGTCGAGCCCGTCGATGCCGCTGGCGATGGCCTCCTCGACCATGCCGCGGTCGGCGGCACTCGGCTCGTCGGCGCGCAGGTAGCGCGCGAGGAACGTGACTGCTCGTGCGGACTGGTCTGGCTGGTACGCCTCCGCGTCTGATTCGAGGTTTCCGTTGGCCCAGCCGGGAGCGAGCGCGCCGTCTTTCGGCCAGACGCGCTGTGGCCACGTCCCGTCCGGAAGCTGGCTCTGACAGAGGAACCGGACCGCCGCGTCGTGGTCCGGGCTGGCGTCGCCGAGGTCGAACGTGGTGTCGACCCCGAGGAGCGCGTCGCCGACGACGGAGTGGTCGCGGAACCAGGTGTAGCCGTACCCACCGGACGATTCGGCGAACGGGTCGTACTCCGGGGCCTTCATCAGTGCGCCACTCGGCGACCGCAGGAGACCGAGCGTCCGGAGGTCCGCGCCGATGGCGTCCCGGTAGGGCATCCCCGAGAGCCCGTCACGGCGGGATTCGGCGACCGCCCGCAGCGATTTGTCGGTCGGGTGGTGGTCCGCGACCGCCCGGAGGTGTGCGAGGGCGTCCTCGCGGTCGGTCTCGGTCCGATCCGAGAGCAACGTGACGAGCGTCGTGTGTGCGAGTTCACCTTCGGAGTCGAAGGGGGCGGCGACCCGGACGGTGTCACCGAGCGGGTCCCAGCCACCGAGTGCGAACTTGCCGAGGTCGCTCTCGCCGGTCCCACGGTCGAGGCCGGTCGAGGCGGTGACGTAGTCGTGCTCGCGGTCGTGGTACACTTCCACCGCGTCGTCGTGGGCGAGCTTGCCCCCGGGCTGGACGCTCCCGTCCGGGACGAACGACAGCGACGCGACCAGGTGGGCGTCCTCGGGAATCGCACCCCGCAGTTCGACGTGGGTCATGTGGGCACCCTCGAGTGTGAGGTCGTACTGTCGGGCGGTCCAGTCTCCTGCCTCGTGTTCCGTCACGACGAGCGTCGTGTCGCGGTAGTACTCCTGGCGAACGGTCTGTATCTCGTCGAGCCAGGTTACGCTATCCGCCGTCCAGACACCGAACCGTGAGTCGTCGAGACCGTAGAGGCCGGAGAGAGGATAGGAGTGATCACGAATCGACCCATCTCGCTCGACGAAGACGAGTCGCCCGTCCGCCCCGGAGAACAACCCGTTCGTCGTGGGGCGCTCACCGTCGATGCGTCGCCCCTGTTGTGTGCGCATGGTTGGTACACATATTTCTTCAAGGTTGAAAAAATAGTTGGTACCCACCAATTTCAACCGTCTCAACCGCTATACCGCCTCCACAGACCCTGACACTGGCTGTCACTGCGGGAATCGAAAAAACAATACTACTCGTGTGATAGTAAATTATATGCACCATCCTGGGCCACCGCGATTCACCGAGGTCGGCGCAACGGTCGAACTGGCTCCGCGTGACCCGGACCCAGCCGGATTCTACTCGTGGCGTGTCGCAGACGCGCCCGCAGAGTCCGACGTAACGGTCGGCGACGACGCCGTCGAGTACGTCACACCCGACGCCGAAGGCACCTACACGTTCGAACTCGACGCACCCGACGGCACGCATCAGCTCACCGTCCGCGTGTACCACGAGAGCGATGTCGAGCGCACTCACGTCGTCGAACGCGAGGACGAACCCGCCCACGCGAGCGGTTCCGGCGCGTTCGGCTCGGGCGCGCACGCGACGACCGATCCTGAGGGCCGTGAGGGACGCCCGCGGGTCCGACTCGACGGCGAGGTTTCGGGTGACGAACTCGTCTTCTCCGCGACGCCGCAGGCCAACCCACAGAGCGAGGCCGATGGCGACTCGCTCGACGTCGAGTTCTTCGTCGACGACCGTGACCGCGACGACCTCTCGGGCGACCTCTCCGTCTCTGGTCAGGAAGCGAGCGTCCCGGCGTCGGCCGTGGGCGACCGCCTGCGGGTTCACGCCGTCGCCATCGGCGCGACCCACAGCGTCGCAGACACGGTCGACGTGACACGCGACGAGTCCGGCGACCTCGCGATTTCGCGCCCCAACGACGTGCCCGAGTGGGGCAAGGAGATGACCCTGTACGAGATGTACGTCCGCGCGTTCGGCGGGGACGGCCCGCAGGGTGACGCCGACGCCCCGCCGGAGGCGGCGGAGGGCCCGACCTACGACTCCAGCTCCAGCCAGTACGAGGACGCGCCGGACGTCGCCTTCCGCAAGGGCGACGGCCGGGTGTTCCAGCGCCTCGCAGAGCGCGTCCCGGAGATCGCCGAGCTCGGGCTGAATACCATCTGGCTCACGCCCATCCTGCAGCACGACGGCTGGGCACACGGCTACAACATCACGGACTTCACGAGTATCGCCGATGACCTCGGCACCCGTGAGGACTTCGAGGCCTTCGTCGACACCTGCCACGACCACGACATCAACGTCCTGTTCGACCTCGTCCTCAACCACTCCGGGCGCGAGCATCCCTACTTCCAGCAGGCACAGGAGCCCGACGACCCGTACCACGACTGGTACGAGTGGGACGAGAACGGCAACCCGGGCACCTACTTCGACTGGGAGTACATCGCCAACTTCGACTACACCAACCTCGCGGTCCGCCGGCACCTCCTCGACGTGGTCGACCAGTGGGCCGAGGTCGTCGACGGGTTCCGCTGTGACATGGCCTGGGCGGTCCCGCGCCCGTTCTGGCAGGAGATCCGCGACCGCGTGAAAGAACAGGACAGCGAGTTCCTGCTGCTCGACGAGACGATTCCTTACCTGCCGGAACTGCACGAACTCGCGTTCGACGTGCACTTCGACACGACGCTGTACCACAACCTCCGCCAGGTCGGCCAGCGCCAGGCGTGGGGCGTCAACGTCGTGGAGGCCATCGAGGGCCGCGCGGAGACCGGCTTCCCGGACCACGCGAACTTCATGCTGTACATCGAGAACCACGACGAGACGCGCTACGTCGAGGAGTGCGGCCGGGCCGCGACCTTCGCCGCCGCCGGCGCGCTCTGCACCTTGCCGGGCATCCCGATGCTGTACGCCGGCCAGGAGATCGGCGAGACGTGGCGGCGCGAGGAAGTCCACTGGGACGACGTGGACGAGGAACTGTACAACCACTACAAGACGCTCCTTGCGACCCGTGAGGAGACACCGGCACTCGGCGCAAAGGGCGAGTTCGAGCGCGTCGGCTACGAGAGCGAGTCCAACGGCGTCGTCGCGTACGCCCGCGAGGCCGAGGAGCGCTACGTCGTCGTGCTGAACTTCGGCGACCTGCCCACGACGGTCGAACTCGACGAGGCAGTCGTTCCGGGCGACATCGTGTACGACGAGGCCGGTGGCCACTCGACGACTGAGGTCGAGGTCCAATCGGTCGGGGTGTTCCCCGCGGCGGAGGCCAGCGATGAGTGAGCGCCCGCGACTCCTCGAGGCAGCGACCGAGGACCTCTGTGCGTGGACAAACGAGATACTGTCCGAGTACGACGACGAGTTCCGGGCCTCCCAGCGCATCGCGGAGCGACTCGGCGCGCATCTCGTGGAAGGCCGCGCCGAGGTCGGCTTCTGGACACCCGAACTCGTGGACCAGGAGATTCCGGCCGACGCGGTCCACCTCGAAGTGCTGACCGCGACCGAACCGGTCGACCTGACCGCCGAGGAAGCCGACGCCTCGTTCCAGCGGACGCTGGTCGAGACCCGCCGTGAGGGCGAGTTCACCTGGGCGGTCGTCGAGGGCATGCGCGCCGGCACCCGCGACGAACTCGGCTCCCTGTACCGGCTCTCCTACGAGACGGACGAGGGCCGCGAGACCATCGTCGACCCCGTCGCCTACTCGGTTCCGTTCGGCTCCTACGGCCCGGCCGAGTTCTACGACATGGACCAACTCGACGCGGAACGCGCTGACCGCGAGTACTTCGAGGACCTCGCGGAGAAGGAGTACGCGACGACCGAAGACGAGTGGAACGACGACGTGCCGCGGTTCGAGCCCTCGACCAGCATGCTAGAGATTCATCCCGGCACCGCGACCGAGACCGGGAGTCTCGGTGGGCTGGCCCGCAAGTACGCCGAAATCGGCGAGAAGCAGCGCCAGGGTGAGGAGCTGACCCCGGCCGAGCGCAACTTCGTCGGCTACGACGCGGTCCAGGTCATGCCCATCGAGCCCATCACGGAACACGGCGAGCGCGACCCACACTTCGAGCTGGGCGTCGATGCTAGCGATGATACCGAGGGCGAGGTCGAGGCGACCCTGCGCCGCCCCGACATGATAAACTGGGGCTACGACATCGTCATCAGCGCCTTCTCGGCGACCAACCCGGCCATCCTCGAATCCCGGCGACCGGACGAACTCGTGGACTTCATCGCCACGCTCCACAACCTGCCTGAGCCGATGACGGTCACCTTCGACCTCGCACTCGGCCACGCGGACAACGGCGGGCTCGACCTTCTGAACGACTACTTCTTCGCCGGCCCCGGCATGTACGGCCAGCATCTCGACTACACCCAGCCCGTCGTCCGGGCCCTGTTACTCGAAATGCAGCGCCGGAAGATGGAGTTCGGCGCGGACGGCATCCGCGTCGACGGGGCGCAGGACTTCACCGTCTGGGACCCCGAGGCCGAGGAGGAGTACCACGACGACGAGTTCCTGGCAGAGATGGACCGGCTGACCTACGAGGTCGCCGGGCAGGAGTACCGTCCCTGGATGATCTTCGAGGACGGCCGGCCGTGGCCGCGCCCGGACTGGGAACTCGCCTCCACGTACAGAACGCTCATCGAGCAGCACCCGCACTCGTTCCAGTGGAGTCCGGTCACCTTCGCCCACAACACGCCCGCGCTGCTCACCTTCTGGGCGACGAAGTGGTGGCGCGTGTTCGAGGTCGCTGACTTCGGCTCGCAGTGGATCACCGGCGTCGCCAACCACGACACGGTCCGCCGCGGGACCCAGCGCCGGGTCGACGATTCGTGGGACTCCGACGCCGAGAACCCCTATCTCGGTGACTCCCTGCCCGAAGTCATCGACCGCGCCTACGACAATCCCGCCTCGGGAATGCTGTTCCACGCCTTTTTACCTGGGGTCCCGATGGACTTCCTCAACGCCAACATGCGCGGCCCGTGGGGCTTCATCCGTGACACCGACGAGGAGTGGGACGTGAAGGTCGTCGCCGAGGAGGCGAACTTCCTCGACTGGCAGGTTCCTGACGGTGTGTACGAGGACTCGGAGTACTTCCCGCGCCTGAAGGCGCTCGGCTTCGAGACCAAGGCGGAACTCAAGGACTTCGTCGATTCACTCGAACGCTTCGTCGACGCGACCGACTACGACCTCGAACTCATCGGCACGCTGTTCGACGAGATGGGCGTCCCCCTCGAAGACACCAGTCCCGAGGGCCTGCACGAGTTCGCCGACTCGTGGATGAAGGACGTCCAGGAGTACGCGAACCTCTCGAACTGGCACGCGAAGCAGGGCGACGAGCGCACCGCCTTCGACCGCGAGGTCCGCGAGTTCCGCCAGGACCGCCCTTGGCTCCGCACCGACATCGACGTCCACGGCGACGAGACGTTCGACTACATCCACCCGACCGAGGGCACGGTGTGCTACTTCGGCTACCGTCGCGCCCCCGACGAGAGCGAGGAACTGCTCTTCGTCGCCAACATGGAGGGGACGCCGGTGACGGTCACACCGACCGACATCGCCGACGAGTGTCCCGAGGACGGCTGGGAGCTGGCGCTGGCCGCCCCGGGCGTCGACGAGGAATCGGTCGCTGCTGCTGGCGAGACGACGCTGGCCGACAGCGAAGCGGTGCTGTTCCGGCGGGAGCCCTGAGACAGGCGGTTTCGCGCGCTATTCTTCTCCCTGTTCCTCGTCTTTCGGCCCGTGCAAGCCAACCACCGGAACTGGCGACCGCCTGACCACCCGCTGCGTGACGCTTCCCAGCAGTTCGGCCGTCAGCCCGGAGCGCCCGCGGGTGCCCATGACGATGCAGTCGGCACCGGTCTTCTGGGCGTGCTTGAGGATGGCCGAGTGGGGGACGCCCCACACGAGCGAGCGCTCCACCTTCGAAACGCCGAGGTCGGTCACCCGGTCCACGGCGGCGTCGAGCGTGTTCTCGCCCGCGTCTTCGAGCGCGTCGTTCAGCGTGGCCGTTCCCACACCGTCCCAGCCGGGGGCCGGCTCGATGACGTGGAGGATGTCGAGGGTCGCACCGGTGGCCACGGCGAGGCTCGCCGCGTGGTCGACCGCGGCCAGTGAGGGTTTGCTCCCGTCGGTCGGCGCGAGGATGCGGTCGAAGGTCGGGCGGTCGCGTTCGGTCTCCGCACGGACGGTGAACACCGGAAGCTCGGACTGTCGGAGGACCGACTCCGTGGTGCTCCCGAGGGTCAGCCGGTCGAGGCCGGTTCGACCCTCGGTACCCATGACGATGGCCTCGATGTCCGAATCGGCAGCGTAGTCGAGCAATGCGTCAGTGACGCCGTCGTCGGTCTCGAGGATGGCGGTCTCCACGTCCAGTCCCTCGGCCAGTGCGGCTTCCCTGGCTTCGGTGAGGAACTCCTCGGCGGCTTCGGTCAGGACCGTGTCGTCGGGGAGTGCGACGCCGAGCGGGGGCGACCACTCCGAGAGTACCCACACCAGGTGGATCTCGGCACCGAAGCGTCTGGCGAGCCCGGTGGCGTACTCGGTGGCGTTCTGCGCGACATCGCTGCCGTCGGTCGGGACGAGGAGCCTATCGAACATGTGTCTACAGGTGAACAGAGGGGACAGAGGAGGGTCAATCGGACGGTCGGTTCTCAGTGAGTGGGGACGTCGACCCGGCTACGACGAAGACAGCCGGGCGAATGGGACCCCTGTGAAACACACTAATTCTCAGATTACGGAGAAGACTTATCCGGGAAGAAATACTCGGTTACCTATATGACAGGACAAAGAATAAAATCGGCCGGCGTAACAGAAAACTGGCGATACAGCCTCCCGGGCGGCGTGGTTGCCGCGGCGCTCGTAGCACTGGGGTACACCGAGACCGCGCCTGACGTCTCCCTCGGAGCCGTGCTCGTCGTCGGAATCGTCGTCGGGTTCCTCTCGAAACGACACTACGGGTCCAGCAAGGGGACCGGCGTCCTGACGGGTCTCATCGGAGCGGTGCCTTCCCTCTTGCTACTCGGCCAACTTCTGACCGCGACGTCGGGCCTCGCTGGCCCTGGCTGGTTCACCATTGCTGGCACGGTGATGACCGTGTTCATCGGTATCGCCGTCGCGGTCATGGGATTCGGACTCTCCGCACTCCTCGGTGAACTGGGGGCCCGTATCGGCGGTGCGCTCACGAGTTCGGGCGCGCCCCCCCAGACGACGGCGAGTCAGTAACGCCTGCTGCTGCGCCACCGCCGCCCTCTCTCGCGCTCGGACACTTTTCGGCCCACTGGTTGTCGAGGAGTCCGCCGGACCTCGGCACCGAAGCGGGGTGAATCGGTCGGGCCGTTCTCAGGAACTGTGGACGGGACGGTCCCCCGAGGATCGACCTGTCAGTCGGTCTCCGACCAGACGTGTCGGAACTTCCCGCCCGGGTCGCGAGCAGGTTGCTCGGCTGCCTGCTCGATATCCACTCCCGTGAGGCCATGGCTACGAAGGAACGACGCCAGTGCCTCCTCGACCTGCGCCCGCACTGCGGGTTCGTCGGCATCCTCGGCCACCGCGAGCCGGACACGCAGGGACTGTGGGCCGGTCTGGCAGAGCTGGGTCCGATAGACGCCGTCGACCTCTTCCACGATGCTCGATATCGCGAGCGGGAAGATTGGAACCTGCGCTCCCGCCTGGGTCTCGAAGCGCAACACGTCGCCCTGTCGACCCTCGACCGTGAGGACGGGGAACGGACTGCCGCAGGGACACGGCTCGTCGTGCATGGTGACGCTATCGCCCAGGTCGTACCTGACCAGCGGCTGGATGCGGTTCGCGAGGTTCGTCAGAAGGACGGTCGCCGACGGGTCACCGGGCGGCACGGGTTGGTAGTCCTCGTCGACCGGTTCGAGGACGACCCAGTCCGTGTTCGCGTGAAGGTTCCCGTGGGCGCACTCGCCCGCGATGCCGGTGAACTCGGTCGCGCCGTACAGCTCCCGGACCGGGCAGTCGAACACATGGCGAAGCTCGCGTTTTCCCGCCGCCGTAATCGGTTCGCCACTGGGCAGGACCAACGCTGGCGAGACCTTCAGCCGCCCAGCCCGTTGTTCCCTCCCGAGTTCTTCGAGCACCGTCGAGTAGCCGAAGAGGATGGCGGGCTGGTACTCGTTCAGTTCTGTCACCACCTCGCTGAGGGGTCGCTTCGGCGAGAACAGCCGAAGGCGGCGCTGGAAGAACCTGTGTTCCCGGCGCAGTAACGCGGTCCCAGACGCGGCTGCGTAGTGGGCGCGGCCGATGGCGAACTCCGCGATTCGCAGGTCCTGTCTCGCGAGCCGTGTCGCCGACCGGAGGTCGAGCAACAGCGGATGCGTCCACCGGTCGCTCACCGCATCGGCGACCGTCATCGCCCGGCCGTCCTGCAGGAAGATTCCAGGTTGACCGGTCGTCCCCGTGGTCGTCCACACGGGGTAGCACCCTAGCAAACGGTGCCCGACCTTCGTGGGGTCGGCGACGAAGGCGTCCACCTCGGCCCGCGTCACGGCCAGGTCTGTGACTACGTCGTCGAAGTGCTCCATCAACTGCGGTTTCGTCACTGGCGGCAGCGTGCTGAAGGTGTCAGCGGATGGCGTCAGGTCCCCGTATAACTGCTTGTAGAACCGCGAGTTCCGTGTCACGAACGCGAGGTAATCCTCGAGCCGCCGGCGCTGACGGTGCTCGATGCGACGTCGGCTCGCGTGTGTCGCTCCCATCGCGTCCAGCCGGATACATACCGTCTCCCCCGGGTGCATGTGGGACATCTCATATGAAGTAGGCACTCAGTGGAGAAAGCCGGTCCCCGGATACCTCCACCCTGTGGGGTGGTCGCTCCGCTCCCAGCCCGTCGACAGCGGCGACTCGCCGGGAGCTTTTTGGCTCACCCACGGGGGAGTGTTGGTATGGCAGCCAGCGAGCGATACGAGACCATCGTCGTCGGCGTCGGCGGCATGGGCAGCGCGACAGTCGACCACCTGGCGCGCCGGGGCGTCGACGTCCTCGGGCTCGAACGCTACGACATCCCGCATTCGAAGGGGTCCTCGCACGGGGTGACCCGCATCATCCGCCGGCCACAGTTCGAGGACCCGGCGTACGTCCCGCTGGTCGAGCGCTCGTTCGACCTGTGGGAGGATCTGGAGGAAACACACGGACGCGAACTCCTCGTCAGGAACGGCTCCATCGACGTGGGCCCCGCGGGCAGCGACATCGTCCGAGACTCGCGCGACTCCTGCAAGCAGTACGGCATCGAGTACGAGGAACTCACAGGTGACGAACTGGGCGAGCGGTTCCCGGGATACGACCTGCCCGAGGATTTCCGGGGAATCTACCAGCCCGACGGCGGCTTCGTCGTCCCCGAGCAGTGCATCATCGCCCACGTGAACCGCGCCCACGACCACGGTGCGGAGATCCACGCCCGCGAGCAGGTGCTCGGGTGGGAACCGACCGAGGACGGGGGCGTCACCGTCGAGACCGACGCGGCGAGCTACGAGGCCGACAAGCTCGTCATCACGGCCGGCGCGTGGGCGGCGAACCTGGTCCCGCAACTGGAGGGGCTCGCGGTCCCGGAACGACAGGTGCTGGCGTGGCTCCAGCCCGAGGTTCCTGCATCCTTCCAGCCCGAGAACTTCCCGGTGTTCGTCACCGAGACCGACCTGGGCCACCACTACGGGTTCCCGGTGTACGACGTACCCGGGTTCAAGTTCGGCTGGTTCAACCACCTCGAAGAGACGGTCGACCCGGACGAGATGAACCGTGAACCGACCCAACAGGACGAGCGCGTGCTCCGCGACTTCGCAGAACAGTACTTCCCGGACGGCGCGGGTCCGACGATGCGGCTCTCGACGTGCATCTTCACGAACACCCCCGACGAGCACTTCGTTCTCGACACGCTCCCGGAGCACCCACAGGTGACCGTCGGTGCGGGCTTCTCGGGCCACGGGTTCAAGTTCGCCAGCGTCGTCGGCGAGATTCTGGCCGACCTGAGCGAGGAGGGCGAGACAGAGCACGACATCGACCTGTTCGACATCGAGCGGTTCGACGGGTAGCTACGTGTCCGCTTTCTGCAACTCGACGAGGACGATGCTCCCTTCGGGCTCGTTGTCCTCGACCCAGATGTCGCCCCCGTAGGCGGTCACGAGTTTCTTCGCGATGTAGAGACCGAGGCCGGTCCCTTCGCTATCCAGGCTGACCGTCCCGCGCTCGAAGATACTCTCTTTCAGGTCGTCGGGGATGCCTGGGCCGTTGTCCGCGATACTGATGCGCACCGACCCATCTCTGTGCGCCGTCCGCACCGTGAGCTCCGGGTTCGGCCGGTCGCAGTGCTGGACCGCATTGTTCAGGAGGTTCCCGAACACCGACGAGAGCATCGGATTCGCACGCACCATGACGTCGGTATCCTCGCCGACCTGTTCGATGACGGTGTTCTCGTACGACTGTTTGACGCGTTCTATCTCCGGTTCCAGTGCGCTGGAGAGATGGATGGGCTCCAGTTCCAGCTTGCTGTCCTCCTGGGTGATTATCTCGACCACGTCCCGAACCGAGTCCGTCAGCCTGAGGGTGTGGTCGCTCGCTGTGGCCACCCGGTCGAGGTGCTCGCCGAACTCGCGACGGAGCAGGTCCAGCCAGAGGTTGACGATGGTCATGTCGTTCCGGATGTCGTGGTGGATGAGCCGGTTCAACAGGGCGAGTTCCTCGCGCTGCTCCCGGAGGGCCTGCTCCGTCTCCTTGCCCGCCGTGATATCTATCGCGACACCGGTAATGACAGCTGGCTCGCCGTCCTCGGTCCACTCCGTCGGCCGGCCCACGTCGTGGAACCAGCGGTAGTCGCCGTCGGCGGTCTGGATGCGATACTCGATCTCGTACCGGTCGGTCTCCTTCCGATAGAGCGCTCGCATCGCTTCCATCGCGTCCTCGTAGTCGTCCGGGTGCAAGAGGTCGGTGAAGTCGGTGTAGTGGTCGAACTGACCGGGTTCGAAGCCGAGCATCCGCGCCTTGTTCGGGTGGAAGCTGACGTTGCCGGAGTCGACCTCCATCTCCCACCAGCCGAGCTCGCCGACGAACATGGCCTCGTCCATCAGCGTGCTGTACTCCTCGTACTCTCGCTCGACTGCATCGCGACGAGTGTCGTCGTGGACCGTCAGCAGGACCGTGTCGTCCGCCCCCGGCATCGGCTTCGCGTCGACGACGACGGGCCGCTCCGTGTCGTCCCCCGTGACGAGGGTGGTATCGAAGGTGACCGACGCGTCGCTCTCGGTGGTTCGCCGGAGGAATCGTGCCACGGTCTCGGCGTCGTTGTCGCTGCCGTCCCCGAGCAGTGTGGCGATGTCGGTGCCGACCACGTCGTCCGTCTCGACCGCCGCGAGCCGGCAGAAGGCCTCGTTCACTGCGACGACCTCGTCCCGGGCCGTATCGTAGCCGACCAGACCGACGCCGACCGAGTCGAACAGGGCCCCGTTCGCCACGACTTCGTCTTCGAATGCTGTCATCGGCGCACTATCTCTCGTGACGTAGTACGTATCCCGGCAGGTTAGAGTACCACCACGATATATCCAGTGCGCTCTTTATCCCTGCCTGATTTCCCCGGGAACTGATGTCTCGATTCGGAGGGTGTTCCAGGCCGTGAGCAGCCGGGCCCACAGGACTACCGCGGCTGGCGTCACCACGAGCGCCGAGACGTACGAGTAGACCACGCTGAGCGCGACCACGAGCCCGAACTGGCCCAGAATCGGTGTGATGGCCAGGCCGAGGACGCCGATGCCGGAGACGGTCGTGAGCATACTCCCCGTCAGTGCCCCGCCGGTACCGCGGGTCGTGTTCTCCAGGGCGGCGAACACGTCACCTGTTTCGGCCAACTCCTCGGCCACCCGGTGGATGACGTGGG
The DNA here is from genome assembly GCF_025399835.1 of Haloarchaeobius sp. HME9146. Classification (NCBI taxonomy): domain Archaea; kingdom Methanobacteriati; phylum Methanobacteriota; class Halobacteria; order Halobacteriales; family Halorubellaceae; genus Haloarchaeobius; species Haloarchaeobius sp. HME9146. The sequence goes on from NZ_JAODVR010000002.1 coordinate 47,818, forward strand.
CCGAGTAGTCGATACCCAGCCCGAGTGCGACCGAGAAGACGGTCGCGGTCAGCGCGTTGAACGGAATCCCGAGCAAGCGCATCGAGCCGGCGATGAGGGCGATGCTCACGGCGATGGGGAGCAGGTTGACGATGCCGAGGGAGCCGACGCCGAGCGTGACGCGGTAGATGAACACGAGGAACACCGCGGTGAGGACGAGCGCGATGACGAGGCTGTCGACCGCCGTCTCGAAGATGAGGTCGGAGACGGCCTGGAAGACGACGATGGTCCCGGTCGCGGTCCCGGTGAGGCGGTGGCGGCGCGAGAGCGTGACGGCGTCCGCGGCGACCTCGCGTTGCTCCGCGTCGGATTCGACCCGGTAGACGATACGCGCGCTCCGGAAGTCCTCGGTGATGTACGTCAGCGTGCTGTCGCGGACCGGCGAGTCGAGGAGCGCCTCGTATATCTCTTCGAGGCTGTCGTCGGGAATCCCGTTGCCGTCGATGTCGTTCCGTGCCACCAGCCTGGCGAACTCGGGGTCGCGCTCGGCGTACATCTGGATGACCGTCACGATGCTATCGGCCCTGGCATCGCGCCGGTCCGTGATGACGGTACTCGGTGGATTGCGCCCGGCGCGGTGGATGGATTCGAGCGCGAAGTCCTCGGTGAGTGGCCCCTCGACGAGCACGGTGACCACGTCGTCCTCTGCGGATTCGAAGTTCTCCTCCAGGAAGTCGATGGTCTCGGGTGTGGTGTACTCGCCCGGTCGGAACGGTTCGGGCAGGCTCGTGATGTACTCGGGCTGGTCGGTCCGTGGGAGGAAATCGTCCTCGGAGAACGAGGTGTCGATGCCGGCCCCATAGCTGGCGGACGCACCGGCGACGAGCAGCACGACGACCAGGAACACACCGGGAGCGCGCCGGGCGACGACCACGCCGACGGGGAGCACCGCCCCGAGGACGGACCCCTCTTGCCCGAGTGGTCGTTGCCAGAGCGCGGGGATGCCGAGGCGGTCGCGTTGCGTGTCGGTCCAGACCTTCGCGGCGGGCAGGAACACCCCGAACACGAGGAAGGTGAACGTGATGCCGACGGCCGCCGTGATGCCGAAGTCGGCGATGGGTTTCAGGCTGCTGGTGGCGTTGGCCGCGAAGCCGATGACTGTCGTCCCCGTGACGATGAAGAACGCGACCAGCAACTGGCGACCTGCGATGTCCATGGAATCGGTCGGCGACAGCCCCCGGACCCGCTCCTCGCGGTAACGGTTGACGACGTGGATACCGAAGTCGATGCCGACCGCGAGCAACAGCGGCGGGACCGCGACCAGCAACTGGGTGAACGCGATGCCGGCGAGCCCGAGGAACCCGAACGTCCAGACCAGCGTCATCGCGAGCGAGAGCACCCCGAGCGCGAGGTCTGCGGGGTCGCGGTAGGCGTAGACGAGGAACACGAGGATGAGCAACGACGCGGCGGGCACGATGATGAGGAGGGAGTCGGCGATGACCGTGGTGGTCTCGGCGGCCAGCACGCCGCTGCCGAACACCACGATGTCCGCAGTAACGACGCCCTGCATGCGGACCTGCAGCGGCGTGAGCGGGTCGTCCGACCCGCTGCCTGCCGAGGGAGGGTCCGTCGGGAGCGCGTGCTCGATGAGAGCGATGGTCGCCAGCGCGGTGCCAGCCCGGGCGTTGAAATCGTCACTCACGAGCGCCCGGAAGGCCGGGTTCGTCGCGGCCCGGTCGACCGCCCGGTCCAGCTCCTCGGGCGAGGCACGTTCGACCGCTTCGACCTGCGCGTCGAGCGTCGTCGCGGTGGGGTCGAGTTCTCGTGCGACGAGGCTCGCGGCGCTGCTGGTCGACTCGACCCGGAAGCCGGGGTCGTCCTCGATGCGTTCGAGCGTCGTGAGCATGCGCAACAGCGAGGGCTTCGCGAGCACGTTCTGGCTAGACTGTATGAGCTGGGTGGTCCCTTCGGCGGGGTCGAACGGCGGCTCGAACAGCCCCTGGACCTTCTCCAGCGCGGTCGTCGACGGGAGGTCCTCGGTGAAGCCCTCCGTCCCGGCGTCGGTCGACACTGCAGGGAGACCGGTCGCGAATCCGGCGGTGACGACGAGGAAGGCGACGATGACGGCACCGGGTCGGTCGACGACCAGGGCGGCGATTCGCCGGACGAGGTTCTCGCGCGTCACGCTGCACCCTCTCCCCAGGTGGCGCTGCCCACCAGGCCGCCAGTGTCAGTCATCGTCACCTCCGGGAATCTGGCCCCCGGTCGGCATGTCGGCGGGTGGCTCGTCGGACTCTCCACCGTCACCCAGTGCCGGCGTCTCCTCGCGACGCTTTCGCGCCGCGTTTGCCCGCTTGCGAAGGCCACGCCAGACGTACAGGAATCCCCCGAGGAAGACCAGGACGGCGAGCACGTACCACACCCACGTCGGGATGGTGAACCCGCGCGTCTGCGGCTCGACGACGGTCACGCCCACTTGGAACGTATCGGAGAGCTTCGTCTCGCCGTCGGGTTTCTCGAACAGCAGGTCGACCGTCACCGGGTAGCGCTTCAGCTGGGCGCTCCCGCTGGCACTCACGGAGAACAGCAACTCGACGCGCTCGCCCGGCGCGATGGACTCGATGAACGCCGAGTCGTCCTCGGCGCTCAGCGGGTCGGTCGCGAACAGCCGGGCATTGACGTTCCTGACGACCTCGTCACGGTTGTTCGTCACCACGACGACGACCTTCCCGGTCCGGCCGACCGTGACGGTCGCGTTGCCCGACACGACGGCGAACTCGTCCCGGCGCTCCTCGACCAGCACCGTCGCCGGCAGGTCGTCGCTCTGGCGACGGTCGTCCTCGACGTCGCGGTACTCGACGGTGAAGTCGACCTGTCGTGGCCCCGGATCGGCTGTGTCACGCACTTCGACCGGGAACACGAACGAGGCGTTCTGGCCGGCGGCGAGCGAGCCGACGGCGTAGGTCGTCTCGGTCGGGACGATGGTGTCGGACTGGACCGCGAGGCGGACGATGGCGTCGCTGGCGTTTCGCGGCCCGAGGTTCGTGACAAGCCCCCTGATGACGCCGTCCTCGTAGTCGACCCGGAGCGTGCTGGTCAGGTCAGAGACGGCGAATCGCTGTTCGGGGTCGGGCCGGACCGGAATCGAGAACGTGGTCGAGTCGACGACTTCACCGTCCCGGTCGGTATAGGTGACGCTCCCGCGGAAGGCGTAGGTGTCCGGAATCGCCTGCTCGCCGGCGTCGACCCGGAATGTCACGCGCTCGCGCTGGCCCGGTTCGAGGTCGCCGACGAACCGGCCGTCTCGGTTCGACCCGGTGAACGTCAGGTCGCCGCTCTCGCTGGTGACCACGACGGTCGCGTCCCTGGCAACGTCGAAGCCGACGTTCTCCACGACGAAGGAGACCACGCCAGAGGAGCCGACCTGCAGGTCCGAGCCCGTCGAGACGACCTGGAAGCGTGCGTCGACCGTTATCTCGACGACCATCGGGAAGGTGACGACCTCTTCGCGGTAGGCCAGCACCCGGCCCTCGTCGTCGACGGTATCGACCGCCTCGTACCTGACGACGAGGTTCAGCTCGTAGAACCCGGGGCGAGCGTCCTCGTCGACCGAGACCCTGACGGGCGCTTCCACGACGGTTCCCTGGTCGACCCAGCCGAGCGGGACCACGTCGGTCCGGACCTCGATGGGGACGCCGGACGATTCGAGCAACTGGATCTCAACGTTCCGCGCGCTGGTGACGAGTCGTTCGGTTTCGAGCCCGTTCCCGTTGCTCGACGGGAACAGGGTGATGCCGCCGCCGTCGTCAACCTCTACGACCTCCGGTCCGGCCCCGTCGTTGACCACCTGGAACCGGAGGGTTGCCTCCTCGTCGGGTCTGAGATAGTTCTCCGGCAGGTAGGGCGTGACGTGCGGGAACCCGAACGAGAGGCTACGCTCGTCCTCCTCCTCGAAGAGGTCCTCGATGGCCCGCTGGAGTTCGCGCAGGGCGTCCTCGATGACCTCTGGGTCGAACTCGGTCAGGTTCGAGTGGTTCGTCTCGTTGTGCCAGTCCTCCAGCGTCCTGTTCGTCAGCCCGTACACCGTCTCGTTCGCCCAGTACCGGACGTCCTCGTGGGTCCAGTTGCTGGCGTTGTGCAGGTGTTCGAGCGAGTCCAGCACCCGTGTCGCGTTCCACCACGACTCATTGGCGACGCCGGTCTCGTTCGCCCAGCGGTCCAGCTCGTCCAGTACCTGTGTGCGGTTCCAGGTTGCATTGTCGGGGAGCGTCTCGTCGACGTCAGCGAGTGTTCCCACGGGCTCGATGGTGGCGCTGGAAGCCGCCGGCTGGCCCGCACTCGCGGCGACGACGGGGCTCAGCGTCGTCGAGACGAGTACGAGGAGGACCAGGACCACTGCTTCGAGGGTCGTCGCTCGCGACATCTATTCGTTCACTGAGGGGTACGCGCGCGAATCGCATATACTTATTTAGTAGTTGACAGGAAATCACCGCGGGGTGCCCTGCTAACCTGTCCGTCAGCGCGATTCGACACCGGGAGGAGACGGATGGAGACATTCGCCAGGTGAGATGGGTTTACCTGTACCCACCGAGAATCGACGTGCATGACCGACCCACGTATCCTCGTCGCCGGCGAGACGCTCGTGGATTTCCTCCCCGAGCGCGTCGGCCCGCTGACCGAGGTCGAGTCGTTCGACAGACGGCCGGGCGGTGCCCCGGCCAACGTCGCGGTGGCACTCGCCCGACTCGGACACACCCCGTGGTTCTGGACCCGTGTCGGCGACGACCCCTTCGGCGAGTTCCTGACGAAGACGCTCGAGGACGAGGGGCTTCCCCCGAGATTCGTCGAACGTGACCCCGAGGCCCAGACGACGCTCGCGTTCGTCACCCACGACGCCGACGCCGACCGGTCGTTCTCGTTCTACCGCGACCGAACCGCCGACACCCGGCTGGAGCCAGGCCGGATTCCGGACGAGACGCTCGAAGCGGCCGAAACGGTCGTCTGCGGGGGCGTCACGCTCGCGTCCGGTCGCTCTCGCGAGGCCACGCTCGACCTGCTCGCGCGGGCCCAGGACCACGACTGTACTGTCTGGTTCGACCCCAACTACCGCCCGGAACTCTGGCCCGACGACGACTTCGCGGCGGTCGTCGGCGACGCGCTCTCGGACGTGGACGTGCTCAAGGCCACCGACGAGGAACTGGAACTGCTCGAACTCCGGGGCGAGACGGCGGCGGAACTCGCCGACGCGGCCACCGAGGTCGGCCCGCATACCGTCTTGATGACCCGTGGCGCAGACGGCTCCGTCGCGTTCTCGACCGCCGACGCCCCGTGGGGCGAGACGACGGCCGAGCACCACGGCTATCCGGTCGAGCCCGTCGATGCGACCGGCGCGGGCGACGCCTTCCTCGCCGGCGCAGTCGCTGCAGTGGACGATGGAGAGCGAGATATCGAGGAGGTTCTGGCGCATGCGAACGCTGTGGCGGCAGTCGCGACCACCGCTGCGGGTGCGATGACCGCGCTGCCGTCCGGAACGGATGTGGGTGCGTTCCGGGAGTCAGCGTCGTAGCGGTTTGGCACGCGTCAGGAGTCCCTCGTGGCCGACGGGTTCGTACGTCTCGGTCGGCCAGTCATCGGGGCGGGTCAGTACTTCGAACCCGTCCTCGGTGACGAGTACCGTGTCTTCGCTTTTCGCGCCTTGTACCGTCGGGTTCCAGGCGTAGGCCTGCGGTAGTTCGACGGGTGCGTCGTTGTCGGGCGTGGCGATCCACTCCCGCCCGGCGAAGCCAGCCGCGCCACCCTGGTGGTGGTTGCGCCACTCACCGGGGTAGCCCACCGACTCGTAGGCAGCTTCGATGGCCGCGAACACGTCGCCGGCGGTCCCGCCCTCGCGTCCGACCTCGCGGGTCGCGGCGAGCGCGGTGGCCTCGACGGTGGCTGCGGCGTCGTGGCGCTCGGCCAGCCACTCGGGTTCGTTGAACACGACGGTCCGGGTGCAACTCGTACAGAGGCCCCCGCGCGTCGCGGTCACCGAGACGAGCGCGTAGTCGCCCAGCTGTTCGTCCTTCGGCGTGTAGTGGCGGAACAGCTGGGCGCGCTCGCCCCCGCCGACGAGGGCGACGGGCGAATCGATGCCCTGACGCATGAGTTTCTGGCGCAGTTCGGCGGCGACCGCGAGTTCGGTGTCCGTCGGTTCTGCGGTCCGACAGACGGCTTCGATCGCGCTCGCCACGTCCGCGCCGAGGTCACGGTACGCCTCGATGTCGGCGTCCGTGAGTGGTTGTCTGAGGGCGCTCGCGTCGACCGACTCGAAGCCGGGGACGTCGAAGTCAGCCGCGGCGGGTGTCTGGCTGTGGTCGGCGACCGCTTCGGCCAGCGAACAGTCGTGCCAGACGAACGGATGGACCGGGTCGTTCACCTCCTCGGCCCGGAGGCGTTCGGCCTCGATGTCGTTCGTCACGACGCGGACGCTGTCGCCGTCGTAGCCCACGGCCGCGACGCCGATGTCGCCGGCGCGGTCGACGACGTTGTCGCCGCCGGTCAGCCAGGCGAACGAGTTCGGGCGAGCGAACCAGACGGCTTCGAGGTCGCGCTCTGCGAGGAGCGCGTCGAGCCTGTCGAGTTTCGTTGCTCTACTCATACTGCTAGCTCAAACGTCTACCCACTCACTACTTTCGTCACTGCGCTCAATGGCGTCGAGGATGCGCTGGACGCCGAGGGCGTCCTGGACGCTGGGGTGGAAGTCGGTGCCACTCGCGACACTCGAAAGGAATTCGAAATTCTCGTGGACGAACGTGTGCTCCCAGCCGATGACGTGGCCCGGCGGCCACCAGTGGTCGACGTAGGGGTCGTCCGGGTCGGTGACGAGCACCGTCTCGTAGCCCCGCGAGCCCTCGCGGTGGACCTCGAGTTCGTTCAGGCGTTCGAGCGAGAACTTGACACTGCCTTTCGACCCGTGAACCGCGATGGTGTGGTCGTTCTTGTGGCCCGTGGCGAACCGCGAGGCCTCGAAGGTGCCCATCGCGCCGTTCTCGAACTCGACCTGGGCGCTGTAGGCGTCGTCCACGGTCACAGGCTTCGTCTCGTCGCTGCCCTCGACCGGGCGCTCCTCGACGAACGTCTGGAGGTGGCCGCTGACGCGGTCCATCGGGCCGGTCTGTTCGCCGACGAGAAAGTTCGCGAGATCGACCGTGTGCGCGCCAAGGTCGCCCAGCGCGCCACTCCCGGCTAACTCCTCGTCGTTGCGCCACGACCAGGGGGCCTCGGGGTCGACGAGCCAGTCCTGCATGTACCGGCCGCGGACCTGGTGAATCTCGCCGAGTTGGCCCGACTGGATGAGGTTGCGGGCGTACCTGATGGCCGGGACGAACCGGTAGTTGAACGCGCAGCCGGCGACGGCGTCGGACTCGCGGGCCGCTTGGGCCACCTTCTCCGCGCCCTCGGTCGTCGGCGCGAGCGGTTTCTCACAGAGGACGTGCGTCCCGGCTTTGAGCGCCGCGACGGTCGGCTCGACGTGGAGGAAGTTCGGCCCGAGGTTGTAGAACACGTCGACCTCGTCGACTACCTCCTCCCAGTCGGTCGCGTAGCGGGCGAAGCCGAGCTGGTCGGTCGCCTCCTCGAGGGCGTCCTCGTCGGTCCCGACGAGCACGTCGCGTTCGATCTCCGGCGCGTCCGGGAAGAACATGGGCAGTCGCGCCAGCGCGTTCGCGTGGGCCTTGCCCATGAAGCGGTACCCCAGGAAGCCGACGGAGAGCGGGTCTTCACTCATGTTTCACTCCGCCCAGTAGGCGTCGCCGGGGGTGGTCTCGAAGACGGCGCGCTGGAGTACGTCGACCCCTTTCTCCAGCCCCTCGCGGGAACTCGTGAGCGCGTCCTCGTGTTCGATGCTCAGGGCACCCTCGTAGTCGACCATCCGAAGGGTCGAGACGATGTCCTTCCAGTGCTCCTCGCCGTGGCCGTAGCCGATGGAGCGGAATATCCACGAGCGGTCCTGGCCATCGGCGTAGGAGGTGTTGTCGAGCACGCCCTTGCGCTTGCTGTGGTGCTCGTAGATGCGGGTGTCCTTCGCGTGGACGTGGTGAATCGCGTCCTCCTTACCCAGGAACCGGATGGCCTCGGTCACGTCGATGCCCTGCCAGTACAGGTGCGAGGGGTCGAAGTTCGCACCGATGCGCTCGTTCGTCGCCTCGCGCAGCCGGAGCATCGTGTCGGGCTGGTACACCAGCATGTTCGGGTGCATCTCGATGGCCACGTCGACGCCTTCGGCTTCGGCGTGGGCCGCGATGTCCGACCAGTAGTCGATGGCGAGCTCCCACTGGTAGTCCAGTGCGTCCGCGTGCTCGGGCGGCCACGGGGCGGTGATCCAGTTCGGGACCTCGCCCGACGGGCTCCCCGCGGGCAGCCCCGAGAAACACGTCACCGTGTTCACGTCGAGCTGGCCCGCGAGCGTGATGGCCTCGCGGAGTTCGCGGTCCGCGAGGTCCGCCTGCTCCGCGTCAGGGTGCAGCGGGTTGTTGTGCGTCGCCAGCGCGCTGATTCGAAGGTCGTGCTCCTCGACGAGCGCGAGCAGTTCCTGCTGGGCCGCCTCGTCGTCGAGGAGTGCCTCGCGGTCGAGGTGGTCCTCGCCGGGGTAGCCCCCACAGCCGATCTCGACCGCGTCGACGCCGATTCCGGCGAGGTAGTCGAGTGCGTCTTCGAGCGGTTCCTGTCCGAGTGGGACGGTGAGTACGCCGATGTCCATGGTGGTGATTTACGATAGTCGTAGTTAATTATTTGCTCAGTTCGGTGGCTGGAGCGGCGGTTCCGTGTCGTGGTCGTCGCGCAGGGAGACGGCCTCGCCGCGCTCGGAGGACTCGTAGATCGCGCCCATGATCCGCTGGACGGTGAGCGCCTGCTCGACCGTGTTGCGCTCGGGCGCTTCGCCCGCGGCGACGGCCTCGACGAAGGCGCGTTGCTCCTTGCGGTGCGCTGGTTCTTCCCTGGTCGTTATCTCGGTGTCCGAGAAGTGCGGCCCACCGATGTCCTCGACCTCGTGGATGGTCAGGGTCTCGTCCGCGCGGTCGACGGTCGCGCCGGCCTCGGTGCCCTGCATCACGTACGTCTGCGTTGGCGGCCGGTTGGTCGCCCAGGAGGTCTCCAGGGCCAGCGTCTGGCCGTTCGCGAAGCGGACGAGCGCCTGTGCGGAGTCGTCCACGTCGAAGTCGCCGTCGCCGTCCTTGCCCCACATGTGCAGGTACGTGTAGTCCTCGCGGCCGCCGAATATCGAGCGCGTCTCGCCCGACACCTCCACGACCTCGGGGAAGTCCAGCATGTGCATCGCCAGGTCGATGGCGTGTGCGCCGATGTCGATGAGCGAGCCGCCGCCCGCGACCGAGGAGTCGGTGAACCACGAGCCGCGCCCGGGGACGCCCCGCCGGCGGATGTAGTTCGCCTCGACGTGGTACACGTCGCCGAACCGGCCCTGGTCCTGTTGCTCCTTGAGTACCTCGACGGTCGGTGCGAACCGGTTGTGGAAGCCGACCATACAGAAGCTGTCGGCGTCTCGCGCCACCGCGGCGATGCGCTCGGCGCTCTCGACCGAGTGCGCGAGCGGTTTCTCGACGAGCACGTCGAGTCCGGCTTCCAGCGCGCTCGTCACGTACTCCTCGTGGAACCGGTTCGGCGTGGTCACGATGACGGCGTCGACCGTCTCGTAGAGCTCTGCCGCGTCCTCGTACGTGGGGACGCCGTAGTCCGCCTCGAACGCGTCCCGCGCGTCCGCCACGATGTCCATCCCGCCGGCCAGGTCAGCAGCGATGTCGTCGTCGTTCGTCAGTGCCTCCAGGTGGTCGGCGTGGTGCCGTGCGATACCACCGAGGCCTACGATACCAATCCGTATTGTATCATCATCTGTCATAGTTCAGTTGTCTCTCCGTGTTGCGTTCGTTTGCGGTGCGGAATGGAAAACAGCCGTGGCGGGTGAACGCCGCCGGCCGTGTTACAGCAACTGCTTTTCCTTCTCGTCGCGTTCGCGTTCGCGCTGCTCGGCTTCCTTCTGGCGGCGACGACCGCGCATGTACTGTCTGATTCCGGGGATGACCTTGTTCTTCAGGTCCAGGATGAACGACGCGATGCCGTACACCCAGAAGAAGAACAGGAGCGTTCCTCCCCCGAAGTACAGGAGTGCGGCCTCACTCACCATCGTCAGTCACCCGAGCGAGCCTCCGACTGGAGCGGCTGGGACAGTCCGTGGACGATAGCCTCTCCGGACGCGGTGTCGAACAGGTGGAGCCGCGAGCGGTCGAGGACGACCGACTGCGCGATGTCCTCCGAGATCTCCGTGTCCGGGTCGACACTCATCAGGAGGCGGTCGTCGCCCTCCTCCTGCATGCCAGAGGTCGCCTCGTCCCCGTAGGTGAGGTAGACGAATATCTCGTTCCCCATGGGTTCGAGCACGTCGGTCATCGTCTGGACGGGGCTGGTCGGGTCTTCGACCTTCTGGAGGTCCTCCTCGCGGTAGACGTCCTCCGGGCGGACGCCGAGGGTGACCTGGTCGCCTTCGGAGACGCCGAAGTCGCTGGGGTCGAACTGCACGTTGATGTACTCCGACGTGAAGCCACCGTTGGTCACCTCGCCCTCGATGAAGTTCATCGACGGCGACCCGATGAAGCCGGCGACGAACAGGTTCGCGGGCTCGTTGTAACAGACCAGCGGCGGGTCTATCTGCTGGAGCGTCCCGTCGTTGATGACCGCGATGCGGTCCGACATGGTCATCGCCTCCGCCTGGTCGTGCGTGACGTAGATGATGGTGGTGTCCAGCTCCTTGTGCAGGCGCTGGAGCTCCGTCCGCATGTGCACACGCAGCTTCGCGTCGAGGTTCGCCAGCGGCTCGTCCATCAGGAACACTGCAGGGTTCCGGACGATGGCGCGGGCGATGGCGACACGCTGGCGCTGCCCACCGGACATCTCGTCCGGCTGGCGGTCCAGCATGCCCTCGAGCTGTACGACCTTCGAGGCGTGCTCGACGCGACGGTCGATCTCCTCTTTGTCGTAGTCGCGCAACCGCAGCCCGAAGCTGATGTTGTCGTACACGTCCATGTGCGGGAACAGCGCGATGTTCTGGAAGACCATCGCGACCCCGCGGTCTTTCGGTGGGTAGTTCGTGACGTCGGTGTCGCCGATGAGGACCTGCCCGGACGTCGGCTTGGTGAGTCCGGCGATGGTCTCCATCGTGGTCGACTTCCCACACCCCGACGGACCGACGAGCGTGATGAACTCGCCGTCCTCGATGTCGAGGTTCATGTGGTCTACCGCTGTCACGTCGTCGTACTGCTTGATGACGTCGTTTAGTTTGACACGTGCCATGACTGAGTTACTCCTTGAGTGCTCCTGAGGTGAGTCCGCTGACGATCTTCTCCTGTGCGACCACCACGAGGATGGTGACTGGTAAGACCGCGATGATGCTCGCTGCCGCCATCGCGTTGTACGTGGTCTGGAACTGCCCGGCCCGGCGGAGCTGGAGGATACCAGCAACGACCGGTGCCCAGTTCTCCGCCTCGCCTGAGGTCATCAGGAACGAGAAGAAGAACTCGTTGTACACCGCGATGAACGTCAGCACGCCCGCGGTCGCGACACCGGGTGCCGACAGCGGCACGATGACGCGGAACAGCGCCCCCAGCCGCGTCGTCCCCTCTATCCTGGCCGCGTCCTCCAGGCCGTCCGGAATCTGGCCGTAGAACGTCGTCAGGATGAAGATGGACAGCGGCATGAAGATGGCGCTGAACGGGAGCATCATCGAGCCCGGCGTGTTGTACAGCTGCGGACTCGAGATGGTGTATCCCAGCAGCGAGAGGCTGACGTTCCCGTTGAACAGGTCCCACAGCGGCAGGAAGAACGCTGCCGGCGGGAAGTACGAGATGGCGAGCACGAGCAGCATCAGCCCGCGACGTCCCGGGAACTCCAGGCGTCCGAAGACGTAGCCTGCGAGGCTCGCGAGCAACAGCACGATGACCGTGGTGCTGAGCGCGAGGAACAGGCTGTTGAACATATACCGCATGAACGGTATCGTATCGAACACCAGCTGGAACGTGCTCACCTCGAACCCGTTCGGAAGCAGCCCGATCTCCGGGAGCGTCCCGCTCGGACCGGTCGGCGTCAACGCCAGTATCAGCAACCAGTAGAACGGGAACAGCGTCGTGGTGAGGAAGAATATCGTCACCACGTAGAACATCGAGCGGTACACACGCTGGGGGTCCTGGATGGACTTGTCGACCCAGCGCTGGAACGGGCCCCGCTTGAGCTCTGCGTCACCGCCAGCGAACGGATTCTCTTGCGTGGAATCGTCGGTACTCATGCCATGTCCTCCCGGGCGTACCCGATGATGTAGACGGTGACGACCAGGCCGATGATGCCTGCCGTCACGAACGCGACCGTCGCGGACGTCGCTATCAGGTTGTTATTGAACGTCGAGATGACGAGACATGATAGCGATGGAACCGTCGAACAACCGGACACCGTCTCGATGATCCCGTAGACCCGCATCGCCTGGATGGTGCGGAACAGCATCGCGACCAGGATGGTCGGCAGGATGAGCGGGAACGTGATGTACTTGAAGCGCTGCCACGGCGAGGCACCCGCGACGCGGGCGACCTCGTACAGGTTCCGGTCGATGCTCTGCAGCCCCGCGAGGATGAGCAGGGCCATGAACGCAGAGGTCTTCCAGATGTCCGCGACGATGACGATCAACGTGGAGTCGATCGTGTTCGCGAACGGGGAGAACGAGAACGGTCCCAGGGTCTGGAGTATGGTCGGTGCCTCTTCACTGCCGATTAGGAACCCGATGCCCGGCTGGAACATCAGGAAGAAGATCATCCCCTGCACGACGATGGGCACAGCCCACGGGATGATGATGGCGACACGAACCCAGCGTCGCCCCTTGAAGTCCTGATCGAGGACGAGCGCCTGGCCGAAACCGATGATGGTCTCGAAGACGACGCTCGTGATGGTGAAGATGAGCGTCACCGTGAGTGCGCTGTTGAACAGCGCGTCGACCGACAGACTGGTCGGGATGAACGGTGACGGCATCAGTGCGTTCTTCTTGCCGGTGAGCAGCTGGGTGTAGTTCTTGATTCCGACGAAGTCACCGACCTGACCGGCGGCGATGAGGTTGTCCGCGAACAACGACATGCGGAACGTACTCAACAGTGGCCACACCGCTATCGCGGCAAGCAACAGCAACGCTGGCGTGAGCAAAAGATACGCGAACTGGGCCTCGCTGAGATTCTCCATCCAGCGGACAGCCGACGCATATGGGCCAGATCGCTGGCTCTCACGCAGCGGGCCTGATCGTGTCTCTGATTCTGCTGCCATTATTATGTGCCAGGTCTGTTATTAGACGCTGTTCTCGATTTGTTCCAGGGAAGCGGCAAGACTCTCCATGGCCTTGCTCGGCGACTTGTTCTGCTGGAGGGTCGCATTGACTTCCTTGGAGATCTGCGTGGACTCCTGGCCCCAGACGCGCGTGACCGGACGCGGAACCATGTTCTGTCCACCGACACGGAGGGTGTCGAGGTAGCGGCCGATGATGTCGAGCTGCTTCGCCTTCTGGCTCTCGAGGACGGACGGGACCGGCGGGATCCAGCCACCGAGCTCGAACAGACGGAGCTGGGCTTCCTCCTTCGTGATCGCCTTGAAGATCTGGACGGCCGCCTGCTTCTGCGTGTCGCTCGAGTTCGGGTTGATGCCGAGGTGCCAGCCACCGAGGGCGGAGCTGGTACCACCGATGCCGTCGTACTTGGACTCCTCGGGCGTGACGCCGTACGGGACCGGCATCGTTCCGAGGTCCTTGCCCCAGGCGTCCTCTGCGCCGTTGATGATGATCGAGTAGGGCCAGTTGCGGTTGGCGATCGCGTCGCCGTTCGTGAAGGGTTCACGCGACGGCTCCTCGGTCATCTGGACGACAGCCTGGGGCGAGATGTTCCCCGTGACCGAGTCGAGCGACTGGTCGTCGCTGCTGCCGTGGATGAACGTCCGCATCATCTTCAGCGAACGGATGACGGGCTCTTCGGTGACGGTGATCGGGCGGTCGCCGACGGGGCCGAACAGGTTGTCCATTCCGCCGAAGTACGCGCCACCCTGGGTGCTCATGAATTCGTTGAACGCACAGCACGAGAGACCCTCGTAGGCCTTCCCCTGCCACGTGAAGCCGTCCTTGCCGGTCTGCTCCATCGTGTCGCTGATGACACGGGAGAACTTCTGCCAGCTCATCGGCTCGGTCGCCCAGTTGTTGTTGTCCGGGTCGTAGCCAGCTTGCTCGACCAGGTCCTTGCGGTAGTGGATGGTCGGGACGTCGGTGAACAGCGGGATGCCGTACAGGTCGCCGTCCATCGTGGCTGTCGCGACGCTGGCCTCGAAGTAGTCGCTCTTGACCTTCTCCGTGATCTCGGACGGGACGGACTTGCTCAGGTTCTGGAGCTGGCCGCGGACGACGAACGGAATCATCCAGCCGTTGTCCATCATCATGATGGTCGGCTTCTGCTGACCGGCCGAGAGGATGTTCTTGTACTTCGCCTTCCGGTCACCCGTGGTGAACGAGCCGGCGATGACTTCGAGAGTGATGTTTTCCGGCAGGCCGTTCTCGTGGAGGATCTTGTTGATCTCTCCTTCGACCTTCTTGAAGTTAGAGTCACCCGCGAACTGGACGGTGATATCCTCCGTCGGAGCTTCCGTGCTGATCTGGGTCTCGGTGTCGGTGTCTTCGCCACCGCCACCACCACTGTTATCGCCTCCGTTGTCGTTGCTCGAGACACAGCCGGCGAGTCCAACTCCCACACCGGACGCGCCAGCGACCTTCACGAACGAACGACGGCTAACTTTCCGTGCGCTTCTTCGACTCCCTTGCGAACCATTCGCAGGCATAAGCCTACGTTTATGGCCTTTGGATTTATAGATAACGTGGATACAACAGGCGTTGTAGTCCTATAGATGACAGGTTATCGGCTCTCGTATCTCCTACCTATAACGTTCGCGCACGCGAGGCTTTCCGAAAACACTCGACGGTTTGCTAGAATATCCGATACATTAGTTTGAACGACGATTCAGCGCGAAATCTCGGTCATCGTCAGCCGAATCCCCTCGATATCCTCGAGCATCGCACCCTCACCGCCGACGGTGATCTCGCCCTCGCTGGTCTCGACGGTGATCGACGCGCGTCCCGCCAGCTGGGCTAACGGAATCTCCTTTGCACCGACGTAGTCATCACCCTCGTAGTAGACGTCTGTGAGGTCGCCTTCCAGTATCCGTTCCTCACCAGACGAGACGTCCTTGCCGAGCACACGGACGCCGACGGTCGCCCCATCGAGCAAGAGCGGTTCCACGTCGCGGATGAACTCGCGAACGTCGACGTACTCGATGGGCGGCTCGTCGTTCCGGGCGGTGTAGATCTCGTCACAGATCTCCCACAGACAGCCGACGTAGTACCAGTGGAACACGTACTCGTGCATCCGGTCGTCGACGAGGACGCCGTACTCGTTCAGGGCGTCCTCGTGGGGGCCGAAACACGCCTTGCGCCGGTCGATGAGCGCGACGAACGGTGAGGGAATCGGTCGGTGGCGGGCCTCGGTCGTCGTCTTCGCGAGTCGCTCCTCGGCGGGGAGTTCGTACTCCTCGTCCGGAGCCGTGTAGATGGAGAGCTGGATGTAGACGCCGCGTTCGAGCGCCTCGGCGAGGGCACCCTCGAGCTGCTCGTACTGTTCGAGGCTGGCCGAGAGCTGTATCTGGTTCTCGGCCTCCTCGATGAACAGTCGCGCGCGGTCGACGACGGTCTCGAACCGCTTCACGATGCTCGCCGCGTGGCGGTCCAGTTCGGGCTGTTCCCACCGGTCCTCTATCTCGTCGGCGGCCTGCTCGAAGCGAGAGGCACGGCTCTGGAGGTCTTCGAGCACGTCCGCCGGGCTGTGCGCACGTGCCCGCATCGTGTCTTGCTCGTACGTCTCGACGTAGCCTCGGTCTTCGAGCGACCGGACCACGTCGTAGATTCGCGGATCCGGAACGTCGCTCGCCTCGACCAGCTCGCGTGCAGACGCCGTCCCGAGCTCGAGCAGGGCCACGTACGCCTTCGACTGGTACGGTGAGAGTCCCGCTTCCTGCAGGACTTCACGTAACTCGTCGGAGTTCATACCTGAAACGGTGGGGAAACAGGGAGAAAAACCTTCTCTCCGCGGCGACGTGTCGTGTGCTGTCGCGGACGACAGACCTTTGTCGTGCGCCACGTGACCATCTGGCGATGAGTACACTGGACCGGTTCCGGAACCCTGCGTACACGGGTGAGTCGCGTTGCTGGCCCTGTACGGTCGTCAACGTGGTCCTCGTCGGGGGCGTGGTCGCTGGCGTCGCGCTGCTGGACTACCCGGTCGTCGCGGCGGCTGTCGGCCTCGTCGGCCTGCTCGCGATCTGGGCCCGTGGGTACGTCGTTCCCTACACCCCCAGATTCGCGCCACCGCTGGTCGCCGCGCTGCCGTTGCCCGGCGACCCGTTCCACGCCGACGGCGGGGCGGAAGTCCCTGCAGAGGATGGGTCGCTCGGGAGCGACGAAATCGACGGTGAGACGGTCCTGACGCGGCTGGTCGAGGTCGGCGTCGTCGTCCCCGAGGGCGAGGACCTCATGCTCTCCGAGGAGTTCCACGCTGCCTGGCACGACCGGATGGAGCAGCATCAGGACGATTCGGCCGAAGAACTGGCTGCCGTCGTCCGCGACCTCCTGCCCGACGCCTCAGTTTCGGTCGAAGATGGTGCCCGTGGTCCCTACGTCGTGGTCTCGGCTGGTGACACGGCGAGCCTCTCCGACGCCTGGTTGACCCGGCCGGTCGCCATCGCGGAGGTCGCGGCCGTGGAAGCGCTCGCTGACACGGGACTCGACGAACAGACCCGGCTGGCGGCCGCGGAACCGCTCCGGACGTTCCTCGACGTGTGTCCGGACTGCGGTGGTGCCGTGGAAGTCACGACCACCGTCGAGTGCTGTGGGGGCAGCGCCGGGGCGACCGACCCCGACGAGGTGCTGGCCTGTACCGAGTGCGACACGCGACTGTTCACGTTCCCGGGGTAGTTCGATTCGGCGGTCAGGCACCGAGTGGCCCGCCCGCTGCTTCTGCAGAATCCCAGATGACGTTCGCCCGGTACACTGCCTCCTCGAACACTGCGGGCGTGCTGGCTCGACCCTCCAGGGTTTCCAGAAACGCCTCCTCTCGGCCGGTGTGCGCCACGATTCGGTCGGCGACGTCTTGGAGCCCCTCGACATCGTCACGGCTACAGCCCATCACGCGTTCGTTCACGGCCTGCCTGAGGACTGCTCGCTCTCGTTCGGAGAGCGGCTTGGAATCGAAGTTCAGCATTCGAGAGCTATCCACGTCGGTTGCCGGGCGTAGTTCGACTGCCAGTGCTACCCCGCGACAGTCGTCCGAGGCGAGGCACCCCGCGGAGACCGTTCCGAGCGAGACAACCGTTGCGAGGAGGGCTCGACGGTTCACACCGTCAGGTAGTCAATTATCTGGCAAGTGTCTTCTGGAGGGAGGGACCGGGGTCCGCGGTTGTCACGGATTGCTTCTCCCCAGTCCAGGTGGTCGTGGTCGATACTGGCCGAGAAGGGCGGGTCGCTGTCGGTTCAATCGGAGCGCACGAACGTCACCGGACACGGCGCGTTCAGCATGACCTCCTGGGCGGTCGACCCGAAGACGGCCTTCCCGGTCGGGGAGCGCTTGCGCCCACCGACGACGACCAGTTCCGCGTCTTCGGCTTCCGCGAGCCCGACGATCTCGTGGCCGTACTCACCGACGGCCCCGCGAATCTCGTAGTCGATACCGGCCTCCGAGAGGAGTGCTTCGACCTCCCGGACCGGGCTGTACTTCGCGGCGACGTCGTCGGGCGTGACCTCGGCGTCCTTGGAGATCGAGAGCTTCGCTTTCACCTCGTCGTACTCCTCCCACGTGAACACGTGGCCGAGGATGACGGTGGCGTCGCTGGGTGCGGCGATGTCGACGACGGTATCGGTGATCGATTCGATGCGTTCCTCGTCCCCTTGACCGAGGGCGAGCAGTACGGTGTCGAATGCCATTGTCTCGAGTCTCGCACCGCTCTGAGTTAACTGCTTGGGATAATTTACTCGGTGTGTTGTGAATGTTTGTGCGAGTCTCGGGGGTCGCTCCCAGGGCTACTGTCCGCTCGTGCCTTCGACGAGCCGCTCCAGTTGTTCGGGCGGGACAGCCCCGCGTGCGGCGTAGTCATCGTACGCGAACGTCGGGACGCCGGTGATACCAGCACGCTGGGCGTTCTCGAACTCCTCGTGGAGCTCGGCGCGAAGCGTCTCGTCGTCGATGGCCGAGCGAATCTCGTCGCCGTCGATTCCGGCCGCCTCGGCCAGTTCGACCAGGACATCCTCGTCACCGATGTCGCGACCCTCCTGCCAGAGGGCCTCGAAGATGGCCACGTCGAAGTCGAGCCACTGGTCGTTCGGATAGTGCTGTTTCACGTAGTAGGAGGCGATCTGGGCGTCGAGGGAGTCGACGTCGACCGCGAGGTCCAGCTCCATCTCGACGTCGTACCGTTCCTGCAGTCGGCGAACGCCCTGTTTCGCCTGATCGTAGTACTCCTCGTCCTTGCCGTCGTCGACCGACGTGTCGATGGAGCCGTCGGGACGGCGCTTCTGGGACCGGAGGTCGAACGGCCGCCAGTCGATCTCGAGTGGCTCGTCTCGTGTCTCCTGGTAGCGCTTCAGCGACTCGCGTCCGAGGAAGCAGAACGGACAGACGTAGTCGGAGTAGACGGTGATACGCTCGTCGTTGGCAGCGTTGCTCATACGGCAACCCATCGGACCTGCAGGGATAAATAAACGAGTCGCCTGTGGCGGTGTCGTGCACGAGCGAACACCCCTGGGACACGGAGGTTTCTCGTGCATTCATCTGTCGTGGTGTCGTAGAAAGGAGCATGGACACGGACGCCCCGTTCCCGGACCCACCGGTCGACCTCCCCGATGACGTGGTCGACGCGCTCCAGGCTCACGCCGACGAGCCCCACGTCGTCAGAGAGACCGTCCTCTACGCCCAGGAGCTACTGAACCGGTTGCACGAGCCCTCGCTCGACATCGAACCGCGGGGCGACGAGGAGATCCTGCGCGTCACCGAGCGACCGGGGTACACGGAGGTCGTCAAGCGGAACCACCCGGATTCGCCCGACGCGTACCTGTACATCGTCACCAGGGAACCCCACCCGAGCGGGGAGAACCGCCTCAGGTGGAAGGTCATCGGGCGGGTCGACGTCGACGAGATGGAAGAAGAATAGGTCGCGAACTCAGGCGAGTCGCGCGAAGCCGAGGTTGCCGGAGATGTTCTCGATGAGGACCGTTACGGTCTGGCCCTCCTTCGCGCCGGGCACGAAGATGGTGTAGTTACCGCGTTCGGCGACACCGTCGCCCTTGCGGCCCGTGCCGGTGATCTTGACCTGGTAGGTCCGTCCCTCTTCGAGCTCGGGCTGGCGCTTGTTTTTGCCCTTGCTGGAGTTCTTCGAGACGGGCTGGAAGGCACCACAGGCCTCACAGCGCAGCATGTCGATGCCGTCCTCGCGGACGAGGCGGGTGTCCGGGAGGCCACACTCGCCACAGGTGACGTACTCGGCGACGTAGCTGTCGATGGCCGCGGTGAAGTCCGCGATGGTGAACGACCCGTTGTAGCGGGCCTGCTGGCCGTCGAACTGGCCGTTGGTACCGAGTTCGCGCTGGATGCTGCGGTGCATGTGCTCGGCGTCACGCGAGACCGCGTCTGCGATCGCGTTGAGATTTGTCAGGCGTGTGAATGCGCCGTCCGTCTCGCCCGCGGGGTCGGGAATCTTGAGGCGCTCGCCTGCTTCCTGGGGTCGGTCCGGGAGATCCGAGAACGCTCTGTCGAGGAGAGAGTCGTATTCCATGGGCGTAAGAAGTCGCGGGAACGTTTAGATGTTGGGAAGCGCGTCCGACGGGACCGGGGTGGTCCGGGCTCGCGCCCGATGCGACTTAGCGCTCGAACTCCGGCGGCAACCCGGTGTGCCTGAGGCCGGACCAGTCGGTCACTTCGAACTGGTAGATATCGATGCCGAGGTCGCCACTCGTGATGGCGCGCTGGAACATCTCGGGCCGCCAGGCCGACTTCATCACGTCACCGAGGGCGCGCCACTCGGATTCTGGGACCTGGCTGAGCGTCCCGGTGAGCTGGACGCTCTCCCAGTTGAACGGTGAGTTCGTCTGATAGACCAGGAACTTGGCCGTCGTCGTCTTCTCTGTCAGTGCTCGCTTCTGGCTGTCCTTCCCGAGCAGGTAGGTGAAGTAAAGGTTCGTGTCACCGTCGTACCCGTAGGACATCGGGACGAGATAGGGCGCGTCGTCGGCCGGAAGGCCCAGGATACCCATCCCCTCGCTGTTCAGGAAGTCGCGAATCTCGTCGTCCCCCATGGCGACCATCCCGAAGTCGCTGAGTTCGTCGATAGTCATACCACCTAGAAGGTAGGTCCGCATTCACATAAGGAAAGCCACGATTTTCGAATCTGGGGAATCGACGCTCGATGTGTCCGTCGGCGTGTGATGCATTCTCTGAGGTGTCTGGTCAGTGCGTGGTCCTGTGGTCACCACGCGCCGGTTCCACGACTCGAACGAGCTCGCCCGAGCCTACCGAAAACATCACCTGCGAAGTACTCACTACCAGTCGATAACAACCGGACCGAGCGCTTCGAACCCATCATCGGCCACTGCGAGCTGGCATCGACAAAAACCGGTTCGCCCCGGACCCGCGAACTCACCGCGGTTCGAGGGTGTCTGTCTCCGTGTCGGCTGCCGACTCCACGTACTCGGTCAGTATCTTGCCCTGGGCTTTCCGGAGGTGGCTGTGGAAGGTCGAGGGGGCGATGTCCATCGCCTCGGCGACCTCCTCGGCCGTGCTGTCCCGCGGCCACTCGAAGTAGCCGGCGTTGTAGGCGGCCGCGACGGCCTCCTCCTGTCGCCCGGTGAGGTCCGCCTCGAACTGGGTCGTCGCCGGCTCAGTGGCGGGCGACCGCTCCTGTTTGGCCAGGAGCGATACCGTCCCCACGGCCTCCGAGAGCGCATCGGTCAGTGCCCGAACGTCGTTCCCGCTGCCGGTTTCGACGACGAGTTCGAGCGTCCCGTTCGCGGCGGTCGCGTCGTGGACGTTCGCACCCCGTGCCATCACGATTGGCAAAGGGGAGCCGTCGTGGAGGCGCAACTCCAGCGTGTCGCGGTTCGGGACCTGCCGGATCTCGTCGACCTCGGTCGCGTTCTCGAGTGCAGCCACGACCGATGCCACGTCCCCCTCCTCGACGGTGACGTAGAGCAGCAGGTCGTCGAGAGCGACCGGGACCGTTCCATTGACCGTCAGCCGACAGTCACAGTCGGCGCTCACGCGGGCGAGCACCGACGACGATGCGGGGAACTGGTAGGTGAGTTCGACGACGGTGTCCGCCAGGAGGGTCTGGCGGGTCTCGATGGCGTTCAGCGCCATACCGATGCTCTGTGCCAGCTCTTCGAGCGTCGCGAGTTCGCGGTCGCCGAAGGCGTCCTCCCGCTGGGTCTCGACGACCAGCGTCCCGTACGTGGTGGTCCCGAACGGGAGCGGGAGTCGCGCGGCGACTACGGGGCCATCGTCGCCGGAGTCGGTCGTCACCGACGGGTCTTCGGGGCGGCCTTCAGTTGGGCGGTCCGCGTCGACGTACGCATCGGTGTACCAGTCACTCGTCGCGAGTCTGCTCGTCGCCCCGTCGAGGAGGTCCTCGGCGGTCCTGGCACTCACGAGTATCTGGAGGACGCCGCGAATCGCGGTGTTGATCGCGTCGAGTTCGAGCAGTTCCGCGCGCTGGGACGCCAGTTCTGTCTGGCGACGTTCCAGTTCCCGGAGGTTACGCTCTCGCTCCGTGACGTCGTGGAGGGTGTAGGCAACCCCTACCGGCCGCTCCTCGGCGTCTTCGACGGTTGCCGCCGCGACCTCGAACTCGCGGTCACCGATGGTCTGCAGCGACTGTTCGGCTCCCGGCTCTGGGACCGTCGGCAGCAGGTCGTCGATGGAGTTTCCGACCATGCCAGTTGGCTTATTGAACACCCTCTCCGCCTCCTCGTTGGCGGTGACGACTGCGCCGTCGCGGTCGGTGATGACGACGGCGTCGTGGATGTTCGAGAGGACCGAGTACCGGCCGAGCTGGAGGACGGCAGGCGACCGTTCGAACAGGTCCTCTCCGGAGATGGCGGCCGCGAACGCCAACCCGGTGATGCTGAACGCGTACGGGGTCATGTCGAACCCTCGGAACGGTGCGTACCCGAGGACAGAGAGGAGGTTGGCGATGAGAGGGGCGGCCACGCCGACGAAGACCAGGGCCGTCGGCATCGAGAACAGGTCACCGGTCCGGCGAATCGCGAACAACAGGAGGAACGTTCCGCCTCCCACGAGGAGGTAGGTGTAGAGGAGGTGAACCCAGTACCATGGGCCGACATCCTGCTCGGCGATGGTGAGCGAGTAGACGACGTTGTAGTCGGTGTCCATCCAGATGAGTGGGTGCCACGGACTCGTCCACACCAGCAGCAGTGTCACACCGGGGACGATGAGCAGTCCTGCGAGGATGGACGGGTTGGCGAGTTCGTCGAACCCCGTGTACTCCGCGAAGAAGAGCAGGACGAAAACCGGGGCGAAGGCGATGCCGAACCACTGGAACTGCTCCCAGAAGAAGCGAAGCTGGGGGGCGTCGGTGAGGAGTGCCACCGCGTAGCCGCCGCTCCAGACCCCCGTCGACACCATCATCCCCACGAACGGCTTCGCCGCGGGCCGCTCCTTGACGCGCCACCCGACGACCGCGAGCCACCCCGAGAGGAGCATCGAGACGCCGAGCAGGGTGACGTGCAGGGCTGGTACCACCCCGACCATAGTTGTCACCACGATAGCAGCCGAGTGTAATTATTGTACCGATGATACGAACCGTCAGTGGCGACGCGCACCGTCTCGGCGATTCGCCCACGGGAGAATCGGGGTCTGTATGGTCGCACTCGCATGGATACCACAGGCGCTAGAAGTACTTCGCCTCGGTAGCTAAGCCGGAATAGATCCTACGGATGATGTGGGGGAGGGCGAGAACCTGTTGGGGGGAGAGAGGACGGCAAGAAGGCGGTAGAGGGGGGTCCGGACACGGTCAGCATCGTCGAACTGACTCGGCTGGGGGGCCGAGACGAACGAGAGATCGACAGTGTCCACTCGCACTCGGCGTGCTGCTACTGGGGGGTGGCCAGTTCGCCGGATACCTCGTGGAAGCGTCGGCACGACATCGACTGTCTATTCTTCGACCGCGGCTCACGACGACCGGAAATCCACGGGCTTTAGCATCATCAGAGTCTCAGCGCCTGCGTGGTGAGCACTACTCGTGGCTCCGGCAGCTGACCAGTCGATTGCAGCTGATTCCGGAAGGGATGAGACAGCCAGCGACAGTTCCGAGAGCGCTGCTGCCGGGGATGCTCCGGACGCCGACGAACCGGTCGAGGCCCGGCTCGCGGACGCGCTGGAGCGGGTCGCGCACGGCGCGACGGTCTCCATCCCGAGTATCCTGCTCGAACGCGGTCTCTCGGTCGCGTTCACCGCGGTTCTCACGAACGGGTTCTCGGCGAACGCCTACGGGTTGTTCGCGCTCGCGAGACGCCTCCAGCGGTTCCTGTTGCACGTCGCGCTGGGGTTCCGGAGCGGGCTGAGCCGTTTCCTCCCGAACGCGGATTCCCCCGAGGAACGCGACGCTCTCGTCACGTTCGCGAGCGTTCTGCTGTTCGCAGTCGCGTCGGTGTTCGGGGTGGTCCTGTACGCCACAGCCCCGACGATTGCGGACCTGACTGGCAGGGGGGCCGACTTCCGGGGTCTCCTGCGACTGTTCGCGCTTGGCCTCCCGGCGTCGGTCTGGCTGTTCACCGTCGGTGAGGCGCTCCGGGGGCTGGAGGAGGTCGTCCCGCTCAACCTCACGCTCCGAATCGGCTTCCCGGTCGGACAGCTTCTGGTGGCGGTGGCTGGGGTTTTTGTCTTCGACGACCTCGCAGCCGTCGCGGTCGGCGTCGTCGGCGTGATGGCGTTCACGGGAACCGCGGCCGCGGCCTGGCTGGTCGCGGAACGCGGACTCCGGTTCAGACTCCGAAGCCCCGGCGAGGAGGTGCTCTGGCGACGGTATCTCTCGTACACGCTGCCCCTGTTCGTGGGTGGCATCGCGACGACCATCCAGCGGCTCGGGTTCTATCCACTCATCGTGGTCTTCCTCTCGAACGTCGCGGGGGGCGTCTTCGCCATCGGTGTCCTCCTCGGGTCGCTCGTCCGGCTGCCCCTGATGGGCATCAACCAGTTCATCCCGCCGGTTGCTGCCGCCCTGAACGAAGAGGGCCACCGCGAGTCGCTCTCGCGGCTGTACCACGTCACGAGCCGGCTGGTCCTGGTGGCGGTGACCGGGCTCTCGGTCCCCGTCATCGTCTACCGCGAGTCCGTCCTCGCGCTGTTCGGGCCGACGTACGTCCAGTACGCGCCGCTCCTCCCGTGGTTCGTCCTCGCGCAGTTCGGGGCCTGTGCGGCCGGGAGCGTGGGTATCCTGCTCGCGATGACGGACAACCAGCGAGCCCTGCTGGCGGTTAACGTGTTTATAACCGCGTTCCTGACGGTCACAGCGATTCCGCTCACGAGTGCGTACGGGCTGGAGGGCCTCGTCGCGAGCTACTTCCTGATGCTGACCATCAACAACGGGCTCGAAGTCGCGGTGCTGTATCGGCTCGAAGGCCTGCAGCCGTTCACGAAACTGCACGCGAAACCGCTCGTCGCGGCGGTCCCGTTCGTCGCCGTGGCAGTCGTCGCCGGGGCGACGCTCCCTGGCTGGACAGGGCCGGTCCTCGGCACCGTCCTCGGCCTCGCGGTGTACGGACTCGTCCTCGGGCGACTGGGATTCACGCCGGTCGAACGGCGGCTCGCGGGGACGTTGGCGGAGCGGTACCGGATTCGCGGCTGGTAAGTGACCGAGGTTGGTCGCTACCGTTTCCCGGCGTCCGGCGTCCGAAGCACCGCTTCGTCCGTCTCCGGGCCGAGCGGTTCGACGCGGACGCTCGACACCTTGTACTCGGGGATGCCTGCCTGTGGGTCGAAGGACTCCTGGGTGAGCTTGTTGACTGCCCCGGCAGCGAAGTGCATCGGGATGAACAGCGTACCCGGACCGACCCGGTCGGTGACCTGCACCTTGACGACGATGTCGCCACGCCTCGACTCCACCCGGACGTACTCCTCGTCCGCGATACCGAGTTCGGCCGCGGTGTCGGGGTGAACCTCGACGAAGCTCTCGCCGACGTGGCTCATGAGCCCCTCAACGCGGCGGGTCAGCTGGCCGGTGTGCCAGTGGTACAGCACCCGCCCCGTGGTGAGCGTGAGCGGGAACTCCTCGTCCGTCTCCTCACCGGGCCGCTGGACGTCAGCGGGGACGAAGCGTGCCTTGCCGTCGTCGAAATTGAACTCGCCGTCCTCGTAGTCGTAGAGGTACGGGGTGCCGGGGTGGTCCTCGTCCCAGCACGGCCACTGCAAGCCGTGCTGGTCGCCCTCCTCGAGACGCTCGTAGGTGACGCCGCCGTAGATAGGGACGAGGCCGTTGATCTCGGCCATCACCTCACGCGGATGGTCGTAGTCCCAGTCGTACCCGAGCCGCCTCGCCAGCGCCTGCGTTATCTCCCAGTCCTGGCGGGCCTTCCCCGGCGGCTCGGACACGGGCCGAACCCGCTGGATGCGGCGCTCGGTGTTGGTGAACGTCCCGTGCTTCTCCGGCGACGTCGCGGCCGGGAGGATGACGTCGGCGTACTCCGCGGTCTCGGTGAGGAAGATGTCCTGCACGACGAGGAACTCGAGCTCATCCAGCGCCTCGGCGGCGTGCTGGATGTCCGGTTCGGAGAGCGCGGGGTTCTCGCCGACGACGTACATCCCACGGAGGTTGCCCTCGTGGACCTCGTCGAACATCTGCGGGACTTTCAGGCCCGGTTCGTCCGGCGGGCGCTCGCCCCACGAGTCTTCGAACGTGTCGAGCACGGCCGGGTCCGCGAGGTCCTGGTACCCCGGCAGGCAGTTCGGGAGCGTGCCCATGTCGCCACCGCCACCCTGGACGTTGTTCTGCCCGCGGAACGGTGAGAGCCCGGCACCCCGCTTGCCGACCTGCCCGAGCGCCAGTGCGAGGTCGGCCAATGCGATGACGTTCTGGGTGCCGTGGCTGGACTGGGTCATCCCCATCGCCCAGCCGAAGACGACGGTGTCGGCGGCCGCCAGCGTCTCGGCCGCGCTGGCGAGGTCCGCCGGTGGCACCTCGGTCAGTTCCTCGACCTTCTCGGGGGTGAAGGGCTCGACCTTCTCGACGACCGCCTCGAAGTTCCGGGTGTTGCGCTCGATGAACTCGGTGTCGTGCAGGTCGTGTTCGACGATGTAGCGGATGAGACCGTTGATCCACGCCGTGTCGTAGCCGGGCCTGACGCGGGTGAACTGGTCGGCGTGCTCGGCGATACCGATCTTCCGCGGGTCGAACACCACGAGGTCGGCTCCGTCGCGGACGTTCTGTTTGATTCGCGTCGCCAGCACCGGATGGGATTCGGTCGTATTCGACCCCGTCAGGAGGTAGGCGTCCGCCTCGCCCACGTCCTCGTTGATGCGGTTGCTCATCGCGCCGAAGCCGACGGTCTGCTGGAGCGCCGCGACCGTCGAGGCGTGACAGAGCCGGGCGCAGTTGTCGATGTTCTTGGTGCCCAGCACCTGCCGAGCGAACTTCTGGACGAGGTACGCTTCCTCGTTGCTCCCCTTCGAGGAGGCGAGACAGGACACGGTGTCGACGCCGTGTTCGCGCTGGATGTCCGACAGACGCTCGGCGACGTAATCCAGCGCCTCGTCCCACGACACCGGTTCGAGTTCGCCCTCGTCGGTCCGGCGCAAGGGTTGCGTGAGTCGCTTCTTGCTGTTGGCGAACTCGTGGCCGAACTTCCCCTTCACACAGGTCGAGAAATCGTTCGCAGGGGCGTTCGTGGGCTCCGTGACCGGGTCGACGCCGAGGACCTCGTCGTCCTTGCCGAGCATCTCGAACCGACAGCCGACGGAACAGAATCCGCAGGTGGTCTCTGCGGTGTCGATGCTGCGCTTTCGTACGTCGCTCAGGCGCCTGGAGACGTCGAACAGCATCCCCTCGGGCACGAGTTCCGAAGCGACCGTCTCGGCGGTGTGCTCCCCGGCCTGGAGTGCCCGCTCGGCAGCCGCCGAGATGAGGCCCTGTGCCTGGGTTCGCGCCTTCTGAACGCGCCCGGCCAGTCCGCGCGTTTCCGGCCCCTGGTCACTGGTGTCGTCGTCAGCGCGCCGGAACGACCGGTTCGGAGCCGTCGTCTCGTCTAACGTCTCGACGTCCTCGTGTTCGAGGACCCGACCGACCGACGTCCGCTGGTTGAACCCCGGAATCGGAAGCGCGGTGGCGGAGCCGATGCCCTTCTCGGTGAGCGACCCCGTCGGGCAGACGGTCGCACAGTGGCCACAGGAGACGCACTCCGAGTCGGCCATCGTCTCGGCGTCGCTCTGGAAGCCGATGTGGGTGTCCGACCCACTGCCCTCCATCCGGAGCACGCCCTCGACCTGCACGTCGTTACAGGCGTCGACACAGCGGTTGCAGAGGATGCACTTGTTGCGGTCTATCTGGATGAACGAGGAGGTGTCATCGATGGGTTCGTACTGGTCGCGTTCGTCGAAGACGCCGTAGCGCGGGTGGTCCACGTCCTGTTCGATGGCGGTCTCCTGGAGTTCACAGCGCCCGTTCCCGTTGCAGGTCGTGCACCGCAGGTTGTGGTTCGAGAGGACGAGGTCGAGGTTGACCGACCGGGCTTCGGCGGCATCGGGGGCGTCGACCGAGACGGTCAGTCCGTCCTCGGCCGGGAACGAACACGACGGCACCAGCCCGTGTTCTCTCGTCTCGACCATGCAGGTCCGGCACTCGCTCCGGGGACCGATTTCGTCGCTGGCGTCGCCGTCCCGGTCGTAGTAACACAGGGCCGCCACGTCTGAATCGGTGGCCAGTCCGGTCCCACCGTCGTCGAGGCCACCACAGCCGCCGGAGACGGTCACGGTGTCGTCGTCCACGCGCTCCAGTGCGTCGATAATGGTCGACCCGGCTGGGACCGTCACCGTCTCGCCGTCGACCGTGAGCGTCGTCGGCTCCTCGCCCGGCGTCCCGACGGGTGGGTCGTTCGCGGTACCGGTGTCGAACGTCTCCGTCACGGGCGTCTCGTGCCCGGGATTCGCCACGTCGGGGACGCGGGGGACTGGGTCGTCGTCGGGTGAATCGTGCGTACTCATTGTCTGAAGGTACAGCTTCCAGCTGGACAGCGGCCCTCGGCGTGGGCCCGGAACGCCGCGCCGAACTCGTCCATCGCGGTGGTCGCGGGCCGGGGTGCCTGTCGGCCGATCTGGCAGTTCGCGGACCGACGCATCACGCGCCCGAGCTCGCGGATCGTCTCCGGGTCGAAGCGCCCGTCGTACACCCCGCGAAGCAGGTCGGTGAGCTGGGTCGTTCCCTCCCGGCCCGGCACACACCGACCGCTGTTCTCCTCGGCCGCGAACCGCGCCCTGTCGCCGGCCGTTGCGACGACGCAGGTTGCTTCGGCCAGGAACTCGACGACGCCGTCGGTGCCGAGCGAGGCGGACGCGAGTGCCTGTGACGTAGGGGCGACGGAGAGGTCCCTGGTGAACCCACCGAGCACTCCGCCGACGCAGGCGAATCCGAACCCTGCGGTCGGTTCGACGGCGTCGCGAAGCGTCTCGAGACTCCCGCCCGGCGGGAGTTCGACGGTCGCGGGCGCGGCCACGTCGCCACACACCGTCACCAGCCGCGACCCAGGGTCGGCGGCGTCCGGGTCGAACGCGGTCGGCTCGAGCAGGGCACGACGGACCTGTGCGACAGTCCGCGGTGTGTGTATCACGGTCGGTCGCCCGTGGAGTCCGTACTCCGAGGGAGGGGGCGGCTGAAGCCGCGGTTCGAGGCGGTTTGCGCCCTCCATCGCCTCGAGTGCGGTCGTCGGCGCGCCGGCCCGGTACTCGTCCGGGCCGACGACGACCTCCGGCACGATGGGCAGGTCATCGGCGCTGGCACCGAGCGCCTCGTGCAGCCGGGTCCGGAGGTGTTCGTCCCCCTCGGCGAGGTAGACGACCAGGTCGCTGGCGTCGACGTACCTGGCAACGGCGACTGCCCCGTCGAGGACCGCGAGTGGCGTACTTTCGAGCAGTGTCCGGTCGGCTCGTGGGCGATGGTCGACCTCGTGCGCGTTGACGACGACGACCGGGTCACCGTCGGCTTCCCGTGCCTGTTCCCACGCGGCAGCCACCGGCGCGTCCGAAGTCGCGTCACCACGGCCACGGCCGAGGAGCCCGATGTCAAGGACGTCGCTGGCATCCTGGCTGGTCGAGACGAACTCGCAATCCTGGGGTGCAACAGGGTCGACCCACCCGCACGGGCCGAGTAGCTCGCGCCGGCCGACGGCGAGGGGTCCGTCCGCCGGGAGAGGGAGCGTCTCCGGCGTCTCGTCATGGTCGACGACGAAGTCGCTGCCGTCGACCGGGAGTGTCCCCTCGTCGAGCAGGGAAACTGCCTCGCGAACGACCGGGCCCGTCCCGGCTGTGAAGACTGCGGTTCGCCCGTCGAGGGTCGCCAGCACGAGTGGTTCGATTCCCTCGATTCCGGTCGGGCCGGTCCCCACCACCGGGACGGACTGGGCGGTCTCGCTCGCAGCGTCGAGCAGTGCCGACCGCTGGCTGTCCGTGAGACTGGCAGCGATACGGAGGGCTGTGGACTCCCCCATAACGCCCGGGCTGTGTGTCATCTGTTAACAGATTGGACCAGTGGGTGAAAAATACCGGCCCTCCCGGGGGGCGATTCCCTAGATTGATGCCATCGCTCCGGGTCTGCCCAGACATGCCCACTTCGAGCTTCGACGACTTCGACCACGAGGCGCACATGGAGGCGGCTCTCGGATTGGCCAGGGACGCGGTCGAGCGCGGGGACCGCCCGTTCGGGTCGGTCCTCGTTCGCGACGACGAGGTCGTGATGCGTGTGTCGAACCGGGTGCTCACGGAAGACGACATCCGGCGACACCCCGAACTGCACCTCGCCCAGCGTGCCTGTCGCGAACTCTCCCTGGCGGAGCGAGCCGAGACGGTCATGTATACGAGCACGGAGCCTTGCCCGATGTGCTCTGGTGGGATGGCGTACGCCGGGTTCGGCCGCGTCGTCTACAGCGTCAGCAGCGAGGACCTCGCGGAGTACACCGCCGATGCCCCAGCGGTCCGGTCGGCCGATGTGCTCGACGGCGTCACCGAGGTCGTCGGCCCGGTCCTGAACGAGGAGGGGCGGAAACTCCACGACGAGTTCGACTGGTGACCGGACCGATCTCCCGCCAGTGCTGGTGGGCGGTGCCGCCGGCGGAACAGCTAACTTTCCGACAGGTGTAGGCGAAGGCATGCCTGCGAAACCAGTCTTCGAACTGTACCGGGACAGCGCGTCGGAGTGGCGCTGGCGACTCGTCGCGACCAACGGGAACATCATCGCCGACAGCGGCGAAGGCTACTCCTCCAAGCAGGGTGCGAAACGCGGCATCGAGAGCGTCAAGCGGAGCGTGCCGGAGGCCGAGATTCGAGAGGAGTGAATCGATCGGTCACAGCGACTCCATGGCGAACGAGGCTCGATGTCGCCGAAACAGCCGTATTCGGGCCAGATATTGCTTCTAAGTGCTGAATCCGACAATCACTGCTGAACCGAGGTTTCTCGTGGGAGAACGCCTGAAACTGCCAGAACCGGCTGTTTCGGGCATATCTTGTGGTTTTTCAGACACACCCTCGTCGGTCCAGATGAACAAATGCAGGGTTCTGACAGGGCGTCTTCTCACCTGAACTGGAAAGTACTGTTCGCGCTCGTCGTGGCGACCGCGTTGACACTGCCGTGGCTCGGTGGCTGGGCGTTCGGCGCGATGCACGGACTGTCGACGCTCGCGACGGTAGGAATCAGCGGTATCGGCATCCTCGGTGCGTCCTTCCTCCTCACCTGGGGTGCCGAGACCGCCGAGAAGGACGTCCCTCGGGCGTTCGCTATCGCCGTCCTCGCGGTGCTCGCGGTCGCTCCCGAGTACGCGGTCGACGCGCTGTACGCGTGGAACGCCGGGCAGTTCGCCGGGACCGAGCGGGGCATCGAGGCGGGGAACCTCGCGGTCGCAAACATGACCGGCGCGAACCGCATCCTCATCGGGGTCGGCTGGGCCGGTATCGCGCTGTTCACGATACTGCGAGCCGGCGCTGCCACCGACGTCGCGGTCGAGAAGCGCGATGGCTTCCTCGCGGACGTGGTGACCATCGACCGCGACATCACGGTCGAGGTCGCGTTCTTGCTCGCTGCGACCGTCTGGGCGTTCGCGGTCCCGCTCGGCGGCGGTATCGACATCCTCGACGTGGTGATGCTCGTCGGGCTCTACGTGCTGTACCTCGCGGTCATCCTTCGCGGGGACGCCGACGATGGTGACGAGGAGCACGTCGGGGTGCCCGCCGCACTCCAGCAGATTCCGAACCCGTTCCGGGCTCTCACCGTCATCGGCCTCTTCGCCTTCTCCGGGCTGATAATCTTCACCGCGGTCGAGCCGTTCGCACACGGGCTCGAGGGGCTCGGGACCTCGATGGGCATCCCGTCGTTCTTCATGATTCAGTGGATCGCACCGCTCGCCTCGGAGTCCCCGGAGCTGGTCGTCGTCGCCGTCCTCGTGATGAAGGCACGGTCGACGGCTGGGTTCAACGCACTCGTCTCCTCGAAGTTGAACCAGTGGACGCTCCTCATCGGGACGCTCGCGATCGTCCACTCGGTCGCCCTGGGTGAGTACGGGGCGCTCATGTTCGACCAGAAGCAGTCCGCCGAGATCTGGCTGACCGCGGCGCAGTCGTTGTTCGCGCTCTCGCTCATCGTGAACTTTGAGTTCTCCATCCGTGAGGCCGTCGCACTGTTCGTCCTGTTCGTCAGCCAGGTGGCGGCCGAGTACCTCATCATCCGGGACCTCGTCGCCCTCCCGGTGACGAGCTACGAACTGCTGCTTGCGTTCACGGGCCTTTACATCGTCCTCTCGACGCTGCTGTTCGTCTCCCGGCGGGACGCGTTCGTGCAGCTCCTGATGGAGGCCCGCGAGACGGTTTCGGGGGCAGTCTCTCCGGAGGTACAACCCCAGAGCGCAGACTGACCGCTCACTGACCGCTGACGGTCGCTGGACCGGTGAGGCACGGCCGAGATTCCGTTGGGTTCATCGGGCCGGACCACGCCATCGAAGCCGTGAAGTGGAGACGCTACCGGGGAACGATAGTCGGCTTCCTCGCCGCGGGGCTCGTGTTCGCGGTCATGTTCTGGTTCCTCGACGCCCGGGCGGTGTTCGCCGCCGCCCAGCGTGCCGACCCGGGTCTCCTCGCGATGGTCGCCGGGGCGATACTTCTCTGGAACCTCTCGTGGGGGGTCGTCTTCTGGCAGGTCCTCAGCGCCGTCGACGCTGGCGCGTCGCTGCCGACCGCCGTCGTCATCAACGCCGCCGGTGCCTTCGCGAATCACGTCACGCCCTTCGGGCAGGCCGGTGGCGAACCGGTGACGGCCTGGTTCGTCACCAGGCGCACCGGGACGGAGTACGAGGTCAGCCTCGCGGCCGTCGCGAGCTTCGACGCCATCAACGTCATCCCGTCGCTCACGCTCGCGCTTCTCGGTGGCAGCTACTACCTCTCGTCGGTGCCGATTCCGTTCGACCTCCCTGGGGGCAAGGGGGTGGTAGCGGCCCTCGGGATGGGTGTCCTCGGTGTCGTCCTCGTCTGGCAACTCGTCCGGACCCAGGGAGCACGTCTGAGCAACGCAATCGCCAGCGCCGTTCGCTTCGTCACCAGTCGCATTCCCGGCGTTCCGACGCCCGAAGCCGACGCTATCAGGGCTCGAATCCACGGGTTCGTCGCGGCTGTCCGGCGTGTCGCCGGTGACCGCCGACGGCTGACTGCCGCGATAGCGTTCTCCGCTCTCGGGTGGACCTTCCAGGCCGTGGGCCTCTGGGTGGCCTTCCTCGCGCTCGACGCTCCCATCCCGGTGGCGGTCGCGCTGTTCGTCGTCCCCCTGAGTGCACTCGGCAGCGCGTTCCCGACACCGGGTGGCCTCGGTGGTATCGAGGCGATCAGCATCACCCTGGTCACGCTGTTCACCGGGGTCGCCGCGCCGACGATCGCGGCGGCCGTTACCATCCATAGCGTCGGTGGCTACATGCTGACGACGAGTATCGGGGCCGCAGCGACCGCGGTCATCGGTATCGACGGCGAGGGGATGCCAGACTGAGGACTCACGGGGTGCAAAGGACATGGGCGAAAGAGGATAGGGGCCGCGAGAGCGGACTGCTGCACTCTCTGGGTGCCCCACACGAAATGACTGTGCAGATTCAGCGGACGACGGTGACCGGAACCGTCGCCCGTTCCACGATCTGCTTCGCGACGCTTCCAAGCATCAGGTCGGTTCGCCCGGAACGTCCCCGGTGGCCGACGAATATCGCGTCGTAGTTCGCGGTCTCTGCGAAGTCGGTTATCGCTTCGACCGGATCGCCGTAGACCAGCTCCGTCTCGACGCTTGCACCGAGTTCCTCGGCCAGGCTGGTCGCCCTGTCGAGGTACTGTTGCCCGCGGTCTTCTGCGGCCTCGATTCGCTCGATGATGAGCCGCCGGTTTGCGTCCGACAGCGTCGAGATGGGTTCGTTTCCACCCGTGTCGTAGACAGCAGGGTTCACGGCGTGTACGACCGTGATTGCCCCGTCCATCGCGGTACCGATCTCTGCCGCGTAGGTGAGTGCGTTCTCCGCCGCGTCGGAGCCGTCCATGGCAACGAGGAATCTCATACAGGAACTTCGCCGACAGCGGATTTAAGCCGAGGCCTGATTCCCGTCGGTATCCCCGAAATGTCGCCCGTATCTCTCTCCGAGGTGAGTCGTGTCCCGTGTGTCGAATGGTCGTGGAACCGGAACGGCGCCGGGCCGGAAAAATAAACTTTTACGTAGTTTTGAGTAACGACTCATTATGGAAAACAGAACCATATCGGTTTTAGAGCGGTTTTGAACCAGCTATTTTCTAAATAACCCTATTACGAAAATCTAAAATTAGTTTATATTCTGTCTGGTGGTGAAACGTGTGGACTCTCTTCCAGTCTATCTGTGGTTCCTCTTTCTCCATGAGCGACAGTATCGCCCATGGCGAGGAAACGGTCCTGTTACGCAGATAGCTATGTAACACACTGACGCCACCGACCGCGCCATCCAACACGTCTCGCCGAGTCCGCGCCGCACCCCTATCCGAGAGATTCGGATTCTCTTCTGAAGCGAGTCAGAACGCCTGAACCGCGATTCGTTCCGTTCCAGTACTACAGCACGAAATCCGATGATTCGGCGCAGAACAGGTGCCCTCGAGGACTCTCCGACAGAAGACCGCGACACGACGGGTCGGCGATACCCGAACGCGGATCTGGCCAGACAGATAACCGGTTTTCACCTTCGTTTCGGACGAAGTGGAACGAAACAGTCGTGGTCAGACAAACAGTCTGCAATCCAAGTAATCGGGACAACAAGGCCGATATGCCCCGGACGGTCGACAGAGCTGTCGAGTGGCGATATTCTGTTTGACCACAACGATTATTAGTAATTGTCGAGTAGCTTCCGATAGCAGCGATGGCTTGTAACGCACAGCGGACGACGGAGGCCTGGGAACGGGCTGCAGAGGCACTCGCCGAGTATCCACCGAGCGTCAAGTTCGTGGCGAAGGTACTCGACGTCAACGGCGAGATGAGCCAGCAACGGCTCGTCGATGAGACGCTCCTGCCGGTCAGGACGGTCCGGTACGCGGTCAACACACTCGAACAGGACGGCCACCTCGAGTCCCGCCACTGCTTCCGTGACGCACGAAAGCGACTCTACTCGCTCGAACTGGAGTAAGTCTCTGGCTGGGGGAACGAGTACAGTCACGCACGCCGGGTTCCGCCAAGAACTAAATCACCACCCGCCGTCTACCCGGGTATGGCACAGGACGACCGGCTGAATCGAACGGTCACGACGACCGAATCCTCTATCCGTATCCTCGAATCGCTCAAGGCCCAGCCCCGGCAGACGCTGGCCGACCTGACCGAGACCCTCGACATCGCGCGCAGCACCATCCACCGACATCTGTTGACCCTCGAGGCGAACGACCTCGTGGTGCGCGACGAGAGCGACGGGACGTTCTCGCTGGGGCTGCGGTTTCTCGACTTCGGCCATCGGTCACGCGAACACGTCGAGTTCTTCGACGTGGGTCGGAAGTACGTCGACCGGCTCGCCGAGGAGACCGGTGAGAAGGTCTGGCTCATCGCGAAGGAGGGCGATTTCAGCGTCCACCTCTACAAAGCACACGGCGAGAACCCGCTGGAGACCTCGGCGAAGGTCGGCCAGCGTCGCTACCTTCACCAGTTGGCGGCGGGCAAGTCGATTCTCGCGTACCTTCCCGACGACGAACTCGACGCCATCATCGAACGCCGGGGACTCGACGAGACGACGGAGAACACCATCACGTCGCCCGACGAACTGCGCGAGGAACTCGCCGATATCAGGGAGCGGGGCTACGCGTTCAACATCGGCGAGTCCATCACGGGGCTCAACGCCATCGGGGCACCGATCCGTGACGAGGATGGGTATCCGATCGGCGCGATCAGTATCTCGGGCCCCGCGAACCGGGTCAAGGACTCGCTCCTCGAAGACGAGCTGCCGGACAAGCTTCTGGCGGCGCTCGACGAGATACACATCAGCCTGCGGTACTCGGACTCCACGTGAGGAGCGCGGGTACCGGCAGCAAACCCGACCACTGCGTTTCTGGCGCGTCGGTCGAGACTGGCCCAACCGCCATTTTGAGAGTTTCCGATGATTTATGTCTGCGGTGGTCGATGAACAGCGTGTATGTACAAGCACGTAGCGCTGCTCGTCCGACAGGACGACCTCTCGCACGAGGAGTTCGTCGACTACTGGCAGAACAACCACTCGCCACTGGCCAAGGACATCGAGGGCGTGGTGCGGTATCAGACCGTCTACCCGACGGACCCGGAGAACGCCGAGTTCGATGGACTGGCGGAGCTCTACTTCGAGACGCTGGACGACCTTCACGAGGCACTCGGGAGCGAGGGCTCGCGGGATTACGACCCCTCCCGTGAGGTCGCCGCGAAAGCTCGCGAGGACGTGAACAACTTCCTCGCCGTCGACGAGCGCCCGCGCTTCATCGGGGAGGAGAAGGTCTGGAAGGACGAGGTGGACGGCGACACCGAGGGCCTTTACAAGCACTCGGCGTTCCTCGTCCGAAAGGATGGGATGACCCACGAGGAGTTCCGCGACTACTGGGAGAACAATCACTCGCCGCTGGCCAAGGATATCGAAGGCGTGGTGCGGTACCAGACGGTGTACCCGACGGACCCGGAGAACGCCGAGTTCGACGGCGTCGCAGAACTGTACTTCGAGACGCTGGACGACCTCCACGAGGCTCTCGGGAGCGAGGGCTCGCGAGACTACGACCCCACCCGAGAGGTCGCCGCAGCCGCCCGTGAGGACGTGAACAACTTCCTCGCCGTCTCGGAGCGCCCACGCTTCATCGGGGAGGAGAAGGTCTGGAAGAACGAGGTCGGCGACCGCGATGGCTACTGAGATGACCGACCCGAACTACGAGACACAGGTCAGGGAGGCCTACCCGGAACTCGACAGTATCGAGGACGACGAGTTGCGCGAGCAGGTCGTCGAGGCATGGGTGCTCGGGCTCGAACGCGGCGGCTGGCAGCACATCGAGGACATCCCCTACGCATGGAACATCCACGAGGTCACGAACGTGGAACACGTGCGAGGCGTGACGAAGATCGCCATCGAGTCCGCCGAGATCCAGCGCGAGTTCCACGGGGCCGACCCAGACCTCGACGTCATCGTGGCGGCGTGTCTGCTCCACGACGTGGGGAAGTGCTACGAGTACGTGGACTTCGTCGATGCCGAACTGCTCGACGAGCCTGACCGCGAGCATTACGCCAGCGAGGAGATTCCGCACTCGATTTCGGGATACGCCCTCGCCCACGAGGTCGGTGTCCCGCTCTCGGTCCAGCGGGCCATCCCGCACTTCCTCGGGGAAGTCCCGACCCGCACCATGGAAGCCGAGCTGGTCAAGAGCGCGAACTCGGCGTCCTCGAACGCCATCACCCAGTCCGCCATGGGCATCACCCTGAAAGAGTGGGTGGCCGAGTACAGCCAGACGCAGAACTGAGCCGCAGAACCGAACCGTAAAACCGTCCTTCTCGAACGTTTCAGAGCGGGTCGAGGCCGGCCTCTTCGCGCAGCACGTCGATGTACTTGCGGAAGCCGGATTCGAGGTCGTACTGCACCTCGTACCCGGTGTCCTCTTCGAACGCGGTCATGTCGAGGCGCTGGGTCCACGGGAGTTCACCCTCGTCGGAGACCGTGATGTCCGCGTCGGGGATGATGTCCTCGACGGTCTCGGCGGCCTCGCGGATGGACGCGAGTTCCCCACGGACGTTGTAGATGCGTTGACTGAGGTCTTCCTCGGGGGTGAACGCGGCGAGGCGGAACGCCTGCGCGATGTCTTCGACGTGCTGCCAGTCGATCTCCTGGTCGCCGTACTCCACCGAGAAGGATTCACCCAGGGCGGGCTTCTCGATGATGTTCGCGAGGAACGCGCTTCCGCCGGTCTCGCGGTAGGGGCCGTAGGCGACGGTCGGGCGGATAGCGACGTGGTCGACACCGTACTCCTCGTTGTAGACGCGGGCCTGGTGCTCGTTGTACTCCTTGGTCGCGCCGTAGAGCGTGTCGGGGTAGACGAGGTCGTCCTCGGTGACCCACCAGTCGCCGCCATCGTCGTAGTTCGTCGGCGGGGCGTACACCGCGGCAGAGGACGCCCAGGCCACGCGTTCGACCTGGTCGTCGAGCGTTCGGGCGGCCTCGAAGATGTTGCTCGTCCCTTCCACGTTCACCTTCAGTGCGGCGCGCGGGTTGGACTCGGCCGTGTTCGTGAGCAATGCAGCGAGGTGGACGATGCGGGTCGCGCCGGTCTCGGCGACCGCGTTCACCACGTCGGTCGGGTCGGTCACGTCACCGCGGCGGATCTCGACGTCGTCCGCGATGTCGAGCTTCGCCAGGATGCGGTCGTCGGTCGAAAGGTCGTAGGCGACCACGTCGTGACCGTGTTCGACGAACGACTTGGCGACGTAGGAGCCGATGAAGCCGGTGCCACCGGTAACGAGTACCGTCTCGGTTTCTGCCATCTGTTCGATACACGCGGGAATTCGTCAAAAGCGTTGTGCTGCCTGCGGTTCCTGCAGTTACCGCCTCTCGTCCTACTCGTGGAGGCCGCCGACCTCGGCGTAGAACGAGGACTGCAGCGTCTCGACCATGTCGGGCTCGCGGTCGATGCGCACGTCGAGGACGGTCGGGACGTCCGAAGCCTTCGCCTCGGCGAGCCGGTCGTCGAGGTCGTCGGGGTCGGTCACGCGAATCCCCTCGGCACCGAAGCCCTCGACGACCGTGGCGAAGTCGGTGTCGTGGAACTCCACGCCCGGGATGGAGTCGTCCATCTGGCGGACCATCCCGAGGCTCGTGTCGTTGAGGACGACGAAGGTCGGCGCGACACCGTACTCGACCGCGGTCTCGACCGAGGTCATCGTCATGGTGAACCCGCCGTCGCCTGCCACGGCGACCACGTCCTTGTCGGTCGTGATGGCTGCCGAGACGGCTGCCGGGGTCGCCCAGCCCATCCCGCCGACGCCACCCGACCCGAAGTAGGTACGGACCGCAGGCGTCTGCAGGTAGTTCAGGAGCCAGAAGCGGTTGTTCCCTGAATCTGCCGTGACGATGGTATCCTCGTCGACGACGTCGGAAATCGCCTGCACTGCACGCTGGGGCAGGATGGGCGACTGGTCCGAGTCGCACTCGGGGACGTGGAAGTCCTCGCGGGCCTCGGCGGCACGGTCGAGTGCCCAGCCGTTCTCTCCCGCGCCGGCCGTCACCAGCGCGGCCAGCGAGTGCCCGGCGTCACCGATGAGGCCGACGTCTGCCGGGTACACCCAGCCAGCGTTGCGGGTGTCGATGTCGGCGTGGA
The DNA here is from genome assembly GCF_025399835.1 of Haloarchaeobius sp. HME9146. Classification (NCBI taxonomy): domain Archaea; kingdom Methanobacteriati; phylum Methanobacteriota; class Halobacteria; order Halobacteriales; family Halorubellaceae; genus Haloarchaeobius; species Haloarchaeobius sp. HME9146. The sequence continues at coordinate 86,994 of NZ_JAODVR010000002.1, forward strand.
TGATGGTCTGCTCGTCGGGCCGGATGAACGATTCCGCCTGCCAATTGGTGTCCATCGGGTTCATACGACAGCCGACCACGAGCAGCGTGTCGGCCTCGGAGACGACCTGATTCGCGCCCTCGTGCCCGAAGGAGCCGATGACGCCGGCGGCGCGCTCGTGGGTCTCCGGAATCGTGGACTTGCCGAGGTAGGAGGTGGCGACGACCGCGTCGTAGGACTCCGCGACGGCCTGGAGTTCGTCGTAACACTGCGAGACGTGGACCCCATTGCCGGCGATGATGACGGGCCGGTCTGCATTCGCGAGCGCGTCGGCGGCGGCCGCCACGTCGGCGTCGGTCGGGCCGGACTCCCAGTTCTTCGTCTGCCGATCCGGCGACCAGACGGGCGGTACGTCACCCTCCGGAACCTCGCTGGTGACGGCATCGCCGTCGAGGATGACCGCGGTCGGCCCGGGACGCCCGGCGGTCGCGTGCTTGAACGAGAGCTGGAGGCTGCGCAGCGTCTCGTTCGCGGTGCGCGGGAACCACCACTCCTTGGTGATGCCGTCGAGAATCTTCGGCAGGGAGAACCCGCCGTAGTCCCCGCGGGCCTGCTGGTACGGCGCGAGCGTTGAGTAGTCGCCGCGCTCGGAGGCCTCGGTGATGGCGACCATGGGCGAGGAGCCCAGGCGGGCTTCCATCTGGCCGATTGCACCGAGGCTGCCGATCCACGGGCCCTGTCCAGTGAGGACGCCCGGTTGCTGGTGGTAGCGGCCGTACATCTCTGCCATCACGCTCGCCTCGCGCTCGTCGCGCGGGCGAACGACTTCGATGTCCGAGTGGGCGAGTTCTTCCAGCAGTTCGATGGCGCGGCCACCAGGGTAGCCGAACAGGTACTCCACGTCCAGGTCTTCCAGGGTGCGAACGATCTGGGTGCTTACGGTAGTCATGTGTAGGTGTCCTCGATGCCGACATACGGGGCAGGGCTGCTATACAGAGCCGCGTCTGTCGCGGCGAACACACCCCTGGACGTATGCGCGGTAGTACAATCGACTTTCGTCGCAGGCGTCTTTGTTCTACCGGTGCTTCCAAGCCATACCGATTGTCGGAGCATGGATGCACCGATAATCCAGCGAGCACTCGAGGGCTACGCCCTTCTGCAGGCGTCTATCGTCGGGGGTCACCTTTGCTGAAATCGAACTCTGTTGGCGACTAACTGAGGTTCTCGTGCTCGCCTCCCGAGACCATCCAAGTAGTTCGGATATTGTGTGGATAGACTCCTCGATAGGCAGCCAGCAACCGGGTCGTTGGGCGTTTTTCTGCTGTTCGACAGGGAGACGGACGACTGCTGGTGGAAGTCGACCCTTCGGCTCGTGTTTGGACCTGGCAGTTGCGGGACTACCGGCGCGGCGCAATCCGGGTGACGTCCATCAAGTCGGTGGTTAGCGTGTGCCCGTGTCGAAGAGGTAAAATAACATAAAATGAACACTAAAAGATTTATTGAAATGTCATTATAGTGTCCCCAACTTGCGGCGGGGGATCCCAGACCGAGACAATCCCGGAGAATTGATTAAATACATTTGCTAGAATTAGGCATTCATTTTGTTAGATTCGATATTAATTGGGAAAGGCCTTGTCTATCGTTGTAAAAATGTACTATTGTACTATCTATAGGTACAGCTACGACCTACTCGACTTCCGTCCAGAAATCAGCCCCTTACTGTCTCTGTTCCAAATATTGTGGTGGAACGTTAGATTACCGGACTTTTGAGATAGTTTCGGTCGACTACACAGGCCAGCTCATGCTGTCGAATATGTCTGAATATTTATTACAATCTTATAATTTTAATGATGGTTATTTTCCGTCCGGTGCCCTCTTGATGTCGCCGTGAAAACGCACCCTCCCAGAGACTGATGACCAGTCGAACGGACCCTGCCGGGGGATGCAGGGTCGGGGACGACGAGGCCCTCGCACGTGTATCTTTTCTATAAAAAAATTTTTACAGTCTATTTACGAATACTCGGGTGAGAGGCTAGCATGCCCAGAGCCGTATTCGACAGCAGTGAGTACGACCGTCGAATCGCCCGGACGAAAGAGCGGATGAGAGAGGAGGGGCTGGACGCGGTGTTCGTGAGCGACCCGGCCAACATGAACTACCTCACAGGGTACGACGGGTGGTCGTTCTACGTCCACCAGGGCGTCGTGGTCACCCAGGACCGGGACGAGCCGGTCTGGGTCGGTCGGGACATGGACGCGAACGGCTGTCGTGCGACGACCACGCTCTCCGAGGAGAGTATCCGTCCCTACAGCGACGACCACGTCCAGTCGCCCTACGACCTGCACCCGATGGACTTCGTTGCGACCGTCCTCGACGACCTCGGCGTGTCCGACGGGCGCATCGGGCTGGAGATGGACGCGTATTACTTCACCGCGAAGTCGTACACCCGGCTCCAGAAGAACCTCCCCGAAGCGGAGTTCGAGGACACCACGCTGCTGGTCAACTGGCTCCGAATCAAGAAGTCCGACGCCGAGATCGAGTACATGCGCGAGGCGGCCCGCATCTCGGAGAACGCGATGCAGGCGGGCCTCGACGCTATCGAGGAGGGTGTCCCGGAGTACGAGGCCGCGGAGGCCATCTACTCGGCGCTCATCGACGGGACCGACGACTACGGCGGCGACTACCCCTCCATCGTGCCGCTGATGCCCTCGGGCGACCACACCGGGACGCCACACCTGACCTGGACCGACGAGGAGTTCCGGAACGGCGACCCGGTCATCATCGAGCTGTCGGGCTGTCGCCACCGGTATCACTCCCCGCTCGCTCGGACGACGTACGTTGGCGAGCCCCCGCAGGAGATGCAGGAGCGCGCCGAAATCGTTGTCGAGGGGATCAATGCCGCACTGGACGCGGTCGAACCCGGTGTGACTGCGGAGTCGGTCGAGAAGGCCTGGCGCGATACCATCGCCAAGTACGACCTCGAGAAGGAGGATCGCATCGGCTACTCCATGGGCCTTGGCTACCCGCCGGACTGGGGCGAGCACACCGCGAGCCTGCGCCCGGGTGACGAGACGGTGCTGGAGGAGAACATGACCTTCCACACCATCCCCGGGCTGTGGTTCGACGACTTCGGCGTCGAGCTGAGCGAGACGTTCGTCGTCACCTCGGACGGGGCCGAGCCGCTGGCCGACTTCCCGCGCCGACTGTTCACAGCCTGACCATGCCGGAGACAACCACGACCGACGAGGACGCGGCGGGCGGCGAGACGGAGCCAGAGTCCGCCCTGGCGACGGCACGCCGACAACTGGAGCGCGCAGCCGCACATGTCGACGTCGACTCGGGCGTCGTCACGCGGCTGAAACATCCGACGAAGGTCCAGCAGGTCTCGGTCCCACTTCGACTCGACGACGGCTCGCTGGAGGTGTTCACGGGCTACCGCGCTCAGCACGACGACGTTCGCGGCCCGTACAAGGGCGGCCTGCGTTTCCATCCGGAGGTGACCGCCGACGAGTGCGTCGGGCTGTCGATGTGGATGACGTGGAAGTGCGCCGTCATGGACCTCCCGTTCGGCGGTGCCAAAGGCGGCGTCGCGGTCGACCCGAAGACGCTCTCGGACGAGGAGCGCGAACGGCTCACCCGGCGCTTCGCCGAGGAGTTACGTGACGTGGTCGGCCCGAAGAAGGACGTCCCCGCGCCGGACATGGGGACCGGCCCACAGGAGATGGCGTGGTTCATGGACGCCTACTCGATGCAGCAGGGTGAGACCACACCCGGCGTCGTGACCGGGAAGCCGCCGGTCATCGGCGGTTCCTACGGTCGCGAGGAGGCACCGGGTCGGTCCGTCGCCATCGTCACGCGCGAGGCCATCGACTACTACGACTGGGACATCGAGGAGACGACGGTCGCGGTCCAGGGCTTCGGTTCGGTCGGTGCGAACGCCGCCAGGCTGCTGGACGACTGGGGCGCGAGCATCGTCGCCGTCTCGGACGTCGACGGCGCCATCTACGACCCGGACGGCCTCGACACGCAGGACGTAAAGGGCCACGACGAGCGTCCCGGCATGGTCTCGGGCTACGACGCTCCCCAGTCCATGACGAACGCGGAACTGCTCGAACTCGACGTGGACATCCTCATCCCCGCCGCGGTGGGCGAAGTCATCACCGCGGACAACGTCGACGATATCTCCGCGGAGATGGTCGTCGAGGGCGCGAACGGTCCCACGACGTTTGCCGCCGACACCATCCTCGAGGAGCGTGGAATCCCCGTAATTCCGGACATCCTCGCCAACGCCGGCGGGGTGACCGTCTCGTACTTCGAGTGGCTGCAGGACATCAACCGCCGCCAGTGGTCGCTCGAGCGCGTCCACGAGGAACTGGAACAGGAGATGCTCGACGCGTGGGATGCGGTCCGTGAGCACGTCGAAGCGGACGACCTGACGTGGCGCGACGCGGCCTACGCGGTCGCACTCTCCCGTATCGGCGGCGCGAAGGAGACGCGCGGCCTCTGGCCCTGAGGTAGGGTCGGATTCTTTTTCGAAGAAATCGACTTGCTACTGCTGGAGCGCCTCTGCCAGCTTCTCGACTGGGTGTGGCGGCTCCGGCGCGGACTCGTCCCGGTCCCCGAGCTGGGTTCGGCACGAGGCTCCGGGTGCGACGACGGTGTCGCCCTGGCTCTCGTCGACCTGGTCGAACAGAATCTTGCCGATGGCCTCGCTCATCGAGTAGTGCTCGGCCTCGTAGCCGAAGCTGCCGGCCATGCCACAGCACCCCGAATCCAGTGGGTCGACCCGGTAGCCGGCACGCCGCAGGACGCCGACAGCATGGTGGTCCTTCCGGGTCGCCTTCTGGTGGCAGTGGCCGTGGTAGGTGAGATGCTCGTCGGGGGCTTCCGTCGACAGGTCCGCGACGAGGCGGTCGGAATCGAGGTACTCCATGATGCCGTAGGTGTTGTTCGCGACGGTGTCGACGGCATCGGTGGAGACCCCGGCGTCGCCGTCACCGAGCAGGTCGCGGTAATCGGACTGGAGCATCACGGCGTCGGAGGGTTCGACCAGGACCACGTCCCAGCCATCTTCGACCTTCGGCGCGAGCACCGAGACGTTCGTCGCGGCGCGCTCGCGGGACCGGTCGAGGAAGCCCTTGGAGTGTGCGGGGCGACCAGTCGAGGTCACATCGTCCGGAATCTGGACATGGACCTGGGCCGCCTCCAGGACGCGAACTGCAGCCTTCCCGGCTTCAGGGTGGTTGTAGTTTGTGTAGGTGTCGGGGAACAGGAGCACCTTCCGGCTCGCCTCGGCTTCCGAGACGCGGCAGCCACCCCGGCTCTCGAACCAGTCTTCGAGGGATTCCCGGTGGAACGTCGGTAGGTTACGCTCGCTGGCGATGCCCAGTACTTTCTCGCTGACGAGGTCGGCACCCGGCACGTTCTGGGCCCAGTTCGAGACTGGGGCGAGGGCCGAGCCGAGCCTGTTGAGGCGGTCGACCTCGGCGAACAGGCGGTCCCGGAGGCTCGCGCCCTCCTGCTGGTGGTGGGCGTGTTCGACCTCGGCCTTGAGCTTCGCCATGTCGACCTCGCTCGGGCAGTCGTGCTTGCAGCCCTTGCAGCCGACGCAGAGGTCCATGGCCTCGCGCATGAACTCGGTGTCCTCGGCGTCCGCGGGGAGGTCGCCGCTCATCGCCTGCCGGAGCATGTTCGCCCGGCCGCGGGTGGAGAGGCTCTCCTCCTCGGCGGCGCGGTATGTCGGGCACATCACACCACCACGGGTGTCCTGGTGGCCGCGACAGCCGGCGCAGCCGTGGCAGAGTTCGGCCATCCCCTGGAAGCCGTTCTCGGTGTCCCAGGCTAGCTCGGGTTCGAAGTCCGGTTCGAACTCGTAGTCGGGGTCGAACCGGAGGTTCTCGGTCATGCTGGCGGTCCGGGCTCTGGACGGCGCGGCGTCGTCGGACCGACCGACGACCTGTCCCGGGTTCAATAGCCAGTCCGGGTCGAACGCGGTCTTGAGGTCCTGGAACGTGCGCCAGAGCCGGTCGCCGTACAGCTTCTGGTTCCACTGTGTCCGGGCGCGGCCGTCGCCGTGCTCCCCAGACACCGAGCCGCCGACCTCGACCACGAAGTCGGTTATCTCGTCGGCGATGGTCTCGAAGGAGTCCAGCCCCTCGACGGTCTTCGTGTTCACCAGCGGGCGGACGTGCAGCACGCCCGGCCCGGCGTGGGCGTAGAAGCTGGTTCGCGCGTCGTGTTCGTCGATGACCTCGCGGAAGCGTTCGACGTACTCGGGGAGTTGTTCCGGGGGAATCGCGCAGTCCTCGATGAACGAGATGTGCTTCTCGTCGGTCGTCCGCGAGAGCAGGATGGGTGCGGCCGCCTTGCGCATCTTCCACAGCCCGGCGCGCGCCTCGGCGTCGTGGGCCTCCAGGGCATCGAAGGCGCGGGCGTCAGCTGCCTGCTCGACACCCTCGGTGGGAGTCGCTTCGGGCTCCACGCCGGGAACGCGTGCCGCGAGCAGGTCAGCGACCTGCTGACGGCCATGTTCGTCGGAGTCGGCGTAGAACTCGACGAGCAGTGCACCTCGCGTGCCGTCGGGCAACGAGGCGGCCACGTCGTGGAACTCGGCGGTGTCCAGCGCGAGGTCGATGAGCACGTCGTCGATGAGTTCGACAGCGGCCGGGTCGTGGTCGAGGATGGGGGCCACGTCGGCTGCCGCGTCGAACACGTCCTCGTAGGTGAGCAGCGCGACTGCCTTCGTCTCCGGGACCGGTTCCAGTGACACGGTCGCCTCGGTAACGACTGCGAGTGTTCCTTCGCTCCCAGCGAGCAGTCGGGCGAGATTCACGCTCCCGGGCTCGCAGGCGGGGTCGATACCCGACCCGTCGGCAGTCGGGCGTTCTCCTCGAGCTTCGTCGACCAGCATGTCGAGGTTGTACCCAGAGACGTTCCGCTTCAGGTCGGGGTACCGGGCGTCTATCTCGTCGGATTCCTCGTCGAGGATCCGGACGACCTCCCCGTAGATGCGCGGGAGGAGGGGACTCGGTGGGCCGTCTTCTCCCCACGCGTCGGCATCGGGGTCGGCCTTCGCCCGGAGTTCGTCGACCGAGATCTCGCCGAAGCGGTGGACCGTCCCGTCCGCGAGGACGACCTCTGCCTCCTCGATGTAGTGGTCGGTCTTCCCGTACACCAGTGAGTGCGCGCCGGTCGAGTTGTTGCCGATAGCGCCGCCCAGGACGCTCCGGTCGCCGGCGGCCGGGTCCGGCCCGAAGGTTAGCCCGTGCTCGGCGGCCGCGGCGTTCAGGTCGGCGAGGATTGCGCCGGCCTGGGCGGTCGCTTCTGTATTGTCGGAATCGACCGATTCGACCGAATCCATGTACCGCGAGAGGTCGAGCACGACAGCTTCGTTGACCGCCTGTCCGGCGAGACTCGTCCCGCCCCCGCGGGGGAGCACGGGAATCTCGCGCTCCGCACAGTACGACACCACACTGGCAACGTCGTCGGTCGACTTCGGCATGACCACGCCGATGGGCAACACCTCGTAAGCGGACGCATCGGTCGCGTACAGCTGGCGAGAGTACTCGTCGAAGCGAACGTCGCCCTCGACGCGCTCTTCGAGGTCAGCGACGAGTCCCGGGCGTTCGACCTCGCCCCCGGTGTACTCGTAGTCGGCTCGTGGGTCGTCGGCCGGGTCCTGCGCCGCCATCGCTTACCCCGAGTCGGGCGCGAGGACCTGGTTCTGGAGTTCCTCGCCCTCGTCGAGGCGGTCGAGGTTCTCCGCGACGATGTCGGCGAGGCGGTCCCAGTGCTTCGGCGTGTGCCCGCCGGTGTGAGGCGTGATGAGGCAGTTCTCGAGCCCCCAGAGCGGATGGTCTTCCGGGAGCGGTTCGGGCTCGGTCACGTCGACCGCCGCGCCGCGGATCTTGTTCGAGCGCAGGGCCGAGACGAGTGCGTCAGTGTCGACGATGCCGCCGCGGGCCGTGTTCACGAGCACGGCATCAGTTTTCATCGTCGCGAACTCGTCCTCGCCGATGAGGCCACGGGTCAGGTCGTTCAGCGGGCAGGCGACGACGACGTAGTCGCTCCGGGCGAGCGCGTCGTGGACGTCGTCGCTGTCGAACCCGAGCACCTCGTCGGTCGGGCCGCCCTTCGAGGGCGTGTACCGGATGCCGATGGTGTCGACCTCGAAGCCCTGCAGGCGCTGGACCACGGCCTGCCCGATGGAGCCCAGTCCGATGACCGTCACGGTGGAGTCGGTGAACTCCGAGGACTGGAAGTGCCGCCACTGCGATTGCTGCTTTCGCCGCCAGCCCTCGTGGAGGCGGCGGGCGAACACCAGCATGTTCCCGATGGCCTGCTCGGCGATACCGGGCGCGTGGATGCCCCCGGCGTTGGTGACCGCGACCCCGTGTTCTGCCAGCGTGTCCATGGGGACGTGGTCGGTGCCCGCGAAGGTGCACGCGAACAGTTCGAGGCCCTCGGCACGGTCGAGGAGGTCCTCCTCGACGGTGATGCCCGTGACGACCCGCGCCTCGGGTATCAGCTCACGTTCTTGCTTCGGCGTGCGCGCCAGCGTGACCGTCCGGTCGTCCGGAAGCCGCTCGCGAAGCGCGTCTGCGTACGATTCCATCGAAAGCCCTTCCGTCCCCTCGCGGAGGACGACGACGTCAGTCTCTGTCATGGGTGGTGTGGAGTTGTGTGTAGCGCCAGCGCCGGGTCGTGGGCCCCGGAACCCGAGACCCACGGCTGGCGCGCAGCTATGAAATCGATGGACTGGCCACACCTTAGTCCTTTTGTGTAGTCGCTGTCCACGGAAACCGTTTACCGTTAAGTGGTTGGAGGATGTTACGTGGACACATGGCAGATGCTGTGCGAGCACGATTAGCGGAGCTTCGCCGCGACCTGCATCGCTACCCGGAGCCTGGCTGGTGCGAGTTCTGGACCACCGCCCGGCTCGTTGAGGAGATACAGGCCATCGGCGTGGACGAACTCGCCGTCGGCGAGGAGGCGTACGACCCGGCCGAACGGATGGCCGTCCCCTCGGAGGACGAGCTCACGACGTGGTACCAGCGCGCGCTCGACCGTGGAGCCGACCCCGATATCCTCGAACACCTCCGGGGTGGGGAGACGGGCGCGGTCGCCGTCCTCGACCGCGGCGAGGGCCCGACGGTCGGGTTGCGCGTCGACATCGACGGGCTGTATATCGAGGAATCCGAGGACGGTGGGCACATCCCGGCCGTCGAGGACTTCCGGTCCGAGACCGGTGAGACCATGCACGCCTGTGGGCACGACACCCACATGACGTGGGGGCTCGCGACCCTCGAGGCCATCAAGGAGAGCGACTTCTCGGGTCGCCTCGTGGTCTTCTTCCAGCCCGCCGAGGAGATATCGGGCGGTGGCGCACCCATGGCCAAGAGCGAGTACTGTGACGACATCGACTATCTCTTCGCAGTGCACGTCGGCCTCGACCACCCGACCGGGGAGGTCGTCGCCGGCATCGAGCGCCCGCTCGCGATGTGCCACGTCGACGTCGAGATCGAGGGCACGTCGGCCCACGCCGGGAAGTCACCCGAGGAGGGGAGCAACGCCATCCAGGCGCTCGGGACGGCCATCGAGAACGTCTACGGCATCCCCCGCCACTCCGACGGGATGACCCGCGTCAACGTCGGCCGGGTCGAGGGCGGCACCGCGAGTAACATCATCGCCGAGGAGGTCGAGGCGGTCGCCGAAGCCCGCGGCGAGACGACCGAACTGATGGAGTACGCGAAGGCCGAACTCCGACGGAAGTTCGAGACCGCTGCCGAGATGCACGGCTGCGAGGCCGACGTCGACGTCGTGAGCGAGAGCCCGCGGGCCGACAGCGACCCCGAACTCGTCGACGTGGTGGCCGGAGTGGCCGAGGATGTCGACAGCGTCGAGAAAGTCCTCCCGACGGCCGACTTCGGGGCCAGCGAGGACGCGACCTTCCTCATGGAACGCGTCCAGGACGAGGGCGGGCTGGCGTGCTACTGCATCGTCGGCACCGACCACCCGACGAGCCACCATACGCCCACCTTCGACGTGGACGAGCGCAGCCTCGACATGGGTGTCGAGGTGCTCACGAACTCTATCCTTAGCGTCGCGGAGGAGCGGCCATGAGTCATGGACAGGAGCAAGGAAACAGCGAGACCGTCCCGTCAGCAGCCGAGGTCGTGACCGACTCCGACGTCGAGGCGGCCAACGAGCGACTCGCCGACGTGGTCCACCAGACGCCGCTCGACGGGTCGTCCACCATCGCGGAACGGTGCGGCGCGGCCCGGGTCGACCTCAAGCTGGAGAACATGCAGCGCACCGGCTCGTTCAAGATTCGCGGCGCGTACAACGCGATGGCGCAACTCCCCGAGTCGGTCCGTGAACGCGGTGTGGTCGCCTCCAGTGCCGGCAATCACGCCCAGGGTGTCGCGCTGGCAGGGCAACTGCTCGGCATCGACACGACCATCGTCGTCCCCGAGATCACCCCGGCCGCGAAGATAGAAGCGACCCGCGGCTACGGTGCCGAGGTCGTCGTCGAAGGCCGACAGTACGAGCGGTCCTACGAGTACGCGCTCGAACTCGCCGAGGAGGAGGGGCTGGAGTTCGTCCACCCGTTCGACGACCCGGACATCATCGCCGGGCAGGGGACGGTCGGACTGGAGATTGTGGACGAGGCTCCCGACCTGGACACCGTGCTCGTCTCCATCGGAGGCGGCGGCCTCATCTCGGGCATCGCGACGGTCCTGAAGGCCCACGACCCCAACATTCGAGTCGTCGGCGTCCAGCCCGAAGGTGCGGCCCACGCGAAGCCATCGATGGATCAGGACGAGATTCACATGCTCTCCGAGGTGGACACCGTGGCCGAGGGCATCGCGGACGCCCGGCTGCTGGAGCAGACCTTCGCGGTCCTCCGCGAGCGCGTCGACGACGTGGTGTCGGTGAGTGACAGGGACCTGACCGTGGCTTCGACGCTCCTTGCAGAGCGGGCGAAGACGGTCGCCGAGACGGCAGGCGCAGCACCGGTGGCGGCGCTGCTCTCCGAGGCGGTCGACGTCCAGGGTGAACACGTCGCGGCCATCGTCTCCGGTGGGAACGTCGACCTGACCGAGCACGCCGAGGTGACCCGGACTGGCCTCCACGAGCTTGGTCGCTACGTCGATGCGCGGCTCGAACTCCGCGGGTGGCCGACTGCGCTCGGAGCGGTCACCGAGGTGGTCGAGGAACAGGGCGCAGCACTCGATACGGTCGAACGCGCGAGCCGCAAGGTGGCGGACGACCCGAACCGGGTTCCGGTCTCGGTCGGTCTCGCGGGCAGTGGTCCCGAACACCTGCGGAACGTCCTGGACTCGCTCGACGGACTCGACGGGGTCGATGTCGTCGAGAATAGTCTGGATAAGTAGCGCTCTTTTCAGGCGATTGCCTGGGTCGCCACGGCGTCCATCGCCTCGCAGAAGATAGATGCGCCCAGCTCTATCTCGCGCTCGGTTGAGTCGAGCGGGGGCAGGAGCCGGATGGTCTTCTTGCCGCAGCCGAGGGTCAACAGGCCCCGTTCGAGGGCAGCTTCGACCACGGCGTTCCGACGCTCGGGCGAGTCGAACTCGACCGCGAGCATGAGTCCCTTGCCGCGAACGTCCTCGACGTGGTCGGGGGCGTCGTCGCGGATGATCTCTTTCGCCTGCCGGCCGCGCTCGGTCGCGTTGTCGAGCAGGTCGTGCTCCTCGATGGCCTGCAGGGTGAACGCGCCCTGCATCGAGGCGAGCAGGTCGCCGCCGCCGAAGGTCGAGCCGAGGCGGTTCTTCTCGGTGGGGAAGACATCGGAGTTCGAGATGGTCGCACCGACCCGGAGGCCCTTCGCGCTGGCGATGACGTCCGGTTCGATGGGGTAGTGGTCGGAGGCCCACATCTCGCCGGTCCGGCCCACACCAGCTTGAATCTCGTCGACCACGAGGGGGATGTCGTACTCGTCGCAGACCGACCCGACCTCGGCCATGAACTCGTCGCTCGGGAAGCGGTAGCCGCCGACGCCCTGGATGGGTTCGAGGATGGCGAAGGCCACCTCGTCGGGGTTGACGTGGCCACCCTCGGGCGAGAGGGAGTTCCGGAGGCGCGACCCGCCGCCCGAGAAGAACCCGCAGTCACAGGTGCCGGCGGAACAGCCGCGGTCCTCGCAGAAGGGAACCGTCTCGATGCCGCTGATCTCGGGATAGTGGCGGGTGTAGACCTCTTTGGATTTCGTGAGCGAGAGGGTGCCGAGCGTCCGGCCGTGGAAACTCCCCTCGAAGGCGTAGCCGTATTTGGCGGCAGGCTTGTGGTCGTGGGTTATCTTCATCGCGTTCTCGACCGCCTCCGCGCCGGAGTTCGAGAGGAAGACCGTGTCCATCCCGTAATGTGAGCAGACGTCTGTCAGCTGGTCCATCAGGTGGCTCGACCCGGGGAACTCGGCCGTCTCGGGGTCCGGGCCGGCCCCGAAGTACATGTCCTGGCCGGCGATCTTCATCGGCTCCACGAGGTCGAACTCGCGGAGCTTCGAGACGACCTTCTCGTTGTTGTACCCGAGGGGGGCGGCCCCGATGTGGCAGGTGAAGTCGAGCAGGACGTTCCCGTCGACGTCGGTGACGAACGGGCCGTCGGCCTCGGCGGTCACGTCCCAGACGAACTCGTGGGAGTACTCGCTGGGTGCGGCGTGCTGGGAGTGGAACTCGATCCACTTCTCGGCGTTGGGCCCGGGCAGCGCTGCTGTATCCGGCTCTGCGGTATCCCTATCCATACACAACAATCGTTGATGGCGTACATTAAAACTTGTTATCAGTCACCCGCCGTGGGCGGTGGGCCGAGCGACGGGCGACCGGGAGAAAACGATACGACGGTCGAAAAGAGGCTGCGGTCAGTCGTCGTCCTGCGTGGCCGCGTTCGCGGCCTTACTGGACTGCTTGTTGCCGGACGGCCGACCGAAGATCTGGGTCCGGTCCTGCAGGAGCAGGGAGCCGTAGTCCTTCTGGAAGCTCCGGATGAGGCCGAGCATCGTCAGCACGCAGATGAACGCGAACGGCGCGCCCGTGATGATGGCCGCGTACTGGAGCGCCTGGACCCCACCGACGACCATCAGGATGGAGGCGACCGCACCCTGCAGCACCGCCCAGAAGATGCGGTTGACTGCGGACGGTGACTCCTTCCCACCGCTGGTCATCATCGCGACCGCCAGCGTCGAGGAGTCCGCGGAGGTGACGAAGAACGTCGTGACCAGCACGAGGAAGGCGAAGAGGAGCAGCGGTCCGACGACCGGGAGGTTGCCGAAGAGGACGTACCCCGAGACCGCGGTGCCGTACTCGGAGATGGGGCCGAGGATGCTCGCCGTGCCGTTGTGCTGCATGAGGACACCTGCGCCCCCGACGATGGCGAACCACGGGATGGTCGCCAGTGAGGTCGCACCGATGCCGGCGAACGCGACCTCGCGGACGCTGCGACCGCGGGAGATACGGGCGATGAACAGTCCGGCGAACGGCGACCACGCGAGGGGCCACAGCCAGTAGAAGACGGTCCAGATGTTGACCCACTTGTCGGTACCGGCGGCGGTGGCCTGCGCGTACAGGCTCATCTCGAAGAAGTTCCCGAGGTAGCCACCGATGGCCTGCGTCCCGAGTTCGAGGATGCGCAGCGTCGGCCCGAACACGAGGGTCACGACCATCAGCAACAGGAACAGCACCATGTTGAAGTTCGACAGCCGACGGATACCCTTGTCGACCCCCAGGACCAGCGAGGTGGTGAAGATGACGACCATCCCGGTGATGACGAGGACGGTCCCGATGTCACCGAGCTGGATGCCCCACTGGAAGTCGAGGCCGGTGATGAACTGGCTCCCGATGAACCCGAGCGAGGTGGCGACCCCACCGAGGGTCGCGAACACGGCGAGGATGTCGACGGACTTGCCGAGGATGCCGTCGACGTTGTCCGCACCGATGATGGGGGTCAGCACGGCCGACACCCGCAGCGGCGCGCCGTAGTTGTACACGTAGTAGCCGATACCGAGTCCCATCACGGTGAAACAGGACCACTGGATGACGGCCCAGTGGAAGATGGAGTACTGGACCGCCAATGGCATGGCGGCTGCCGACTGGGCCTCCGCGTTGAACAGCGGTGGAACCGTGGAGTAGTGGAACATCGCCTCGGCCGGGCCCCAGAAGACGATACCTGCTGCCAGCCCGGCGGAGTACATCATCGCGAAGTACGAGAAGTAGCTGTACTCCGGACTCTCATCGCCTAACTTGAGCCTCCCCCACGGGCCGAAGATGACGAACGCCAGGAACAGGACGAACCCGAGCATGGCGAGGAGGAAGAACCAGTTGAACGTCGACAGTATCCAGAGCCGGATGCCGTTGACCAGCTCCAGTGAGGCGTCCGGCCGGAGGCTGAACGCGCCGACGAACAGGATGGTGATGATCGCGCCGAACGCGAAGATGGTCGGCTCTATCTCGTCGAGGAACTCCTCTATCGCCCCTTCCGAGGTGCTCACTCGTCCTCACCTCCGTTGGCGAGCCGCTGATTTCCGAACTGTGCGTCACAACGACCGTCACGTGGGTGTGGTATGATGGAACACATCATTGTGTGTCTGGAGGGTAGCCGTGATACTCGGTGCCGTACATCACGACAATGAGTAACATCTGTGTTAAATCCTTCGATTACTGGTGATGGTGAGTACGGATTCTGTGTACCGTGGAGTGGCTACCTCGGCTCCGACCTGTCGCTATCGCTGTGGTCGATTTCGAGCATCACAGAGCCAGCCGAGGGCGTGTTCCAGACGAACTGCCATCGACGGTATACACAAACTGTAGACAAAATGGCCGAAACCCTCGCTTTTTTGGCCCAATGTGCCAGTAATCGCCCGCTCTCGTAAGGTTTAATCGGCGACGTACACATAATCTGTATATGGAAAACGAACGCGACACCACCGACGAAGCGGCACTCACCTACTCCGCCGACAGGGGTCGCGGTATCCTGACACCGAGCGACCGCGAGTTCCTCCTCGGGCGCAAGACCGACTACACCGACCACTCGAAGAAACAGAAACGCAACCGGATTCGACGCCGACTCCGGAACGCCATCCTCGACTTCACCATCCTCTTCGAGTGCCTCGAAGAACGCGACCGCGAGACGGTCTTCAATCCGGACGCCGAGGACCGCGAGGCCTACACGCAGGGTATCACGGACATGCTCGCGTTCCTCCATCTGGGGACGATGGGCTACTACACCCCGTTCAAGGACATGCTCGCGGAGGGGGTCAACAAGGCCGAACAGGAGCTGGCCGGCTCGGACTACCGGATGGTGACCGTCGACTTCAACGTCGAACCCGTCGGCCAGATCGACGTCGACGCCGTCATCGACAAGCTGGAGGACGGTGACTACGAGCAGGTCTCCGACGAGGAACTCCAGGCGTTCGTCCGACTGCTCGCCGAGTCGGAGGACTTCTCCCCGGCGGACCTCCGCTCGGACATGAAGGCGCAGATGTCCGAGTTCCTCGCGAAACTGGACGAGGCGGACGAACAGCGGAACAGGCGCGCGGAAGAACTGAACGACTGACCGGCGTCGTGGCCGGGGTCTTCTCGTCTATTCTTCAGCCAGGTGCGCGATGGCGTCCATCTCGACGCGGACGTCGCCCGGGAGTCGCGAGACCTCCACGCAGACGCGTGCGGGTGGCACCTCACCGAAGCGAGCGCCGTAGGCCTCGTTGACGCGCTCGTAGTCGTCGAGGTCGGTGACGTAGACGGTCACCTTCACTACGTCGTCGAGTCCGTCGCCGCCGGCTTCGTCGACGACTGCGGCGATGTTGTCGAGGACCTGGTCGGTCTGTGCCTGGATGTCACCCTCGACGTCGTCCATCGTGTCGGGGTCGACCGGGCCGTAGCCGGAGACGTACAGCGTGTCCCCGGCGCGGACCCCCTGCGAGTAGGGGTTGTCGTTGCGCGGTGCGTCGTCCGTGATGACTCGTTGTGCGGGCATGGTTGGATTCGTGTATGGTTCAGCGATTGGCGGTCAGTGCTGGTCGGTGACCTCGTCGATGCCGTCGACGATGACGTCCAGTGCGGTCTCCGCAAGCTCGTGCGTGAGGACGAGCGGCGGGAGCAGCCGGAGGACGTTGCCGTGGCGGCCGGCCTTCCAGACGAGCACGCCGTGCTCGAAGCAGTAGTCCTGCAGCGCGTCGGCCGCCTCGTCGTCCGGGTTGCCGTCCTCGTCCACGAACTCCGCGCCGATGAACAGGCCCTTGCCGCGGACGTCCACGAGGGACGGGTTCTCCTCGGCCGCCTCGGAGAGCCGGTCGCGGATGTACTCGCCGAGGTCGCGGGCGTGGGCGAGCAGGTCGTGCTCCTGGATGTACTCGATGGCGCGAGTGCCGGCGCGCATCCCGACGACGTGACCCCGGTAGGTCCCGGCGTGGTCGCCCGAGCCCCAGGTGTCGAGGTCCTCGTCGTAGATGGTCGCCGAGAGCGGGAAGCCAGTTCCACCAAGGGCCTTCGCCGAGGTCATCACGTCGGGCGTCACGTCGTACCACTCGCTGGCCCACCACTCGCCGGAGCGGCCGAGACCGCTCTGAATCTCGTCGAAGACGAGGGGCACGTCGTTGTCGTCGGCGATGTCGCGGAGGCCCTGCAGGAAGCCCTTGGGCGGCGTGACGACTCCGCCCTCGCCCTGGATGGGCTCGACGAAGATTCCGGCCGGGTTCGCGAACCCGCCGTAGGGGTCGTCGAAGATGGCCTTGACCTCCTCGAGGGAGTGCTCGACCGCGGCCTGCGGTGCCTTGTCCATCTCGATAGGGTTGGGGTACGGCGCGTGGGTCACGTCGGGGAGCAGGGGCGTGTACTCGCCCTTGAAGCTCTTGTTCCCGGTGAGGCTCATCGCGCCGCTGGTCGCGCCGTGGTAGGCACCGCGGAACGCGACCAGCCCGGTGCCGCCGGTGTTGTACTTGGCGAGCTTGATGGACGCCTCGATGGCGTCGCTCCCGGTCGGGCCGCCGAAGACGACCTTGTTGTTGCCCTGCAGCGCCCCCGGCGCGATCTCGTCGAGCTTCTCGATGAGTTCGAGGCGCGCCTCGGTCGGGAAGTCGACCGTGTGGACGAACTTATCCGTCTGTTCGTGGACCGCTTCGAGCACGTACGGGTTCGAGTGCCCGACGTTCAGGACGCCGATACCGGCGAACATGTCGATGAAGGTGTTCCCGTCTGCGTCCTTGACGGTCGCACCCTTCCCGCTGTCGAAGGCGATGGGGATGTCCTCGGGATACGCGACGGCGCTGCTGTCGATGCGCTGTTGCTTCTCGATGAGCCGCTTCGAGTTCGGCCCGGGGACGGTGTCAACGTTCGGTGCGTCGTCGAAGTGTAACTCGTGGATCGGCGGACCTGCAGCCATATTCTGACCCATGTGAAACAATCATAAATAACTTGTCCACGATTGCTATGGAAGGAGTACACAGTAACTGGTTTCGGAGGGGGTGGGGTCCCGATGTCTGATACCCGAGAGTGCAGGTACCGCAATCGATTTGTGGCTGGCAACTCGTTTTCGTAGTGATGTTACACACCGAGGGCCCACTGCTGACGGTCGACGTCGGCGCGCGGGAGACACAGACCGAGGACATCGACGACGTGCTCGAATCGTACGTCGGTGGCCGGGGTGTCGCGACCAGACTCGCACACGAGCGCATCCCGTTCGACGTCGACCCGTTCGGCGCGGAGAACAGGGTGTACTTCACCACGGGGCCGATGCAGGCCTCAAACATGAGCTTCACCGGGCGGATGAACTGCACCAGTGTCTCGCCCCTGACGGACGGGCTCTGCTCGTCGAACGCGGGCGGGTTCATGTCCCGGAACTTCGCCGACACGGGGTACTCGGCCGTCGAGTTCACCGGAAAGAGCGACGAACTCGTCGTCATCCACATCACGGACGAATCGGTCGAGTTCGAACCAGTGCCTGACCTCGCGGGGGCGACCGTGCCCGAGACGGTGTCGTACCTCGACGACGAGCACGGCATCGGTGCCGACCAGACCGCGGTCGTCGGCCCTGCCGGGGAGAACCTCGTCCGGTTCGCGTCCATCATGACCAGCGAGGAGCGCGCCTTCGGGCGTGGCGGCCTCGGAGCCGTCCTCGGGTCGAAGAACGTGAAGGCGGTCACCGTCGAGGGTGACTCCGCCCCCGACATCGACATCCCGTCGTCGCAGATGGAGATTCACCGCGAGGCCGCGACCGACGACCACATCATGAAGCGCCAGGGCACCGTCGCCGTGATGGACCTCGCCAACGAGATGGACGGGCTCCCCTCGTACTACTTCTCCGAGCAGCACTTCGAGGGCGCTTCCGGCATCAACGGGAGCGCGGTCGAGGAGAAGAAGTACAAGAAGGGGACCTGTTCGGCCTGCGCGTTCTCCTGCAAGCTCCCGACGAGGGACGAGGAGGCAGGCGTCGAGACCGAGGGTCCCGAATTCGAGGTCGCGATGGCGTTCGGTTCGAACTCGGGGGTCGACGACATCGTCGACGTGATGAAGTCGAACGAACTCTGCGACCGGTACGGACTCGACGCCATCTCTGCCGGGAACACCGTCGCGGCCTACCTCGCCAGCGAGGACGCCTTCGGCGACGTCGACCGCATCCACGATACGGTCGAGAAGATCGCGAAGCGCGAGGGTATCGGGGACGACCTGGCCGAGGGAATCGCCCGCGTCCACGACGACCTCGGGGTCGAGGACTGGACCGTCAAGGGCCTCGACTTCGCCGCCCACGAGGGTCGCGTGCTCCACGGACAGGGACTCTCCTACGCGGTCTCGAACCGCGGTGCCGACCACATGTACGCGGTCTTCTACTCGCAGGAGTACCCGCTCGTCGAGGAGGACGACGCCTACCCGCCCGAGGGGTTCGAGGGCAAGCCACAGCGCCTCATCGAGAAGGAGAACCAGATGGCCCTCAACGACAGCGGCGTCGTCTGCAAGTTCTCCCGTGACTTCATGACCCCGGAACGGTACGAGATGCTGTTCGGGGCCGACTTCGAGGACCTCCTCGCGGTCGGCGACCGGGTCGTCCGCCTGGAACGGCACTTCAACAACCAGCGCGGCTTCGACCGCTCGGACGACAGTCTCCCGTACGAGGACCAGCTTCCGGGCTTCGAGGACGCGCTCGACGAGTACTACGAACGTCGGGGCTGGACCGAGGACGGTGTGGTCACCGACGAGCAGATTCCGGCCTGAACTGTATCCCACATCCGGTCCGCACCCGCCCCGCGTCTCCCGCTTATTCTTCGCCGTCCGTTGCGGCCGTCGGCTGGTACATCTCGACGAGCCCCTGCTCGAACCGCTCGACACCGCGCGACAGCAGTTCGACCTGGGTCGCCTTCGTCTCCTCGTCGACGACGTACGCGGGGCCGCTCAGGTTCAGCGAGCCGAGCACCTCGCCGCGGGGCGATTTCACCACCTTTCCGACGGCCCAGAACCCCTCTATCGCTTCGCCTTCTGCCTGGCCGTAGCCCTGCTCGCGGACGCGTTCGAGTTCTTCGAACAGTTCGTCCTCGCTGGTGATGGTCCGGTCGGTTGGTGCCGGGAGTCCCCAGCGGTCGATTATCTCGCGAACACGGCTCTCCGGGTATTCGGCGATGATGGCCTTGCCCGAGGCGGTCGTGTGGACGTGGAACGGGCTTCCGTCGATGAGGAACCGGGGGGAGTTCGCGAACTCGAGGTCGCCGTACAGGGAGACGATGCGGCCGTGTTCCTCCACGGTGAAGTCCGCCTCCATCGACGATTCGGCGTCGAGCCAGGCGATGGTCTCCTGGGCGATGCGGTAGTACTCCTTGCGGGTCCTGACGTAGTCGCCGAGGTGGCAGAACTTCGACCCGAGGTGGTAGCGGTTGTCCGAGTTGACCACGTACCCGTACTCGGCGAGGGTCGTGAGGTGGCTGTGTACCGTGCTCTTCGCCAGCCCCGTCGCCTCCACGAGCTCGGCCATCGTCGCCCCTTCGAATTCGAGGATTTGTTCGATGAGCTCTAACGAAACCGCGGTCGTCTTGAGCCCGTGCCCCGCGTCGCGTTCACCCATGGGTAGAATCTATCGGCCGAGGTTAAAGATGTACTCCCGCGATGTCCGCGTGAACCGTTCCGGTCAGTCGAACGTTTTTACACTCCTGTCGTGTGTGAACACCACACAATGTGTTCGTTTCTCGCTATGTGCGGGAAATAAAGAATCGAACGTCGCTGAGATCGACAGTCCCCGCTTTTCCTTATATACTGATTCCGAGAGTGGAAACGTAACGCGACTTTGACGGGAGTAGACGGCTGTTTCACGGTGTGAGATGCGGGTTTCGGACGAGGCGACAGCTCTCGTTCCGGAGGCTCGAACATTTATAAGTGAGCCCGCCGGTTCGAACCAGAGCGACCGAATTCGAACAGTACAGGGCTACTGTGGCTCGATATGAGCACGAGACCGGGGCTGTCTCAGTTTCAGTGCGTTTCGTCGTCGAGGGGCTCGAGTGGGTCGTGGTTTCCGCGGTACACCTCGGGGCCGTCCTCGTTCGGCGCGGCCCACTCGCACGCGTTCTGGAGGACCTGCTGGACCTCCTCCTGGAAATAGATGGGATACGTCTCGTGGCCGGGACGGAAGTAGAACACCTTGCCTTCACCACGGTGGTAGCAACAGCCCGACCGGAACACTTCCCCACCCTCGAACCAGGAGTTGAACACCAGTGCGTCCGGTTGCGGGATGTCGAAGTGCTCGCCGTACATCTCGGCTCTGGGGACCTCGAACTGCTCGGGCAGGCCGTCGGTGATGGGGTGGCTCGGGTCGGTCACCCAGACCCGTTCCTTCTCGCCCTCGTCCCGCCACTTCAGGGCACAGCTGGTGCCCATGAGCTCGCGGAATATCTTCGAGAAGTGCCCGGAGTGGAGCACGAGGAGCCCCATCCCGTCGAGGACGTGCTCTTTCACGCGAGCGACCACGTCGTCGGATACCTCGTCGTGCGCCTTGTGGCCCCACCAGGTGAGCACGTCCGTCTCCGCGAGCACGTCCTCGGTCAACCCGTGCTCGGGTTCGTCGAGTGTCGCCGTCTCGACCTCGAAACCGGCCTCCCCGAGCGCATCGGCGATGGCCGCGTGGATCCCGTCGGGATACACCGCTGCGACCGCCTCGTTCTCTTGCTCGTGCCGGTACTCGTTCCAGACCGTGACTCTGATCGTCATGGTCGAACTATCCACGGGCATTCTGCATAAGAGTTGTCGGTCGTGGACGGTGATGTCACAGGTTTAAGTGCCGCGTTCACATACAGCCACCTAATGACAGATGGGCAGACAGCCGGGTCGAACACGCGGACGAACAAGGTCGACCGCGTCATCGAGGAGTACGACCTCGGCGACATCGGAGACGAACTGGAGCGACTGTGGCTCGGAGAGGGAGACGAACAGCAGAGTGTCCGGGACCTCGCGGAGTTGTTCAACAGACGGGTCCTGCAATCGGCGATAGACGCCAGTGACGTGTTCACCCTCGGCGAGAACGTCGATCACATCTACGATGCACTCACCGGCGGGGAGTCGGAGTCAGACGACCGGACACTCATCAGGGCGCGGCTCGAACAGAACGGAATCGACGTCGAGGCGGTCGAGCGGGACTTCGTCTCGCACCAGACCATCTACCGGTATCTCAAGAACCACCGGGATGCCGAGCAGCCCGAACCGACCGACGAGGAACGGGTCGAGAAGGCCGAACAGACCATCCAGCGCCTCCGCGGCCGGACGACGGCCGTGACCGAACGCTCGCTGGAAGGACTCCAGAAGAAGGGGACCATCTCGCTCGGTGATTTCAGTGTCCTCAACGACATCCAGGTGCTCTGTGACGACTGCGGGCGCAGCTACGACGTGGCCGACCTCCTCGCCCGGGGTGGCTGCGAGTGCGAGACCTGACTGTTACACACATAGGTCTGTAACTTTCTCTGCTATCCGTCCCCTTCGGCGGTCGTAGCCGCTCGTGTCGAAGGTGGATGTCCCCGTGTACGGAACCCGGTCGTCTGTGACTCTCGGTCAGACCTGCGCTGTAGTGAGTGCTGGCGCGCCTGCTAGACGGACCAGCATGCATGTTAGCGGGGGAAGGCCGATGCAACAGGCCCTCAGCTGTTCTGCTCTGGTGAACACCGACGTCCCAGCACGGTGGTGAGTTCGGAGATAGGTCGCCACGACTCCGGCCGGGCTGTCCCGGACACGCGACCGGTTCATGCTGTCTCTGCGACGCTGCCTCCGGCGTGAGTCTTCACGTGCCTGGACGCGGTGGAATCGCAGTTTCTCAGGTGGTTGCGCGATCTCGGAGGTGAGTGCGAGTGACACATGGGACTCCTCCTCCCCAAGTACCGCACCGTCGTACGGTTCTGCGGTCAAGATACGTCCAACTGCCTACTTTTCTGGCGCTGACTCCGGCCGTTCCGGAGTGGTGAACGATTCGCGGCAATAGTGACCGTTCCCCGACAACTGTGGCCGGCGCATGGCCGATCTCAGCGAGTGACGCCGTGAAAATGGAACCACTTGCGAAATACGGGGTCCACCAGCTCATTCCGCAAGAAACTGGTGAACGCGACGACTCTGGAGCGTTTCTGGGATTTCCACACCCAGGGATATCACTTCCCCTGCTCGTGGTATCACCGTCTCAGGACCCGTCTCGAGGGCCTGTGGGAGATAGCATCACAGGGGACGTGGCACACGCCGCGTTCAATCCGTATGAACGGGAAATCGAGATACACGTTCTCGTGGGGCACAGAGGTCGAAATCGCTGTCCGAACGCTCGCTCATGGCGCTCCAGTCGTGCGTTTTCTCGATTGCTGGAGTCAGGAACAGAGGTCGTCGTGACGACTCGCCGCGGAATCTATCATCAACGATATGGTGGGACGTGTTTTATCAGGCTGAACGCGAGACCCGGTCTCACTCGGTGACATTCCGGAGGCAATCGACGTGATTCAGGCCGTCTGCACCGTTGCGGTCGTTCGCCCGCCAGACCTTGCCGACGATGTCCGGTCGGCCGTCACCGTCGACGTCCAGCACCCGTGCGCAGTGCGAGCCGAGGTTCTCATCGAGAAGCACACGGCGCTCCCAGGTCTCGCCATCGGTGCCGAGACACCACCAGCGGGGCGTCACCGATTCCCCATCCGTCTTGTCGTTCTCCATCTCGGCCGTGACCACCTCCAGGCGTCCGTCTCCATCCAGGTCCGCCAGTTCCAGCGTGTGAAGTGCCCGTCTGTCGTCCTCGGCATCGAACAGCAATCGGTGTTCCCACGGGCCAGTGTCCGTCCTGGAGAGTACTGCCAGCCTCGCGTTCGCGTCGAGCTCTGACTCGGAGATGACGACCTCGAGGTCACCGTCGTCGTCGACGTCCCCGACAGCGATGCGGGTCTCGTGGTCCCAGTCCAGGGCCGGGTCGACGAGTGGGTGCTGCTGCCAGTCGGTCCCCTCCCCATCCACGTTCTGGAACCAGCCCTGGTTGGTGACGATGTCGAGGCCCGGGCCGTCCGAGATGTCCGCGACCGCCGTTCCATCTCCATCCAGCCCGGACGCGACGACGGTCGGTACCCACTCGCCGTCGCTCCCTATGTCGTCGAACACGACCAGAGAATGGTCTTTGACTCGTGCGACGATCTCCATCTCGCCATCGCCATCGACGTCCGCGGCCAGCAAGTCGTGGGGGCCGTTCTCGAATCCGTCGTAGACGACTCGGGCTGTTCCGAACGACTCCGCGGTCGGGTCTGCATCGACGACGAACAGGCGACTGCCCCACTCGCCGCAGACGATCTCGGGGCAGCCGTCACCGTCCACGTCCGTCGCAGTTGCACCGACGCCCGGGCGGAAGTCCGGCTCGAGTTCGTAGCGGTCCCAGCCGTCGGCCGTCCGGTCGTACAGGTGGTAGTACCCACCGTCGGGGGATAACCTGCCGCCGGTTGCGAACTCGTCGCGGCCGTCGCCGTCGAAGTCCGCCGCGGCGACGCCACCCCAGGCATCGTAGCCAGGTGACTCACCACCCCAGGAGATGTTGAATATCGTCGTATCCACGGTCTCGTGTTCGAACTGCAGGGCTTCGCGCATCGCTGAGTACCTTCGCACGGGGTGGTAAATAATTGAGGGGCAGGGGAGTTCCGGAGGAAACCGACAGCTTGCGTGTGGTTCGCGACCGAATCGAACGATACGGCCGACATCCGAACGGCCCACGTCCGGGAGCCACCGAACGCAATCGTGACTGAATTCTGTCGTACGGATTTAAATATCGGATTCACATCCCCACGATGTAGTGAAATGAATCGGTTAGGAATGCTTGGCCTCGACACGAGTCATCCGGCCTCCTTTGGACCCATCCTGGAAGCGATGCCGAACGCGTCGGTGACCTCGCTCTGGGATGGTGGTGACGTGCGGGAGGAGTCGTACTGCCACGAACTGGCCGCGGAGTACGACGCCACGCTGTACGACGACCCGGAGGACATGCTCGGTTCGGTCGACGGCGTTCTGGTCATGGCGGTCAACTGGGACACCCACGTCTCCCTCGCGGAACCCTTCCTCGAGGCTGGTGTTCCGACGCTCATCGACAAACCCGTCGTCGGCTGTCTCGCCGACCTCGAAACCCTCGAATCGCTCGCGACCGGGACACCGCTGTTCGGCGGCTCGTCGGTCTCGTTCCATCCCCGGCTGTCGGACTTCCCGACGGGCGTCCCGGACCGGCTCCTCTACGGGGCTGGGTACAACGACCCGTTCTACTACGGGTCGCACATGACCGACACTGCGCGCCGAATCGCGGGTGCCGACTGGGTCGCCGCGGACTGCGCCGACTATCCTGGTGCCGCGGTCGACATCGAGTTCGAAAACGGGGCGACGGCGGTTCTCAGGCTGGACGGTCCGTCCCAGCCTGGCGCGTTCGGCCTGCTCGACGTCTCGGACGAAACCCGCTCGGCCGTCATCGGCGGGACCGAGGAGGAACTCCAGAAGATGTACCGGTCGTACCTGCAGCGGTTCCTCGATATCGTCGAGGGCGAACGGGACGAATCACGCCGGATCCTCGACTCTGCTTCGCTCCTGCTCGGTGTCCGCGCCGCGCTCGAGACCGGGGGCCGGGTCACACCCGACTCGTCGGCACTTCGCGAGACGACTGCAGACGGGCACGACTTCCTCGATTCGTACCAGCCCTACGCGACCTCGTGACTCATCGATTCGGTGGCGTGAGTGGCGAGTCGGGGGCTCGTTCGTAGACCATCTCCCGGACGTGTTCTTCGTAGGCCTGCACCGTCGGCAGGTCGAACTGCGCCTCGACCTCCTCGACCCTGAGGTCCTCGTCGAGCGTCTCCAGCACGATGGTCGCGTCGTCGTAGTTTGCGTGGAGGGCGATGTCACCGCCGTAGTACTCCTGTACCTCGTCCATCGTCTCGAAGTCCAGTCCGGCGCGCGAGTAGGACTTGCAGTCCGTGTTCACCTCGGCGAAAGAGAACCGGAGTCTTCCACCACCCAGGTCGAGCCCCAGGGCCTCGGGGTGGGTCGCGTGGCGGTCCTGCCTGGCTATCTCGCTCCCGTGCGGCGTGTATATCTTCGAGTACGGACCCCAGGTGACGGGGACGTGGTAGCCGTGGTAGACCGCCCAGTTACGGAGCCGGCTGTAGCTGGTTCCTTGCGTCGGGTGGAACAGTACGTTCACGTCTCGCGCACCGAACGCGACGCCGATCTCGTCGAACCGGACGTCCCAGCATATCGTGGCCGCGACACGCCCGAACGGCGTGTCCCACGTCGGCAGCTCGGTCCCGGGCGAGATGCCGCGGTCCATCTCGCCGTCGGTCGGCGCGAGCTTCCTGTACGTGCCTAGGAACTCGCCGTCGGGACCGACGAGTCCGACGCTGTTGTAGACGGTCCCCGCCGCGTCCTCGTACGTCGGGACCCACACGTAGGAACCGAGTTCTCTGGCTTTCTCTCCGATTCGCTCCGTCACCGGTCCCGGGAGGCTGACCGCCAGTTCCTCGGGGAGGACGTCGCCCTCGGCCCCCTTGGCCAGGGCCAGTTCCGGGAAGGAGACGAAGTCCGGCTCGAACGATGCTGCGCGGTCGAGCGCCGTGAGCATGTTGCGGAGGTTGGTTTCGACGGTCGATTCGGGGTCACTGTCCGGATTGAGCAGGGCTGCCTGCAGGATGCGGGTCGGTCGCATATGCGCCACTCGATGGCACGGGAGTTATAGCTAGGCGTCCACCAGCAAGCAGAGTGCAGCGTCATCTGGGCGGGGAGGGTTGTCACCCGAATGGAACAAACACTTTTGCTAATGGATGGCGAATCCTGGCTATGCCTTGTCCTCACGCAGGAGGCGGTAGGGTCGACGATACCGCTCCATCCGACGACCCCGATGCCTCGCGTCGGGAGTTCATGAAAGCTGCCGTGGCCATCGGCGGCGCGGCCGCGCTGTCGGCGTGCCTCTCCCGGTCACCGGAGGTCGACTCGACGACCACCACCGACACCCAACGGACCGCCAATCCCGTCGAGACACAGCGATTCGCGCAGGGAACCGACTCGCTGGACGACCTCCCGGAACGCCAGCACGAGTGGGGCAAGTACGTCCAGGTCGACAGCTACGGGAATCCGGACTTCCCGCATCACCAGGCGTTCCTCCTGCTGAACTACGTCGGTGAGGACACCCCGACAGAGGCCGAACGAACACGGGTCGAAGATGCGTTTCAAACCCTGGAACGGGCGTTCAAGCGCGGGGTCGGCACCGACCGACGAGCCGTTATGAACGACGGACTGCTGTTCACGGTGGGGTACGCACCGTCGTACTTCGACCGGTTCGAGGAACCGCTCCCAGACTCGGTCGATATCATGCCCCCGGCAGCGCTCCTCGAGCGGCTCGGGGAGGACCCGGCGAACGCGACCACCTGTGATGCCGCTATCCACCTCGCGAGCGACCTCGCACCCGTCGTGCTGGCCGCCGAGGAAGCGCTCTTCGGGCGGCTGGAACACGTCAACGGCGTCGAGGTCCAGGGAAGCCTCGACGGTGTGTTCGAGACCGTCGAACGCCGGACCGGGTTCGTCGGCTCGGGATTCCCGAAAGAACGACTTCGTGACGACATCCCGGCGCGCGCACCCGTCTCGATGGGGTTCAAGTCGAACTACCGCGACACCTTCCCCTCCGAGGACAAGATAACCATCACCGAGGGGCCGTTCGCGGGCGGCTCGGTGCAGCAACTCTCCAAGCTCCGGAACCACCTCGACGAGTGGTACGACCAGGACCACGAGCAGCGCGTCGAGAAGATGTTCAGCCCCGACCACAGCTCGGACACCGTGGGAGACGTCGGCGAGAACCTGGCGAGCAAGAGCGAGATCACGCGCGAGATTGCCGACCGAACCCTCGAAGACGCCCAGACGAAAGGCCGTGTCGGACACGGGCAGAAACTCGCCCGGGTTCGAGACGACGACGACGAGCCACTCATCATGCGGCGTGGTGATTTCAACGCGGCCGCCGAGTCCGGTGCCATCCTCCACTTCGGGTCGCTCCAGCGCGGCATCGACGAGTTCGTCAAGACCCGTGACGCGATGAACGAGGTGGACCTCGACGGAACCGGCGACGGGCCCGAGCTCCCCGACTCCGAGAACGGTATCCTCGATTTCATCGAGGTTCTCTCACGGAGTACCTTCCTGGTCCCACCCCGGCAGTACCGTTCGCTTCCTACCCCACGACCCAGCTAACATGAGACGAGATAGACACCCACCCGGCAGTGAGAACGGAACCAGAGACCAACCCGGGCGTGACAGGGCCGCCCGTGCAGGCGTCGGGGCTACCGCGCTCATCGGCGTGGCAATCCTGGTCGCAGCCATCGGGGTCGGGTTCGTCCTGCTGGGGGGCGCGGCCACCGACGCCAGTCCGCCGGTCGAGACGCTCGGCGAAGGGCAGTTCACCGATGTCGCACCAGAGGCGGGACTCACGTACCAGCACAGTCCGGGCGGCCAACTGACCAACGGGAACGCGAGCCTCTACGTCACGGACTACGACCGCAATGGGTACCCGGATCTCCTGGCCTTCGGCGGCGGCGCGCCCGTCCTCTACCGGAACGACGGCGGGACGTTCTCCGAGTCAGGACAGCTCCCGGAGATAGACGGCTATCTCAAGGGTGCCCTGTTCTTCGACCAGGAGAACGACGGCTACGACGACCTGCTGTTGCTCCGAGTCGATGCGGACCCGGTCTTCCTCGCGAACCGGGACGGTTCGTTCGTCAGGGAACAGGTCGGGTTCGCGGCGGCCAACTTCACCGTGCCGTACGGGGCGTCCGCTGCTGATTTCGATGCCGACGGCTGCCTCGACGTCTTCGTCTACCAGAACGGGGACTGGCGCGACCGCAACCCGGAGCGTTCGAACCTCCACTACGACGGCGCACCGGTGCGCGAGCTATCGCCGGTGGAAGACGACAACGGCGCGCCGAACTACCTGTTCCGCGGGTCCTGTGGCGACGGGTTCGAGCGCGTCACCGACGCGGGCCTCGACCTGACCCACTGGACCATGGCCGCGAGTTTCGTCGACTTCACCGGCGACGGGCTGCCCGACATCCACACGGCGAACGACTTCAACAACGACGTGCTCTACGTGAACCAGGGCGACGGCACCTTCGAGAGCCACCGGATTCCGGATACCAACAGGCACGGGATGTCCTCCGAGGTCGCAGACGTGGACGGCGACGGGTTGCTTGACGTGTTCGTGACCAACATCCAGTACAGAGAGGAGGTGTTCACCCTCTCGTCGATGCCCGCCGTGAGCCAGAAGGGCAACAACCTGCTCATCAACGACGGCAACGGGAGCTTCGAGAGCCGCGAGGTCGAATACGGGGTCGAGTACGCCAGATGGGGCTGGGCAAGTTCGTTCGTCGACCTCGACGACGATGGCGACGAGGACCTCATCCACACGACCCGGGCGCACTGGCCGAAGGAGAGCCTGCAGATGGTGGTGACGCTCCCGCACGTCTGGGAACGGACGGGCGAGTCGTTCGAGATGGTCAACGCGTCCACGCTCGGGTTCGAACGGTCGCGCGGCCGGGGAATGGCGGTGCTCGACTTCGACCGGGACGGTGACATGGACATCGCGGTCGCCGACCGCAAGGGGCCGACGAAGCTCTACGAGAACCGTGGGACGAGCAACAACGCGCTGCAGGTCACCGTCCCGAGTGACGGGCAGGTTGCGCTGGGGACCGTCGTCGAGGTGACCGTCGACGGGGACACCAGCTGGGACCTCGTGAGTGCGAAGTCGGACTTCCTCTCGCAGGACACGCGGCTCTTGCACTTCGGGCTGGGTTCGGCGACCACCGTCGACGAGGTGCGCGTCGAGTTCCCGGACGGGACGGTCCGCGTGTTCGAGGACGTGGAAGCCAACCAGCGCCTCGTCGTGACTCCCGATGGAGAACTCGAACTGGTTTCGCTGAACGGTGACGGCGAGGACTGACGTCGGACGCTTCTCGGATTATCCCGTCCGTTCCTGTGCGGCCCGGACCTGCTCGAAGTACCAGCGGATGCCGGGGTCTCCCGCGGTGCCCTGTCCGGCGAGGTCGTAGCGCATCGGCAGTTCGGGGTGCTGGCACCACCGATTGTTGTGGAAGAACACCGAGAGCCCTGGTCTGGCCGCCGCACGCTGGACTTCTCTCCCGTATGCCAGTCTCGCGTCCGGAGGGAACACACCCCGCGGGAATCGCTCCGTCCAGCCGCCGAACAACTCCACGTTGACGAGTGGCTTGTCCCGGACACCGGCTCGCACGAGTCGGTCGTGCATCGCACCCGAGTCGTTGTCGGTGTAGATCTCCTCACCGGTGTCGAACAGGCAGACATCGACTGTATCGGCGCGACCGATGACCGCGGTGGTCTCCGGGTGGAATCCGCCACCGCCGACGAGCCGGTCCGGGTCGGTCTCTTTCAGGACCGAACAGCACTCGACGATGTTGTCGGGGTCTCTGAAGTCGTAGGCGTCTGCGTGCTGGTCCCAGCCGTAGGAGCTGTGCTCGTTCGCGACGTTGACGATGACGTTCCGATACGGTTCCAGGTGGCGGGCGACCTGCCCGAGTGCTTCGTGGACGGCGTTCGCGTCCCGGAGCCCGAACGGCGCGAACTGGTAGAACACACCGACGACGAGGACCATGTCGCGTGCCGCACACGCCTCTGCGATTCGTTCCATCCGGCGACGATGGTCGGGGTCGATGCTGGAGCCGTCCGGTGCGAACGGGTCGTAGTTCGCCCCCATACACCCCATGTAGAACACCGTCACCGCGTTCACCCCGTGGGCGGTGTAGTCGTCCAGCTGGTCGATGAGGTGCTGGCATTGCTCGTCGGTCGCCGTCGCACTCGCGGTGCGGATGCCCCAGAGGTCGACCAACTCGCCGTCGAGGCGGAAGCGGTTCCCGTCGGTCGTCACCGTCGGTCCGTCGGAACGTCGTGCCGTCATCGTGTGGAACCCACGACACCGGTGGTCGTAGCTGTATTGGGTCGACCGGCCCGAGGCCGGTCCCGAACGTGCCGGGTGCACCGAACCGGCGTGACAGAGGTACACAGTGCCAAGGTTTATGGTGAGTATCAGCAATTGAGTAATCAAGCAGGTATGCAGTACCACCTCAAGCGGATTGGCCAGGGTGTCCTCACGTTCGTCACCGCGACGACGATCGCCTTCGTGATGTATCGTATGTTGCCTGGGGGGCCCATCCAGGCGATGACTAGACAGCGATACCGTCGCTGTCTCGAACGGTTCGGTGCCGGTGCGTGCAGTATCGAGGAGATACGGAGCGAGGTCGAACTGCTCATCTCTATCGACCCCGGGCAGTCGATTCCCGAAGCGTTCGTCACGTTCATCACGAACATCGTCGTCCACCAGGAGTTCGGGACCTCCCTGCAGTACAACGAGCCCGTCTTCGACCTGCTGTTCGCTGCGATGCCGTGGTCGGTGTTCGTCAGCATCTGGGGGCTCGTCCTCGGGTTCACGTTCAACATCTTCTGGGGTGCACTCCTCGCCTACCGGGAGGGGAGTCGCTTCGACAAGGGGGGCACCATCTTCGCGATGGTCGGGAACTCGATTCCCTACTACGTCGCCGGTATCCTCGCGCTCGCGGTCTTCGGCTACAACTTCGGCATCTTCCCACAGGGTGGGCGATACCCGGCGGAGTTCTCGCTGGGGGCCCCGATAATCGGGACGATAATCAACGACCCGAACGTGACGCCGGGGTTCAATCCGGGGTTCATCGCTGGTGCGGCCTGGTCGGCGGCGCTCCCGGTGTTCACCGGGTTCGTCCTCGGCATCAGCGGACTCGGCATGCGCGGGAACTCGATTCGCGTGATGGAGTCCGACTACATCCGCGTCGCGAGACTGCGTGGACTGAGCGAGAGCCGTATCGCGAGCCGGTACCTGGCCCGCAACGCGGTGTTGCCCCTCTATACGACGCTCATGATAGGTATCGCGGGCATCTTCAGCAGCGGTATCATCATGGAGCGTATCTTCACCTATCCTGCGGTGGGCTGGTACACGTTCAACGCGCTGGTCCAGCGGGACTACCCGCTGTTGATGGGTGCGTTCGTGTTCTACACGGCGGTGACCATCATCGGGATACTCATCGCGGACTTCACGTACGGCTTCATCGACCCACGGGCTGGTGGAGGTGAGGAACGTGAAGCTTACTGAGACGCCTACGGACGCGGAGGACGACCGGCCGAACGTCGAGGCACTGGTCGGTGGCATCGAGGCCAAGGGTGCCGGGAACTCCGTCAGTGTCTACCAACAGAAGGTGGAGGCGAACCTGGTTGCCCCGCTTCGCATCGCCTGGTACGACTGGCGCGCGAAACTCGGTCTTTCAATCGTCGCCTTCTTCGTCTTCATGGCGACCATCTGGGAACCGATGTACGACGAAGCATACCTGAACTACGCGCCCTCGTTCATCAAGCCGTTCGACTCCGAGTACAGGCACTACATCTTCGGTATCGAGCAGTTCACCATCCCGGTCATCGGCTGGACGTACACCGGTATCTGGCAGTATCCGCTCGGCACGAACGAGGTCGGGCAGCCGATCCTGATGCGTATCGTCAACGCGGCCCCCGCGATGGCGGAACTCGTCCTCGCCGGCGGGGTCGTCTCCATCGGCGTGGCGGTCATCGTCGGGACGACGGCGGGGTACAAGGGTGGCCGGATCGACGACGTCCTGATGGGCGCGACCGACGTGATGATGACCATCCCCGGCCTGCCGCTGGTCTTGCTGCTCGCGGCGGTGTTCCAGCCGAGCGACCCGTTCGTCCTCGGGATGATTCTCGCCATCGACAACTGGCCGGGGCTGGCCCGGTCGCTCCGGTCGCAGGTGCTGACCATCCGGAACGAGTCTTACGTCGAGTCCTCCCGCACGATGGGCGTCTCGACGGGTGGCATCCTGTTCAAGGACGTCATTCCGCAGCTCATGCCGTACATCCTCATCTCGGCGGCGGCGGCGGGTAAGCGCGTCATCACCGAAGCTGTCGGACTGTACTTCCTCGGCTTCCTGCCACAGGGGGCACCGAACTGGGGGAAGATGATGAACGACGCGTACGAGATGGGGGCCATCACGAGCTTCGACACGTTCTACATCATCCTCTGGCCGATGCTCGTGCTCGCGATGCTGTCGTTCGGGCTGGTCATGCTCGCACAGGGCCTCGACAAGATATTCAACCCGCGACTCCGCGCCCGGCACTCCCGCAGCGTCGGTGGCGACGGCGAGGCCGACTAGTCGGGGTGCAGTCGTTCGACCCACCGGAATCGATTTAATGGTCCGCGGTAACTGTTCACATCAGCATGGCGATGTCCAGCACAGACGTACGTAGTTTCTTCCAGACGCGGGCGAAGTACCGAACCCTGACGGCACAGACCACCATCCTCATCCTCGCGGGCATCGCGTTCGCGGCCGATATGCTGGTCGTCTACCTGTCCATGGGAGAGGCTCGGCAGATATACGGCGGTGTTTCGCTGCTTCTCGTGGGCGTGTACGCCTTCACACCGCTCATCGGCTGGATGGCGATGACCGCCGTCGTCACGGGTATCGGGCAAGTGGTCAAGGCCCGCATCCGGTACGGGACGTTGCTTCGGGTCACCGGGTGGGCGTCGATTCCCCTCGTCGGGACCGGTGTGAGCTGGTCCCTGGGTCGCTACCTCGCGCTCGGGTCGAGCGAGCCCTGTGCTGATGGGTCCTTCGAGTGTGGCCCCGGGACGTACGCGACCATCCAGGACCAGGTCCAGGCTATCTTCGCGTACACTGCAGGGGCATCGGCGGACCCACTGTTCCTCGGCTTCTTCGTGGTCGGTCTGGTCTTCGCCGTGGCGACGGCGGTCCTCTGGGTCTGGGCCGCCGAGCAGGTGAGCACGTTGACCATCCAGGGCGCGGTCGTCGCGGCCGGTATCCCCGCGAGTCTGCTCATCGCACTGCTGGTGTACCTGTCGGTGTTGTAGGCAGGCGTCGATGCTGTCTGGAATCGAAGACAGTGGTGTGACCGCTCAGTCGAGGGGGTTCGGTTCTTCCGGTACGTCGCGTTGCTGGCGACGACAGAGAAGGAGCAGGAGGCCGAAGAAGGAGACGAACACGATAGCGATGATGAGGTTCAACAGGACGATAGCGCCGGTCCCGGTGTCCGGACTGATGAACGGCAGCCACAGCAGCATCAGCACCGCCACGCTCACCGAGAGGGTCATGAGGAGTCGGATACCACCGGCCGACCGGCAGACGTGGAACATGAACCCCTTCGAGGACGGTTTACTCATAGACACTCGTTACCGCCGGTGACGAAAGAGCGTTGCGCCGGTTCGGGCCAGCCACTCGGGTGAACATCAGTAGTACCGGCTCAGCAGCCGGTAGATGAGGTAGCCGGAGAGGCCGATGGCGAAGGTGAGGAGCCCGGAGATAGCCAGGAGACCGGCCCACACGTCGTGCCCGGCGTACACGAGAACGGTGCCGGCGAACACGAACAGCAGGATACCGGCGGTCGCGATGAGCAGGTTGAACGATTTCTTTATCGTGTTCGGAAGACTGCGAAGCCAGCCGATGAGCTGTTCTGAGGGGGACCTCCCCTTGTTCATGGTTGCCATGACCGATACGTCTGTGGCCGCCGATATGAAGGTACTGGTCGGTACGATACCTCCCAAAATTATTTGAATGACTCAGTTGTACAGGTGGTAACCAGCCGCAACTGATATGAGTAACAAAGCTACGCCTCCAGGGACGGGGTTCACGCGGACGTCGGCGACGGTAACAGACGAACGGCAGTCGCCGGACCGGATACTCCGGGTCCGGAACCTCGACGTCTGGTTCGAGATGGACCGCGGCGCTGCGAAGGTGATGGACGACGTGGACATGGACATCTACCGGAACGAGATTCTCGGCATCGTCGGCGAGTCCGGGTCGGGGAAGTCGATGTTCGCCTCGGCGATGCTCGACGCGGTCCCGGAACCGGGAGAGACCACCGGGAGCATCCGGTACTACCCGGACGACGGTCGTGACCCAATCGACGTGCTCGACCTCTCGAAGAACGAGTTGAAGTCGTTCCGCTGGGAGGAGATCTCGATGGTGTTCCAGGGGGCGATGAGTTCGTTCAACCCCACGATGACCATCGGCGGCCACTTCGAGGAGACTATCGTCGAACACGGGATGGACCTCGATAGCCAGATGGACCACGCGCGCAACCTCATTGCGGACCTCTACCTCGACCCCGATCGGGTGCTCGACGCGTACCCGCACGAACTATCGGGTGGGATGAAACAGCGCGCACTCATCGCGTTGAGTCTCGTGCTCGAACCCGACGTGCTCGTGATGGACGAGCCGACCGCTGCGCTCGACCTGTTGATGCAACAGTCAATCAAGACCATGCTTGCGACGCTGCGAGACGAGTACGACCTCACCATCATCTTCATCACCCACGACCTCCCGCTGGTCGCGGGACTGGTGGACAGGCTGGCGGTCATCTACGCGTTCGACTTCGTCGAGGCCGGGACGCGCGACGAGGTGTTGCTCGACGCGGCGCATCCCTACACACGGGCACTGCTGTCGGCGGTCCCCAGTCTGGACACGCCGGTCGACCAGATGAAACCCATCGAGGGGTCGAGTCCCGACCCCGTCAAGCGGCTCGAAGGGTGCCCGTACCACCCCCGGTGCCCGCTCGCGGACGAGCGTTGTGTCGAGTCGGACCCGGACCACTTCAGCGTCTCTGAGCGACATTCGGTGGCGTGTTTCTACTCGGACGAGGCGGCCGAGGCCGTCCCCTACACGCTCGAATCCGAACTCGAGATCGACCTCCACCTTCTCGAGGGTCAGCTACAGCGGGGGCGACAATGAGCCGCACGTCGCCGTCGACCGAGCCCGTGGTGGAACTCGACGACGTCCAGGTTCACTTCAATGCCCACAATAGCTCGTTCTTCGGCGAGCAGAAGGTGGTCAAGGCGGTCGACGAGGTCGACCTCACCATCTACGAGAACGACGTGGTGGTACTCGTCGGCGAGAGTGGGTGTGGGAAGACGACGCTCGGGAAGACCGCCATCGGCCTGCAGCGTCCGACCGGTGGGAGCGTCAGATACCGGGGACAGGACGTCCACGACGCGATGGACGGGACCGGCACGGTGAACATCCCGTTCGAGCGCATCAGGCGGTCGCTCCAGATCATCCACCAGGACCCCGGTAGCTCACTCAACCCGAATCGGACTGTGTTGACGAACCTCGCCGTGCCGATGAAGAAGTACCGACCCGACCTGGGGTCGGCACAGCGCGAGGAGGTCGTCCACAAGCTCCTCGAACGCGTTGGAATCACGCCGGCGACCGACTACGCGACCCGGTTCCCTCACCAGCTCAGTGGTGGGGAGCAACAGCGGGTCGCACTCGCGCGGTCACTGCTGATGGAACCGGACCTCATCCTCGCGGACGAGGCGGTCAGTGCACTGGACGTCTCCCTGCGCGTGCAGATGATGGACCTGATGCTGGACCTGCGTGACTTGTTCGACACCTCCTATCTGGTGGTCTCGCACGACTTCGCCAACGCGCGGTACCTCGCCGAGAAGGCAGACGGTCGAATCGGCGTGATGTACCTCGGGAAGCTCGTCGAGATCGGGACCGTCGACGAACTCATCCAGAACCCGAAACACCCCTACACGCAGGTTCTCATCTGGTCGACGCCGATGCTCGACCCGCGGTCGGCGGCGGAGATGTCGACGGACGACCCGCCGGTCAGGAGCATCGACATCCCGACGCCGGACGACCCGCCGGGTGGCTGCCACTTCCACACCCGGTGTCCGGTCATCATCCCGCCTGCCGACCTGGATATCGAGCAGGACACCTACAACGACATCATCGACCTGCGCCTCGACATCGAGGATGAGGACGTAGATGTCGAACGGGTATGGGCAGCGCTGGAGGCGGACAAGCCGGTGCCATCGGAGTCGGAGCGGTCCGAACTGGCGTCGGAATTCGCGGTCACGGCCCGGGAGCTGTTCGTCGATGCCGACCTGGACGATGAGCACCGGGAGGCAATCGAGGGTGCACTGGAGGCTGTGGCCATCGGCGATTGGGAGCACGCCGCGGAAACACTACGCTCGAAGTACGAGAGCGTCTGCGAGCGAAAGCAGCCCCAGTTGCAGTCGGACCACCCGGTCGCGTGCCACCTGTACGACACCGAGGACGTGTCCGAGTAGTCGCGGTCGGCCCGTCCCATTCTCTCTTTCTTTGTTTCCCAGTGACAGGCGAGCGGTCTCCCCTCCCGGGACTACCGATAATGCGCAAATTATTACAATATGTTTATTACTATGGGATAGGTTCTCTGACCATGGTTGACGATAGTCATCCTCATAGCGGAGAGGGCGACCCGCGATGGCGTGGGCTTCGCCGGCGACAGTATCTCGCGGCAATCGGCGCAGCTGCGGGAGTGGGACTCGCGGGTTGCAGTTCTCAGGCCGAGGACACACAGACCAGCGAGGACGGGAACGACGAAGGTGGAAGCACCGAGACCTCGAGCGGTGGGACCGAGGAAGGTGGGTCCGAGAGTTCTGGTCGTGGCCCGGCCGTCGACCCGACGATGAACCTCATCACGGGTACCGCACCACAGGACATGAACTTCTGGCCGTTCTTCGGCCGGAGCAACATGGACTCGATATACTTCCTGCCGCTCCAGACCTGGTACGGGGCCGGGCAACTGGACCAGTACACCGGTGGCGAGTACGATGGGCTCCTGGTCGCGGAATCGCGACTCATCAACGACTTCAGCACCTGGGAGATCAAGCTGGACACCGAGCACGACTGGACGTGGCACGACGGTGACTCGGTGACCATCGACGACATGTACGAGTACGACAAGTACTTCCACGAATACGACAAGCTCCTGGGCAACACCCCGGACTGGAAGAGCGTCACGAAGGTCGACGACACGACCATCCACCGTGAACTCCACGAGCGCACTGCACCGTTCGCGTTCTTCCACACCAACCAGCGGCCCAACATCCACTTCCAGGGCAAACACGCCAAGAAGTTCCGCGAGATGATGGAGGACGCCTCGACGGAGAAAGAGGCAGCCGACATCAACAAACAGGCCACCGAAGCCAACGAGATTGGCTTCGAGGACGCTGTCGGGAACGGGATGTTCGAGGTCTCCGAGGTCGCAGACGACCGGGTGGTCTACTCGAAGTACGAGGACCACCCGTTCGCCGACCAGCAGAACATCGAGAACATCGAGATCCTGTTCCGTGGGGACGACTCCGGCTTCCAGCTGGCGTTCCAGAACGACCAGATCGACCTCACCTTCGAGGAGCCGAACCCCCAGCAGACCCAGTATCCGGACGACGTGAGCTACGTCACGAAGCCACAGCCGCGTGGTGAGGTGTACATGCTCAACCAGCACAACAAACACCTGGCCAAGGTCGAGGTGCGCCGCGCGATGGCGTACTACCTCGACTCGCAGGCTATCGTGAACAACACGAACGGCGCGGCTGTTACCACGCAGACCGGTGCGGCCCCGGTCGTGCTGGACCAGTGGCTTCCGGACCCGAGCGTCGCGGACGACTACATCCAGTACGGCGCGACGCGCCAGCCCGAGAAAGCCGCGGCCGAGCTCCAGAAGGCGGGCTACTCGAAGAACAGCGACGGTATCTGGGAGGACGAAAGCGGCGACACGCTCTCGTTCATCATCAGGACCTACGACTGGCGGCCGACCGTGGGTCGTACCATCAACAGCCAGATGCGCCGCGCCGGCTTCGACGTCGACGCGAAGGTCATCGGGGCCCAGGAGTACCTCAACGAAGTGTACAACCAGCCGCCGGAGTCCGGTGTCTGGGACATGATCTTCGACTTCCACGCGGGCAGCATCAACCACCCGACCCACAGCTACGCTGACTCGATAAGCGAGCTGAAGCTGACGAACGACGACGGGAGCCCCGGCTGGGCGAACCGCGACGTCAACCCGACGGTCCCCTCGACCGTCGGTGCCGAAGAGGTCAGCGGGTCTGGCAAGACGCTCGACCTGCGCGCGCTCCAGCGCACGCTCGCCTCGCCGGACTCCTCCGTCGAGGAGACCAAACAGGCGACGCACGACCTGGCGTGGTACTGGAACTACTCGGTGCCCTCCCTCGTCTTCAAGACGAGCCAGGCAGCGTGGGCATTCGACGACACCAACTTCGTCATGGAGGACTACGACGGCGACGGCTACGCCGACCTCGGGATGTCCTACAACTTCAGCAAGCCGACGGTGTACGGCGTCGAAAAGTAAGGGCTCGGCGTCTTTTCTTCTCTGCTGTCACCCCACGACCGCTTCTGCGTTTTTCGGTTCGATACCTCGCGCCTGCAGCGATGCGGATATCCTCCCTGCACGGTGGGAGAGACCATCGGGTAGCCTGCCCGTTCTAGCTTCCTGTGTCCTCCGGGTTGGGTGTCGAACGCTGGGACTCACCTTCGAAAACCGACTGTGCTGTTCAGCCTAGCCAAAATTTGCAGTCAGATAACCAACATGCGTTTGGTTCTGGTGAACAACGCCGCGTCGTTGCCCGGCCACACCAGCCGGATTCGGGGACGCCTGTCCGAGTCAGAACGGTGTTCGATGGCTCTCTAGAATCACCCACCACTGTCTCGAAGAGCCTCCAGTCTCCCGGTTTTCGCGCCCACAACCTCCTGTGTGTCGGTAGAACGTTACGTCTCTATTGCTGTAACGTCACGAGCTGTGTCGTCTGTCATGGACGACGTTCTACCTGAAATGCCCGAAAACCTCCTTCTAACGCCGTTTTGGGCCCCTCTTCAGTAGAGGTGAACGTATTTCGACCAGCACCGGGAAAACAGGCACTCTCGGTTCGAGAGCGGTGAACGAACGGCAAAACCAGCGTGGGTTACTCGAGCACTCGAACCGTTCGTCCTGTCTCCGCCGACTCGTACGCCGCATCGAGTACCCGCAAGACACGCTGGGCGTCCTGGAGACTCACAGGAACGGGGCCGGATTCCTCACAGGCACTGAGGAACTGTTCGGCGAACGCGTACCCCCAGCCACCGCCGTACCCGGGGGTGTCTGCGTACTCGTATCGAACGGACCGCGCCGGGGTTTCCCACCGGCCCTGGAGGTCGGTCAACTCCAGCGTCGTCTCCCCCGAGAACCCGAACTTGTGACCGATGGGGTCCCATCGCGCGGTTCCCGCCGAGCCGCGGATGCGGATGTCCGTGTCGTAACAGCCCTCGTCGAGATAGTAGCCGGTGGTGAGGGTACAGAGGGTGCCACCGGCGAGTTCGAACTGGAGCGTCGCACTATCCTCGACGTCGACGGACGGTGTGTGCCTCGCGGTGCGGGCGGTCACCGTCTCGATTCGACTGTCGAGCACGGCCGGCAGCAGGTCGAGCCAGTGGATACCGAGCCACTGGAGGATGCCGCCGCGGCTCATCTCGGCGTCGAACAGGAAGTGTTCTGTGTCCCGATGTGCGAGTGCCGACGCGACGAACCGTGCCTCGACGGACCTGAGGGCACCGAAGAACCCGTCCGCGCGCCGTCGCGTGAGCTCCGTCGCGAACGGATGGTTCCGCCACGGGTACGAGACACAGACGATGGCCTCACTGGCACGCTCTGCCTCGATGACCGGGTCCAGTTCTGCAGCGGTTCGAGCGACCGGCTTCTCGGTGTAGACGTTCACGCCGTGGTCCAGTGCTTGCTGAATCGCCGCGGGCGTATCCCTGTTCGAGAGCGTGATCCAGACCGCATCGAGGGATTCGGCCTCTAGCAGTGCGTCGACCGACTCGTAGACCGGTGTCTCTTCGAGCCTCTCGATGTCGGTCGTGTCGACCGCAGGGTTCGGTTCACAGGCCGCCGTCACGTCGACCGGGAGCTGGGCCAGCGTTTCGAGGTACGGGTCCCGGTGGTGGTGGTCGAGCCCGATGTATCCGACGTTCATCGTCGCCTCACTGGAACGCCGGGATGACAGCGTCACCCAGGCGCTCGAGACAGCGGCACGTCGACTCCTGTGACTGGCCGGGGAACTGGACCCGCAACACGACGTGGTCGACGCCGAGTTCCTCGTACACCCGGAGCTGTTCGATGCAATCTTCCGGAGAGCCGAGGACGAACTTCTCGGCGAGTTCGTCGTAGTCGACCGTGACCTCGTGTTCGTCGAGGTAGGTCTGGCCCCAGCGCGCGTACCACTCGTAGAGCTGGAGCAGATGTGGCTCGATGGCCTCGCGGGCCTCCTCGACGGAGTCCGCCACGTAACAGTCGCGCATCAACACGACCTCGTTGTCGTCCCGGTCCATCCCGAACTCGTCGAGAGCGTCCTCGTAGACGCCGATCTGGTCGGCGAGGTCGGCCGTGGTCGAGGAGGCACTGGCGATCCAGCCGTCGCTCCGGTACGCGGCCCGCTTGATGGCGATGTCGGCGTGGCCACCGATCCACATCGGCATCTCGTCCCGTGGTCGTGGACTGACGAAGGCGTCCTCGAACTGGTAGTGGCGACCGTCGTGGGTCACGGAGGGTTCGCGCAGGAATCGCTTGAGGAGTTCGAGGGACTCGATGAAGTGCTTCCCACGGCCCTCCTGCTCGACTCCGAACGGTTCCAGTTCGCGCTCGCGGTACCCGAGTGCCGCGCCGAACACCACCCGGCCGTCGGAGAGCCTGTCGAGCATGCTCAGTTGCTCGGCGAGGTGTATCGGGTGGTACAGTATCGGCAGCATCGCGGTCGTCGTCAGCGTGAGCCGTGAGGTTCGAGCCGCGATGGCCGCGAGTGCCGTAATCGGTTCGACGAAGCCCTCCTCGTGGATGTGGCGCTCACCGACAGCGACCGAGTCGAACCCGACAGTCTCCATCAGCTCCGCCTGTTCGAGCAGGTCGTCCACCTCGAACGCCGACTCCGGGGTGTAGTACTGGTTGAGGAACACCCCGAACTTCATGGCTCGGCCACCGTGTTCGAGAGGGTCCCGATGCCCTCGACGGAGACCGAGACCGTGTCACCGGGGTGCATCTCTCCGATACCGGCCGGCGTCCCGGTCAGCACCACGTCACCCGGGTACAGCGTGACGTGCCTGGAGATGTACGCGAGCGCCTCCGGGATGGGGAAGATGTGGTCGTCCGTGTTCGACGACTGCACGACCTCGTCGTTCAGGCGGGTCTCGATGGCGGCACCCATGGGGTCGACACCTTCGCCAACCGGCGTCACCCACGGGCCGAGTGGCGTGAACGTGTCCATGCTCTTCGAGCGATACCAGGGGTTCGACCCGTCGAGGTCGCCCATCTGCATGTCGCGGGCGGTCACGTCGTTGCCGACGACGAACCCGAAGACGTGGTCGAGCGCGTCCGCCTCGTCCACGCGACTGGTCTCCTTGCCGATGACGAACCCGAACTCGCCCTCGTAGTGCAACTCGGTCACCTCGGGATGCTTCACGATGTCCGCACCCGGGCCGACGATGCTGGACGGAGATTTCGCGAAGAAGAGTGGTTCGTCCGGAATCGGGAACCCTCCCTCCTCAGCGTGGCCGGCGTAGTTGAGCCCGATACCGACGAGGTTCGTCGGGCGGGCGACCGGCGCGAGCAGTGTCAGGTCGTCCAGGAGGAGTTCGTCGTCCGTCGTCGCAGCCTGCAGGTCCGACCACGAGTGGTCCACGAGTGCGGCTTCGAGCGTCGTTGCGTCCGTGTCCAGCGGCGTCACTGTCTCGCCATCGAGGAGCCCGAGCGATACCGACTGGTCAGTCTGTGTGTACCGACAGATGTCCATGCGTATCACTGCACGGCGTGAGAGATAATAACAGTACAGGCCTCCGGCTGTCCGTCGAGTGCGAAGTCCGGGCAGAATTCGCTGCACCTGTCGGTCGAGGAGTGCGTTCCCGATGCCTGCTGTTCTGTCGCCGAGTGCTCCTCTCTACAGTGCGAGGCGCGGAAGCGAGAGGTTTCCGTGCTGGAGCGAGCCGACCGGGTCGGTCGTCTTGCCGTGTTCGTAGATGATCGCGTCGACGCCGGTGTCGCGCGCGGCCCGGACACAGGCCGCCAGGTCCACTTCGCCCGCAGCGAGTTCGACGTGGACGGTGCTATCCGAATCGGACCGGGTGTCGGTGAGGTGGACGAGGTCGATTCGGTCGCTGTACCGGTTCAGCAGTTCGACGGGGTCCTGCCCTGCGTGCTGGGCAGACCCGGTATCGATTTCGAGACCGACCAGGTCGTCGAGGTGGTCGACGAAGACGTCGAACGCGGTGGCGTCGCCCAGGGGGACGAACTCGAAGCGGTGATTGTGATAGCTCAGTCGGAAGCCGTCACCAGCGAGTCGGCGGGCGAGTGCCGAGATTCGCTCGGCGGCTTCCTCGACACCGGCGACGGTCTCGAACGCGGCTGGGTCGTACCGTGGGATGACGAGATGTGTGCAACCGATTGTCCGGTAGGTTTCGACGACCGCCTCGTAGTCAGCCTCTAACTCGTCGATGTCGACGTGCGCGCCCAGCGGTTCGAGGCCCGCCTCGGCCAGGTCCGCCGCCAGCCGGTCCGGATCACTGCCCTCGATTCCGGCGAATTCGACGCCGTCGAACTCCGTCTCGGCGACCCGTCTGGTCTTCTCCAGGAGGGATTCGTCGAGCCCGACGAGCGTGTACAACTGTATCCCTATACTAACCATATTGTCTGGACTTTCACGTGCTTATACAAAGCTATATCGTCTATTCGAACAGTACTCGGTGGCTCGCCGGCCGACGGACGTGACCGCAGAATGGATAGACCGGATGGACGGACCGGCTACAGCGACGTCGCGTTGATCTGGATGATGTTCACACTCCGTGTTATCATGTCCGGAATCTCGCCGTAGAACCGGTCCTCGTCCATCCTGCTCGACGGTCCGATGATGCTGATTGCGCCGATGACCGTCCCGTCCGGGTCGAAGATGGGTGCGCCCACGCCGATGAGACCCTTGATGGTCTCGCCGTGGTTGAACGCGAAGCCCTTCTCGCGCACCGTCTCGAGTTCCTCCAGCAGCTGGCTCTTGTCGGTGATCGTGTCGGCCGTCTGTGCGGTCAACCCACGGGTCTCGATTATCTCCTCGATTCGATGCGCCGGAAGATTGGCCATGATCGCCTTCCCGACCGCGGTGTGGTGGAGCTCGTCGCGCTGACCGACGTACAGCGAGGTCTTGACCGAGTCGGCCCCCATCGCCCGGTAGACACACACCCCGAGCCCGTGTTCCTCGACGGTGAACAGCGCCATCTCGCCGCTGGCCTCCGCGAGCTTGTCGACTTCGTTCTTCACGAGGTCGTAGATGGTGATGCGCCCTTTCGCCTCGTGTGCCAGGTCGAGGAAGCGCAGGCCGATCTCGTAGGTGTCGTGTTCGGTCTTCACGATGTACTCCTCGTGGAGCAACGTGGAGAGGTGATTGTGGACGGTCCCTTTGGAGATGCCGAGGTCTGTTGCGACTTCTGTCACACCTGCACCACCGCGTCGTTGCAGACAGTCGAGTAT
This sequence comes from Haloarchaeobius sp. HME9146, assembly GCF_025399835.1. Lineage (NCBI taxonomy): Archaea > Methanobacteriati > Methanobacteriota > Halobacteria > Halobacteriales > Halorubellaceae > Haloarchaeobius > Haloarchaeobius sp. HME9146. The sequence continues at coordinate 130,878 of NZ_JAODVR010000002.1, forward strand.
GTCGAAGGTCGTCCGCACCGAGTTGATGGTGTTGTCCGGGGGGGCTGCCATAGCCGTCTTTCGGAGGGAGAGGATAAAAACTGTTCACCCTTGCTAAACGTGCTGGAACTGGTCTGATAAACACAGCGACCGGCGAAAATTAGCAGACTGCGCTGCAGTGTGGCCCTTGGTCACCCACTCTTGCTGTTGTGCAAACGACAGGAACGCGGTCAGTGGAGGTCGTATCGCTCGTCTATCTCGACGATTCGACCCTCCGCGATGGAGCGTTCCGCGCCGATGGCGACAGCGGCAGCCTTCTTCGCGTCCCGGGCGGTCGCAGCAGGGTCGCCGCCGTCTGCGAACGTCTGGAGCACGTCCTTCCACATCCGTATATCAGCGCCACCGTGCTCTCCTCCCGTGTTGGTGAACGAGTACGTGTCGTGTGCATCCCAGCCGAACACCTCCCAGGAACTCGAATCGCGACCGCTTCGGACGAGCCCGTCGGTGCCGCGGGCGGCGTACACCCTGTCGCCGGGCTGGGTGTAGGGCGCGTACATGCAGAGTTCGAGCGTCGCCTTCACGCCGGACTCGTACTCGACGATGACCGTCGCGTGGTCGTTCACGTCCGTTCCGTGGTCGAGGACGTGCTGTCCGCCGAAAGCCACGACCCGGACGGGGTCGCTCCCGGTGTACCAGTTGAACAGGTCGAAATCGTGGCAGTCCTTCTCCAGCAGCGTGCCACCGCTCTCGTCCTGGGTGTAGTAGTGGCCCCAGGGGAACGGGACGCGCACCTCGTGAGCCGAGAGCATCCCGAGGCGTCCGATGGCACCTGCCTGGATGAGCGACCGGAGCTTCCCGTACTGCTGGCTGTGGCGGAGGTTGAACCCGACGTAGAACGTCCCATCGGACTGGTCGGCCGCGTCGATGAGCCGGTCGTGGTCGGCGAGCGTCGCGGCCAGGGGCTTCTCACAGAAGACGTCGAGGTCACGTTCGAGCCCCGGCAGGGCTGCCTTGGTGTGGGTGTGGTTCGGCGAGGCGACGATGACGGTGTCGAACTCGCCGTCGCGATAGAACGCCTCGATGGTCTCGAACGTGTCCGGGTCGTCACCGTGTTCTTCGCAGACGGCCACGGCCCGCGCCCGCGAGTCGGTCGAGGGGTCACAGACAGCGGTCACCGACGCACCGAGCCCCGAGATATCCGTCGCCCAGTCGGGTACCTCCGAGGCGTAGTCGTGGTAGACCCCGAACGGGAACCCGGGTTTCGCCGCCGGCCAGGGCTTGTCCCACACCTCGAAGTAGTCCCGCGAGACGATTTCGTAGAGCTGTTCGAGATGGAAGACACCGCGGGAGCCCGCGCCGATGAGCCCGATGGCTGGGCCTGGCTCGCGTTCTGACATGCAATCGAAGACCACTGGGGCCATCTTAATACTTGGCGTGCCCCGGTCGCTCCGAGGTGGTGGTCACTCGTCGTCGGCCGACAGCCAGTTCTTCGTCATCGTCTGGAACTTCGCGCGAGAGATACTGTGCTGGAGTGGTTCACCCCGGCTGAACCGCTCGACCTCCGCAACCATCGCCTCGGCCATGCGGTGCCGCGTCGGTGACCCGGCGATGTGTGGGGTCCTGACGGCACCCGCCACCTGTCGCAATGGACTCTCCTCGGCCAGCGGCTCGCGCTCGAAGACGTCCAGTGCAGCCGAGAGCCGACCGGATTCGAGTTCCGCGAGCAGCGCCCCTTCGTCGACGAGCGCGCCACGCGCGGCGTTCACCAGGAGGGAACCGTCGGGCATCCTGGCAAGCTGCTCCGCGTCGAGCATGTGGATGGTCTCCTCGGTCTTGGCGGCGTGGACAGAAACGACATCGCTCGTCGCCAGCACCTCCTCGAGCGTGGCTTCCTCGGCGAAGTCGTACTCCGCGAGCGCGCCGTCGGGAAGGTAGGGGTCGTACCAGCGAACCGTGACGCCGAACGGTTCGAGGAGGTCGAGCAGGGCGTGGCCGACCGAGCCGACGCCGACGAAGCCGACCTGTTTCCCGAACAGTGTGTCGACCCGGTCGGTCTGGCGGTCCCAGCCGCCGTCGCGGATGCTCTGGTCGTGCTCACGGATGGCTCGCAGACTGTCCAGTGTGAGCGTGAGGATGTGTTCGGCGACGAAGGGGGCCATCACCCTGACCGCGCTCGTGACACGCACGCCGTGGTCGTAGAGGGCGTCGGTCGCGATGCCTGCGACGCTCCCGCCGACGTGGGCGACCAGCTGGAGGTCGTCCGCCGCTTCGAGGGCCGACTCGGTGAACGAGGGCGACCCCCAGTGTGTGAGACAGACGTCGATGCCCGGGAGGCGCTCGGCCAGGTCGGACTCGGTGAACTGTTCGCCGGTCTCGTTGTACGTGACCGTCCCGACGGCCGCGAGTCGTTCGTGGACCCGTTCGGGGAACATGTGATAGCCGCGCGTGTTCGGTGGTATGACCAGTATCTCCATCGCTCGAGGTTCTCCGACGAAACCTCCGCGGAGCAGGATGATAAGTGATTCGTGCGCCGAAGCCACCGGCCCGCCACCACTCACCTCAGACCTTGTCCGGCGGCTGGGTCAGCCCGCGGCTGTCGCGCTCGACGACCTCGATGAGCCACTCCAGTGCATCGACGTACTCGTCGACCACGGCGGGGAACCTGGCGTCGGCCCCGACCGATTCGAGCGTTTCGATGGTCTCCTCGTAGTTCGCGATTGCCTCGGGGGCCGGTCGTCCCAGGGCCGACCCGGGGAAGTGCGCCTTCTTCGCGTAGTCGTTCGAGATGGTCGGCAAGACAACGCCGCCGAGAGCCGCGAACACGTCGAATTTCGCGGGGATATCGGGGCCCAGGAGGTGTCTCGTGACCGCGCGCGAGAACGCGTCCCGGTCGTCGATGGGAGTCGCGTTCCAGACGCGGTCCGCGAACACGGCGACGCCGGACGGCATCACCCGGTCGTGGTACGCCTGCATCTCGTCGTTGTCGTCGATGGCGTCGCCCCAGATACACAGTTCGCCACCGGGGACGCCGGAGACGTTCTCCTCGCTGACCTCCGGGCTGGTCGTCGGTGTCCAGGCCAGCAGGCGCTCCGGGTCGAGCGTGTTGAGGTACGTCGCCGGCGGATACGAGTTCAGCAACTCGTAGCCCTCTTCCGCGAACAGGTCGAAACTGTTCCCCTCGAAATCGGGTCCCCACGGCGGGTACGAGACGATCCAGAAGTGCATCATGATGTCCGAGGGGAGGGTCGGCCGTTCCGAGATATCGATCTGTTCGGACCACATCGACATCCGCTTGCCGCGGTCGGTGACCATCCCGTGGGCGCGGTGGATGAAGTCGTAGAACAGTTCCTGGACGTCGTCGAGTCCCTCCGATTCCATGTAGGCTCGACAGTCGATGCAGTCCTCCCACTCGATACCGTGGTGACTCCACTCGTCGGCCCCCACGTGGACGATATCGGCGTCGAACACCGAGACGACCTCGTCGAGCAGGTCTCCCCACACCTCGTACGACCGGTCCTTGCCCAGACAGAACGCGGGCTTCAGGTTGAACACCGTCGTCTCGCCGGGCGTGTCACACCGGATGTCTGGAATCTGTGTGAGCAGGTGGAGGCCGTGGCCGGGCGCGTCGAGTTCGGGGATGACGGTGATGTCCCACTCGGCGGCGTGCTCGACGAACTCGGCCATCTCATCCTGTCCGTAACTCGGTCGCTCAGTCCCATCGGGGGACCGGTTCAGTTCGGGATACGCACTCGATTCCATCGCGTAGCCCTCGTTGTCGATGAGGTGCAGGTGGAGGACGTTCAGCTTCGCGCGCGCCATCGATTCGACCAGGTCGTACAGGTCGGAGAGCGGGATGAACTTGCGGGCAGGGTCGACCATCACGCCGCGCCATTCGAACGCCGGCCAGTCGACGACCTCACAGGTTGGAACCGTGTACGCCTCCCCGGAGTCTGCAGCCTCGATGAGCCCAGCCAGTGTCTGTGCGGCGTAGTGGAAACCGGCTGCCGTGGTCGCGACCAGCTCGATGCCATCGCCGGTCACCGAGAGCCGGTAGGCCTCGTCCTCGTGGTCGATAGTCCGTCCGGCTGGCGGCTCGAGGGTATCGACCGTTCGCAGAGCGATGCTCGGGCCTGTTGCCTCGTCGCTGTCGACCGTCGGGAGGGTTTGGTCGATTTCACGGTCGATGATGGTCTGGACACGGTCCACGCTGGCAGTGGCTGGCGTGGTGCCGTTCGTGGTGATGCCATCGAGTGCGTCGAGGTCGATTCGGTCGTCTGAGTACTGTTCGTGTTGTGGTCGCGGGACGAGGTGCATGTGAGTGGAGTCTCCGGTGTGTGGTCTCGTGTGGTCTCGGGCGCTTCTGGTTCAGGTGCGGCGTTCGTCGGGCCGGAAGGCGACGCTCGGGAGCGTGATGCGCTCCTCGCAGTGTGAGCATTCGATTCGGAGCGTCTCGGTTTCGCGTGCCGTCTCGACCAGGAACGGCTGTCCGCAGTCCGGACAGGTGACCTGGCACGACTTGGTTGGGACTGCCATCGGTTACCACCCCTTGACCGACTGGGCTCTTTAATATTGGCGTCGGCTCTGCTGGTTCGCACCCGTGACCGCACGCAAGCCGAGGGGGGGAAGGATTATGCGGCCCCCCGTCAAGGTCTGAACCGGTAGCATGCAACCGATAAGTACCGACGAGGCACCGGGAGCCATCGGGCCGTACTCACAGGGAATCATCGACGGGGAGACCGTCTACGTCTCCGGGCAGGGACCGGTCGACCCCGAGACGGGCGAGATAGTCAGCGACGACATCCGCGAACAGACCCGGCGAACGCTGGAGAACGTGGCCGCGATTCTCGAAGCTGGCGGGAGTTCGCTCGACGACGTCGTCAAGGCGACCGTCTTCGTCAGGGATATGGCCGACTACGAGGCAGTCAACGAGGTGTACGGCGAGTACATGAGCGACCCGTATCCGGCGCGGAGCGCGGTCCAGATCGTCGACCTCCCGATAGACATCGACGTGGAGATAGAAGCGATCGCGACGCTCGCCGAGTGAGCGTCGACTAGAGGTTTCTCAGGAAGTCGACGCCGTGGGCCAGCGACGCGAGCGGGTCCTCCGGCACGTCGTGTTCGTAGACGAGCCACTCGGCCCCGATGTCGGCGGCCGCGTCGGCACAGGCCTGCATGTCGACCGCGCCGGTTCCGATTTCGACCGGCCGACCGGGGTGTGGGAGCTCTCCCCACTCCTCCAGTCGGACGTCCTTCATGTGGACCTGCGTGCACCGGTCACCGAGCCGCTGGAGCCACTCGACGGGGTCCTCACCGCCCGCGAGGACCCAGCCCACGTCGAGTTCGAAGTCCACGTCGGTCCGTTCGGCGAATATCTCCAGCCCGAGCGCGCCGTCCTCGACCGCCCGGAACTCCTGGTGGTGGTTGTGGAACTGGAGGCCGAGGCCGTGCTCGCCGAGGGCGTCGTCGACCGCAGCCAGCCTGTCGGCGAACGTCTCGACCCGCTCACGAGAGTCGAACAGCTCCGGGCCAGCCCACGGGACGACGACGCTGTCGACACCGAAGCGTTCGCACAGCTCGACCACGGGGTCGAGGTCCGATTCCAGCAGGTCCAGGCTGAGGTGGGGCGGGACCGCCTCGACTCCCGCCGCGGACAGTCGCTCGGCAAGCTCGACGCCCAGGTCGTCGGGGGCTCCCGAGTACTGGATACCGTCGTAGCCGGCGTCGATGACGCGCTCGGTCGTCTCCGCGACGGGGTCGTCGAGTTCACGAAGCGTGTATTGGTTGATTGCGATGTTCATTCTACCTCCACGTTCTCGGGGGCGGGATTTAGTACCCCGTCCTCCACCATCGCCTCCAGTGGGTTATCGTCGATGTCGAGCGGGAACTCGACGCGGCCGCGCTGCCGGGCGGACTCCCACGCGCCGAAGATTATCTCAGTCGCGCGAAGCGCGTGCTCGCCTGAGAGGGCCGGTTGCCGCCCGTCGTCGTACGCCTCGACGATGTGCTCGATAGCCCGCGGAATCAGCGGCCCGAGCCCCATGTAGTGCTCTTCCCACTCGGTTCCATCCTTGTGGCGAACGCGAAGCGTCGGGCCGTCGTCACCCCAGCCCTCGGGGAGGACCTCGATACGGCCCTCGGTGCCGAACAACTGGTTGTGGACCGCCGGCATCTCCTCACCGACACCCGTGCTCGCGACGCCGTAGACACCGTTCTCGTAGCGCCACTGGACGAACGCGTGGTTCTCGTTGTGCGCGCCGTACTTGATGTTCTCCTCGCGGTAGTCGATGGCTCCGAGGATCCACTCGGGGTCGGTCTCGTCGACGTAGTAGTGACAGAGGTCGATGAGGTGGCTCCCGTAGTCGAACAGCTCCGAACAGCCCATCTCGACCCGGGTCAGGTCGCCGATGACACCGTCGTCCAGCAGGCGCTTGGCTTCCATCCACGGGTCGCCGAACCGGCGCTGGTGGTTGAACGTGAGCTGGACGCCTTCTCGGTCGCAGACCTCGGTCATCCGGCGGGCGTCGCCCCACGTGTTGGCCATCGGCTTCTCGCAGTGGATGGCTCCGACGTGCCCGCTTTCGGCGAGGTCGGTGACGATTGCGGCGTGTGTGGGAATCGGCGTACAGACGCTGACGAAGTCGGGCTCGTGTTCCGCGACCATCGCCCCGTAGTCCTCGTAGACGGCTGCGTCGGGGAGGTCGAACTCGCCGGCGAACTCCTGGCCTCGTTCGGTCACGAGGTCTGCACAGGCGACGAGTTCGCACTGTTCGAGTTCCTCGTACCCTCGCGCGTGGTGATACGCCATCCCGGAGTGAGTCCCCCAGTCTGGGTTCTCTGGGTCGGGGCCGGTCCCGACGAAGGCGACGCTAAAGTTTGGCATACGTGGTTGTGGACACGTACCACAGTAATAACGGTTGGGGGTGGGTGTGCGACCCCGGTCTCACTCGTCGCCAGTCCCGTCGATATCGTCTATCTCGTACACGTCCCGAAGCAGCGACTGGTCCAGTCCGGAGAGCAGGCCACCGTCGACGACCAGTTCCGTGCCGGTGACGAATCCGGCGGCATCGGACGCGAGGAACAGGGCCGCGGTCGCGACCTCGTCGGGGCGACCGAACCGGCGCAGTGCGTACTGGTCGAGCCACTTCTGTCGTGCCGAGCCTTCCTCAGCCCGCTCCTCAGACTCCTCCATCTCCCGGCGTCGTTGCTCGGTCTCGATGGTCCCCGGGGCCAGCACGTTGGACCGGATGCCGCGATGGCCGTATTGGGTCGCGATGTTGCGGGAAAGCTGGAGCAGACCGCTCTTCGCCGCCGAGTAGGCACTGAGGCCGATACCGGTCATGCCGTTGACCGACCCGACGTGGACGATTGAGCCGCCGCCCCCGGTTATCATCTCGGGAAGGGCGGCTTTCGCGACGCGGTAGTGCCCGGTGAGGTTCACGTCGAGGTTCTGCTCCCACGTCTCCTCGTCGAGTCTGAGAATCGTTTCGTCGGCAATCGCGCCGCCGGCGTTGTTCACCAGCACGTCGATACCCCCGAAGGTATCGACCGTCGTCGCGACGAGCGCCTCGACCTCCTCGGGCTCGGTCACGTCGCACGCGACACCGACGGCACGGGTGTCGTATGTCGTTTCGATGTCGGCTGCCACCGACTCCACCGTCTCGCTGGAGCGAGCGCAGAGCACGACGTTCGCGCCCGCGTCGGCGAAAGTCTCCGCGATAGCTTTCCCGATGCCACGGGAGGCACCGGTGACGATAGCAGTCCGGTCGGTGAGGGTGAATGGGTTCGAATTCATGACTCGATGGATGCGGGGGTCTCCCGCATCAGCGACCTCCCACGTTGGTCAGGAGGTCGATGTGGTTCTGGCCGTCGACGCCGTTGACCTCGTTCGCGCGCCAGGTCTTCCCGATGATGTCGGGCCGGCCGTCGCCGTTCGCATCGATGACGGTCGCACAGTGGGTGCCGAGGTTCTCGTCGAGCAGGACGTCACGCTCCCACTCGCCGTCCTCGTAGGAGAGGAGGTACCAGCGCGGTTGTGTCTCGACGCCGTCGGTCTTCCTGTTCTCCATCTCGGCGGTGAATATCTCGAGGATTCCGTCGCCGTCGAAGTCGGCGAGCGCGAGGGAGTGCATCGCGCGGTAGTCGGCTTCGGCCGGGAAGAGCACCTCCACGTCCCAGTAGTCGTCGTCGCTCTCGGGGCGTGAGCAGACGGCGAGCCGTGCGCCCGTGTCCTCCTCGCTCTCGGTGACGACGAGTTCGGCTTCACCGTCGCCGTCCACGTCGCCCATCGTGATCCGAGTCTCCGGGTGCCAGTCCAGGTCCGGCGGAAGGACGGGATGTCGCTCCCACTCCGTTCCGTCGCCAGCTACGTTCTCGTACCAGGCCACGGCTGTCACCACGTCGAGCCCGGGTGAGTCCGAGAGGTGGGCTACGAGGGTACCGTCGCCCGGCACCTCGTCGTCGATGACCGTCACTGGCCACTGGCCGGTCGGGTCCTCCTCGGGGATGTGGTGGTACAGCAGTCGCAGTCCTTTCTCTCGCCCGATTATCTCCTCCCGCCCATCGCCATCAAGGTCGGCTGCCAGTATGTCGTGATACCCGAGCGGGCCGGGTTCGGTTACTTTGTGACTCGTCCCGTAGTCGTCGCGGTCCGGAGCCAGAACCACCCAGCGAAGGATACCGTGTTCGTTGTCGCTGCAGACGAGTTCCGGGTTCCCGTCGCCATCGACGTCGAGCGCTACTGCACCGACGTCCGGCCAGAAGTCCGGGAATAGCTCCCGGCGAGACCACTCGCCTGTCCCTGGGTCCCGGTCGTACTGGAACAGGAACCCCTGTTCGTCTTCACGGTGGACCCCACCGATAGTGTACTCCGGATACCCATCGCCGTCGTAGTCAGCGACCGTGACACAGCCCCTGGAGACGTAGCCCGGTTCCGTCGGGGGCCAGCCCCAGAAACAGTCCGTCGTATCGATGAGCGTATGCTCGAATAGCGGGTGCGAACCCATACCAAACTCTTCACTACCACCGATAAATAGCTTCCTCCCGGGGGTCAGATTCAGCCGTCGAGGGCGTACTGCGCCACGGCGTCCATGTCGACCTCGACGCCCAGCCCGGGCCCATCGGGGAGTTCGATACATCCGTCGGCGACGGTGAGTGGCTCGGTAATCACGTCGCCTTCCCAGCCGTAGTAGACCGTGTCCGGCGGGAGCGTGAATCCCGGAACCCCGAGCACGGCGTGCATGACTGCGGCGGTCCGGATGCCGAGGTCGAAGGCACAGTGATGGGTCACCGACAGCCCGGCGTCCTCGGCAATCGCGGCCTGCTGGCGGAGGCCGGCGATACCACCGGCGGGCGTCATGTCCAGAATCGCCACGTCGACCGCGTCCTCGCGGGCGAGCGCGCCGATGTTCCGCGGGATGTAGGTGTCCTCGTTCGCGCCGATGGGCTGGCGCGTGCGGTTCCGAAGGCTCGCGAGCGACCCGTGGCCGTCGACCCGAATCGGCTGCTCCACGTACTGGAGGTAGACGCCAGCGTCTTCGAGCATCGCACACACACGAACCGCCTGGTCCAAAGTCCAGCCCTGGTTGGGGTCGAGCCGGAACTCGAGCTCGCCGTCGACCGCCTCGTGCATGGCGACGATGCGGTCCACGTCGGTCCGCCAGTCCCTGCCTGCCTTGGTCTTCAACACGGAATAGCCCGCGTCGCGGACCTCGACGGCGCGCTCGGCGGAGGTTTCGGGGTCGAGGATGCCGAGACAGTAGGCGCACTCGACGCTGTTCGTCTCGTCGTACTCGTCCTGGTGTTGGCGGTGCCGACGCGAGGCGGACTCGGGCGCGGTCCAGCCCCCGAGCAACTCGTACACGGGCCGGCCGGTGGCTTTGCCGACGATGTCCCAGCAGGCGATCTCGATAGGGGCGAAGAACAGCTCGACGTTCGTGTACTCGATGAACAGTCGTCGACGGAACGCCTCTATCTCGAACGGCGACATGCCGAGGACCATCGGCGCGATGCCCTCCTTGATGAGCGAGACGGTCGCCTCGGGGGAGAGGAACACCCGGACCTCACCCCAGCCGCTGATTCCCTCGTCCGTGTCAACCCTGACGAGGACGCGTTCCATCGAGTAGAGGTTGCCGTGGTTGGTCGTGTAGGGAGCGATACCGTCGACGCCCTCATCGAGGTCGACGAGCGGCACGTCGACTACGTAGGTCTCGATACCCGTGATTTCCATGCCTGAACGTGGATAACACCCAATATAAATACCGGGGTCGACCGGATGCAGGTTTAAATACTCTATGCGAGAAGAGGGTCGTAATGACCGGGAGTTCGAACGAAGCGACACTGCGGTGTCTCACGCTCACCGGGACGCCCTACGAGCGTGGGGTCACGCACGGCGAGGCGTTCAGTGACGAGATCAGCCACAACCTCGATACCTACCTCGAGACGTTCACCTACTGCGGTGTGGAGGAATCCGCTGTGTACGAGATGGCCGAGCAGTTCGTCGACGTCATCGCCACGGCAAACGAGAGCTATTACGAGGAGATGCAGGGAATCGCCGATGCGAGCGACTGCTCGCTGGTCGATATCACCGTGCTCAACGCACGGTACGAGGTTCTCTACGGGGCCTGGCACACGGAGGCAGCGGATCTCGCGGATGGCTGTACGGCTTTCGGTGCCCGTCCGGAGATTACGGCGAATGGGCACACCATCATCGGGCAGAACTGGGACTGGCTCGTTCCACTGTCGACGTTCGTGATGGAGCTTCGCCGAGACACGGCACCAGACATGCTCGTGATGACGGAAGCAGGTATCGTCGGTGGGAAAGTCGGCTTCAATGAGCACGGTATCGGGATGCTGCTGAACGGGCTGGTGACGGCCGACGACGGCGAGGAGCCGTTCAGGACACCCTACCACGTGCGGTTCCGTGAGGTCCTCGACTCGGCACGGTTCGACCACGCCATCGGGGCGCTGTTGACCGAGAACAGGGCCTGTTCGGCGAACGTCATCCTCGGGCACGCACAGGGAGAACTCATCGATCTGGAACTCGGACCGACGACCGCGAACCACATCTTCCCGGACGACAGGACCCACCTGCTGACACACGCCAATCACCTCGAAGGGCCCGAGATGGAGAGTCGACTCGAGATCCGGAGTCCGGATACGCTCTGTCGCTCGAACCGGCTGCGACGGCTGCTTCTGCAGGAAGGGACGGAGCTCTCCGTCGAGGCGGCACAGGCGGTCCTGCAGGACCACTTCGGGCGTCCGAAGAGCATCTGCCGCCACCCGGACGAGACCGAAGACGAACTGGACCGAACACAGACGAAGGGGAGTTTCGTCATCGACCTCACCGAACGGCGGTTCGTCGTGACCGATGGGCCGCCCTGTGAGCGGGAGTACGCCGAACTTCAGCTGTAGACGCGGTCGCGACCCGTACAGCTAAGGTCCCCCTTGCCACTCTGTATCCATGGAGTATACGACACTCGGCTCCAGCGGACTGCACGTCTCGAAGCTCTGCTTTGGAACCTGGCGGTTCAATCAGGAGGCAGCCGACGGGACGGTAGAGACGACCCGGGAACAGGCACACGAGCTGCTCGACACCTTCGAGGAGGCGGGCGGGAACTTCATCGACACCGCCAACGACTACGGCGATGGCGAGTCCGAGCGCTGGATCGGCGAGTGGCTTGCCGAGCGCGACCGCGAGGACTACGTCGTCGCCTCGAAGGTGTTCTGGGCGCAGAACTCACGATTCTCGGAGAACCTCTCGCGGAAGAACATCCGTGCCGAGATAGAGGGCACGCTGGACCGCCTGGACACCGACTACATCGACGTGTACTATCTCCACCGGTTCGACGACGACACGCCGGTCCGCGAGACGCTCCGGACGCTCGACCAGCTCGTCAAAGAGGGGAAGATACACTACATCGGCGCATCCGCGATGGCTGCATGGAAGCTCACCAAGGGGCTCTGGACCGCGGACGTCGAAGGACTGGAGGAGTTCGTCGTCACCCAGCCGCGGTTCAACGCGGCCGACCACCCCCGCGACTACCTAGACGTCTGTGCCGACCAAGACCTCGCGGTGTGTTCCTATTCGCCGCTGCAGGCGGGTATCCTGACCGGGAAGTACTCCGGGAGCGAGAACCCGGACGGCTCGCGTGCCGACCTGAACGGCTGGGAGATGGAACTCTCGGACCGACAGGTTCGGGTCGTCTCTGCCATCGAGTCTGTCGCCGAGGAGACCGAGTCGTCGATGGCCCAGGTCGCCCTCCGGTGGCTCATCGACCAACGAGAGTTCACATGCGTCCCCATCTTCGGGGCCAGGACCGTCGAGCAGATGGAGGAGAACCTCGGTGCGGTCGAGGTCTCGCTCTCGGACGAGCAGTTCGACCGCATCACCGACGCCTACGGCGAGCCAGACGACGAGTAAGTCAGTCGGGGACCCGGCTCACCGGGACGGGTCCAGCAGCAGTTTGATGTCCCGTTTCTCTCGCAGTCGCTCGAACGCCGTCTCCCACTCCGTCAGCGGGAGCGTATCAGTGATGATGTCGGAGACGTGCAGGTCTCCCGCCTGAATCGCCTCGACGGCTGCCGGGAGCGTGTCGCTGTCACCGCCCCAGCGGCCGCGAATCTGGATGCTGTGGTAGGCGACCCGTCGCATGTCGATATTCCATGGGCCATCTCCGAGTGCGTTGCAGACGACTCGACCGCCCGGCGCGACGTGGTCGACGGCGGCCTCGATGGCTGGCGGCGCACCGGACGTGTCGAACCACACGGTCGGCGGTTCAGCCTCGATGGCTGCCAGTGCTTCCTCGCCGAAGACGAAGGTCTCGTCGGCACCCATCGTTTCGGCGGTTGCTAACCGAACGTCGACGTCTGCGTCGGTTCCCAGGACGACCACCGACGACGCGCCGTCCATCTTGGCGATGTTCGCGACGAGGAGGCCGATGGGTCCCGGGCCGGATACGACGACCCGTTCACCTGTCTCCAGGCCCGCGGTCTCTCTGACCCACGTCATCGGGCCGATGACGGTCTCGTACTGGGTCGCCTCCGCGAAGCTGATGTCGTCCGGGAGTCGCCAGACGTTCGCCGCCGGGGCACGCACGTATCGTGCGAAGCCACCATCGGCCCCGACGCCCGGGAACGGGTTCCAGGGTCGGCGGTACCCTACCCGGTCCCCCACGTCGAACGTGTCCACGTTCTCACCGACCGCATCGACGATACCGCTGAACTCGTGGCCGAGGACGACAGGTGGGTCACAGGGGTGTGTTCCCGCTTCGATGTGTAGGTCGCTTCCACAGATACCACAGACCGCGACCTCGATTCTGATGTCGTCCGGGCCGATATCCGGAATCGGTACGTCACGGAGTTCGAGCGCGCCTTCGCCTGCTTCGGTCTTGACGAGTGCTTTCATTAGTTGTCCTCTGGATACCGGTTACTCGCCCGGTTACGTGCTCCGAGAGTCGCAGACCGGTGACTTCTAGCTTCCGGCGGGCGCGGCGGAGGTACTTGCGAACCGCGTGGCGAGCCCCGGTCGGTGGGGCAGCGGTACGATTATACCCTGGCTCGCTGTACTCTGCTCGATGCGGCATCCAGACCACTCCCCACCTATTCGGAGGTATCCGTCCAGATGACGGACGAACCGACCCAACTCCAGGAATCGGCGTTCAGTACGCGACTCGAGCCACTCGGACGGATTCTGGAAGACCGGTACCACTACATCTGGGGCTGTTCACCGATCTATGGCCCTGACGGCACGGTACACGTCTTCTACTCTCGCTGGCGACGCAAGCACGGGATGATCGGCTGGCTCATCGACTGCGAGATAGTGCATGCGGTCGCAGACCACCCCGCAGGCCCGTACCAGCTCGTCGACGACCCTGTCGTCCTCGCGGGGGCGGGCGGGGACAACTGGGACGGCGTCACCGTCCACAATCCGGAGGTCCACGAGGTGGACGGCGGCTACGTGATGCTCTACGTCGGGAACAGCCTCGCGTACAGCCAGAACCTGGTCGAGCGGACGAAGATCGGGATGGCGTTCGCGGATTCGCTGGACGGCCCGTGGACGCGACACCCCGACAATCCCATCATCGACCGGGGCGAGCGTGGCGAGTGGGACAGTGTCTCGGTGGACACGCCCTCGCTGCTCGCCCATCCCGATGGTCGGTACTTCATCTACTACCGGTCCTGGACGGGCCGCGACAGCGACGTCAGGAACGACACCATCGGCGTGGCAATCGCCGAGGACCTCCTTGGGCCATACGAGAAGCACCCCGAGAACCCCATCATCGACCCGCGGACTCTCACCGACCAGCGACCCGTCGGCGTCGAGGACCCGTGTGCCTTCGTGGAAGACGGGACCATCCACCTGCTCACCCGAGACTTCGGCGTGCAGTCGGGGCGCTCCGGATTCAGCCCGTGTTCGGGGCTCCTGTTCAGCTCCGAGGATGGCATCGACTTCGCGATGCCGCCCGAAATCGGCTACCACGAAGCCGAACGGTACTACGGGGAGGCCGAGAACGACCACGACCTGATTCGGTACGGACGGTTCGAGCGGCCGAAGGTCCTGATGGAGGACGGCCACCCGCGATACCTGTTCAATGCCATGCGGGGTGGCCCATTCGGGACCGCCACTGGCCACGTGTTCGAGGTCGATTCGCCATGATTGGTGGAGAGTGATACATCGGCCATGAAGATTCGAACGCTTCGCCCAGAGGACGTTCCAGCTGCGTTGGCGCTGTCGACACAGGCAGGCTGGAACCAGCTCGAAGCGGACTGGACCCGCCTGCTCGACCTGGCACCCGAACTCTGTTTCGCGGGTGTCGTCGACGGGGAACTGGTCGCGACGTCGACGCTTGTCTCGTACGACGAGGTGGGGTGGGTCGGGATGGTGCTCGTCGATGAGAGCCATCGCAGACAGGGATACGGGATGGAGATATTCCGTCAGGCTCTGGACGCCGCAATCGAGGTGGGCCTCGAGGTGGTCGGCCTCGATGCGACAGACGCGGGCCGGGCGGTGTACCAGAACGTCCAGTTCGTCGACGTGGCCCCCATCACACGGTGGCAGGGTGAACTCACCGTGCCACCGGCCACCGCGTCATCCGCGTTCGATGGAACCCCCCCTGTCGTGCGGGATCCACCAGTCGCTCGGCTTCGTGAACTCGACGAGCAGGCGTGCGGTGTCGACAGGGGCGACCTGTTGTCTCGGCTGCTGTCCGAGGAGGGAACGGTGGCGTTCCAGGCCGCGGACGACCGGGGGTACGCGATAGTTCGACCGGGTCGAACACACTGGCAGGTGGGACCGGTCATCGCGAGGGACGGGCAGACATTGGAGGCGTTGCTGGAAGCGGTGGCCGACTCCCTCCCGGATCGACGCGTCATCGTCGACGTGCTCGGCGAGTCGGGATACGCGACGGAACTGGGTCGGTTCGGGCTGACCGAGCACCGGCACCTGACGCGCATGACGCATCAGGCCTCGAACCCGGCGCTCATGGGTGATGCCGTCGTCGCGGCGGCCGGGTTCGAACTCGGGTGACGGCTCCAGACTGCCTCTTGATTCCGCGGTTTCGGCCGCGCCAAACGCTAAGTAGCCACCCGACCTCCTCCGGGGTATGACTGCAGCGACAGCCGATTCGCCGAACGTCATCGTCATCCATCCCCACAACCTCGGGCGGTACCTCGGGTGTTACGGGAAACAGGTGGCGACCCCGAACATCGACGCGCTCGCGACCGAGAGCATCACGTTCGAGAACTACTTCTGCACCGCTGCGCACTGTTCGCCAGCACGCGGAAGCATGTGGACCGGCCGCTACCCGCACCGGAACGGCCTCATCGGGCTCGCCCATCTCGGCTGGAGCCTGCACGACGACGAGCGGACACTGGTCGACTTCCTCAACGACGAGAGCTACCGGACCTACCTCTTCGGCCTCCAGCACATCTGCGGGGACGCCGAGGACGTTGGCTTCCAGCACGTCCAGGGGTCGACCCACGAGTTCAACGTCGACGAACCGGCCGAGACGGTCGCCGAGCGCGTCGAGGCGTTCCTCGAGAGCGACGAGGCGGACGACGACGACCCGTTCTTCGCCTCTGTCGGCTTCTCCGAGGTGCACCGCCAACCACTCGTCGAGCGCTGCCTGGACTGCGGCTGGACGTTCGACCTGCCAGGGTATGGAGCCGACGACCCCGACGAGGTCGAGCCGCTCCCGTACCTTCCGGACCGACCGGGAATCCGCGAAGACCTCGCGCACTTCCACGGGATGATACACGCGGTCGACGACGGGGTCGGTCGCATCGTGGATGCGCTCGACGAATCAGGGCTCGACGACGACACCATCCTGGTGTTCACGACCGACCACGGCATCGGCTTCCCGCGGGCGATGGGAACCTGCTACGACCCGGGCGTCGAGACGTTCCTCATCGTCCGGTGGCCCGGCACCACCACGCAGGGGGCCCGCGATGACCACCTCCTCTCGCACGTCGACTTCCTGCCCACGATGCTGGACCTCGTGGGAGGGCAGGAACCGACCGACATCGACGGTCGGAGCTTCGCCCCGCTCGTCACTGATGAGGGCTCGTACGAGCCACGAGAACGGCTCTTCGTCGAGTTCACCTGGCACAGCAAGTACAATCCGATGCGGGCGGTGCGAACGAACCGCTACAAGTACATCCGGAACTTCGGCGACGTACCGCTGGTGTATATTCCCGCCCCGCTGTTCTCTGCCGCCGCCGGCAAGGAGGTTCGCGAGGAGTTCTACGGCGAACAACGCCCGGAGGAGGAACTGTACGACCTGCAGGCGGACCCGAACGAGATGACGAACCTCGCCGACGACCCGGCCCACCAGGAGACGCTACAGGAACTGCGTGGCGTGGTCGACGAGTGGATGGTCGAGACCGACGACCGGTTGCTGGAGGGCGACTGGCCGCCCTCGGCGAAGCAACTCGAACGCATCCAGAAGTCTCCCTGGGTACCCCGCGACGTCGACGAGTTCTGTTGAGTCGGCGCTGCCGACCCGTCACTCCCCGCGGGTGTACTCGTGGACCGCCCGGAGAATCGTTTCGAGTTCGTCACCGAGGAGCTCCGCGATGACCTCACCTTTCTCGGCGGACGCGAGTTCCGGCGCGCCGATGGCACCGCACTCGGAGTACTCATCGAACCCGCGGTAGGACGCGAGTGGGCCACCGGCGAACATGTCCGAGGGGCCGTGGTCGTACTCGGTCTCCCACGAGGTCGCCTCGAAGCGGTCCTCGTGGACGAGGTCGGGGTAGAGGTACTGCATGAGCGAGGTCTCGAACTCGCCACCGTGGGCCATGCCCCCGAGGTCGCTCTCCCTGATGTCGTCGATGAACGACCCGGCGAGCTGGAAGTAGGTGAGGCCCAGGACCTCGGTCTCCGGGTGGGCGACGCCGATGGTCGAGACGGCACCGTTGACCAGCGCGATGTTTCCGCCGTGGCCGTTCAACAGGAGTATCGCGTCGAAGCCGTTCTCGAGCGCCGAATCGGCGACCGATTCGAGCAGGCCCAGCAAGCCCTCGAATGTCGTCGTGATGGTCCCACCGAACGAGAGATGATGTGGGGAGTAGCCCGACCAGACTGGGGGCGTCACGAGAATCGGGACGTCTCCCTCGACACGGTCAGCACCGAGGTTCGCGACCGCGTCGACGAGCAGCGTATCGGTCGCGACCGGCAGATGATGGCCGTGCTGTTCGATGCTGCCGACGGGGACGATGAGGATCGAACCCGCGGATTCGGCCGTTTCGAGGACTTCCGGGTAGGTGCGGGCTGCCCAGCTGTGACTGGACTCGAGTGAGTCGAACGCCATGCGGCAAGAGGGGTGCGGGTCGACTTAACCGTTGGCCCCCGTACGTTTATGCGCTACCGAATCAATCTCTGGACAATGCCAGCCGTCTGGACGTATCCATGGAACCTCTACGCCGAGGGTCCTGACGACGCATTCGCCACGCTCCGAGAGCACGGTATCGACACGGTCAACCTCGCCACCAGCTATCACTCCGTTCGGTCGCTGAACCCGCGGACACCCGACCACCTGTTCGTCGAACGGCCCGGTGGGCTGTACTTCGACCCCGGTGATGCGTTCGCCGAGGTTCCAATCACCCCGCGCGTGGACGATGGAGCCGGCGTCGCCGACCAGCTCGCCGACCTCTGTACTCGCGCCAAGGCCGAGAACATCACCGTGAACGCCTGGACCGTCTGCCTGCACAACTCGCGCCTCGGTGCGGAGAACCCCGATTTCCGGATAGAGAGTGCCTTCGGCGATGCGCACGACCACTCGCTCTGTCCATCGCACCCGGCGGTTCGAGCTTACTTCGCGGCTCTCACGGGCGCGATCGCCACCTATGATATCGGCGAGATACAGCTCGAATCCGTCGGCTTTCCGGGCGTCTTCCACGGCCACAGTGACACCTTCGGCCACGACAAGCGGTCCGTCCTGACGAGCACGACGGAGGAGGTCCTCCTCTCGCAATGTTTCTGTGCGGGCTGTCGCGAGACTGCGACGGACCTCGATATGGGCGCGGCACAGACGCTCGTCAGAGAGCTGGTGACCGAGGCGATGGCGAGCCCGCACGACGGGCTGCCATCACTGGAGGCCCTGACTGTCGAGTACCCGCTCCTCGACGACCTCTTCTCCTTCCGTGCGTCTGTCGTCACGGAGTTGGTCGAAGCCATCGCCGACGCCGCGGGCGACGTGCCGGTGAACTACTACGTCGGTGAAGCGTTCGGGTTCGACGTGGCGGACCTCTGGCCGACCGGCGTCCGACTCACCGAGCTCGCAGGGCACGTCGACCGCTTCACCGCCCTCTGTTACGTCTCTGACCCCACGGTAGCCAGGCGCCGACTCGCCAGCGTTCAGGCAGTCGTCGACGAACCGGTCGACGTCGGGCTGACGCTGGACCCCGAGGCCGTCCCCGACGCTGACACACTGGCAACTCTGGTCGAGGCTGTCCGAGCCGAGACAGACGGTGACGTGTTCGTCTACCATCACGGGCTCGCGAGCGACGCACAGCTGGAGTGGATTGCCGACGCGTTCAGGTGATGAACCGACCGGGAGAGCGGGTTTCTACTCGGTGAATTCGGCCGTGCCGAGGCTCGCTGGCTCCTTGACACCGAGCATCCCGCCGCCGTAGGTACGCCAGTGTTCGCCTCGCTCGGCCTGACGGTCGTGCTGCGCGATGGTCAGGGAGAGCCGGGTACCGGGGGCTGGGTCGAACTCGTGGCCGAGTTCCGACCACGGTATCGCATAGGCGAACTCGGTCCGTCCCTCGCCGTCGTCCGGGAAGTGTTCGACGCGCATGTCGATATCGGTAACCGAGCGAGAGGCCTCGTCCGAGGGTTGCATCACGTGCCAGAGGATGGGTCCCTCGAACGTATCACCGAAGTTCAGCTCTACGAAGTTCGACGCGCCGGTCGGCGCGCCGGGGGCCATCCCGACCTGAAATGCGTCGTTGTCCCAGACGATCTTCTCGGTCCCGATGAACTTCTCGAAGTGGGAGTTCTGGACGGCAGCCGCGAAGTAGAACTGCTCCTCGTCCCACCGGAGCCAGATATCGCCCTCGCCGGTATCCCCCAGCCAGGCGTCGAAGTCTTCCAGTGGGACGGTCGGCGCGCCCAGTGACGAGAGGTCCGTGACATCGATGGACCCACGCTGAATCGCGAGCGTGTCGAACTCCGGGGTCGTGGTGGTCGCGGTTTCGGTAGCTGTCGGGGTCGCTGTCGCCGTCTCGGTGGGGGTCGCTGACGCAGTTCGTGTGTCGGTCGCCGTCTCGGTACCGCCGTCATCGGCGGCTCCCGAACACCCGGCCAGTCCCGCAGCACCCATCGTCAGTAGCCCCATCTGAATCGCCCGTCGCCGTGAGATCGTCCGCTGTCGCTCACGGGGTCGGTCCGCTGGAACGTCGTCTCCCATTGCTACACGATGCCAATACGCAGGCATAAAGATTCGTGTCACCCGAACTATTTTTCTCGAAACGCGCACTCGCTGTCCGGCGGCTGGTGCTCCCCGGCGATAGCGTTTTGCTGCCGGTAGGCGAAGTAGCGGCATGCGATTCCTGCTGGTGGACATCGACTCGTTGCGCCCGGACCGACTGGGCTGCTATGGCTACACTCGCGACACCGCACCGACCATCGACGCCATCGCCGAGGAGGGGGTACGGTTCGACCGGTGTCACGTCTCCGATTCGCCGTGCTTGCCCAGTCGAACCGCCCTCGCGACGTGCCGGGTCGGGGCGAAGACGGGCGTGGTCACCCACTACGGCTCCGGCCAGTGGTACGACGAACCCGGCGAAGGACACCAGCAGGACCCCGAGCGGCCGCTCTCGTTCCGGCACCTGATGGAACACGGCATCCGGACCGTGACCGTCACCGGGTTCGCCCAGCGCCACCTCGCCCATCACTTCACCGCGGGCTTCCAGGAGCACATCCAGCCGACGCCGCTTGCCGGACTCGTGGCCCAGGAGGACGGTGCAGACGTGACGGCTGCAGCGACCCGCTGGCTCGACGCGAACGCGAGCGACGACGACTGGTTGTTGCACGTCAACTACTGGGACGTCCACCACCCGTACCTGGGAATCACGCCCTACGTCGACGACGTTCGAGACTCCGGCCCGCCAGCAGCCTGGCCCGACCAGGACGCCATCGACGCCCAGCAGGGCGGGACCGGTATCCGGACCGCAGACCTCTGGCCTGTGCCGGGGAACATCGACGACGAGGGGATATCGGCGCTTCGCGAGGAGTGGCCGTTCCCCGAGCGAATCGCCGACAGGACTGACGCGACCCACCTCATCGACGGGTACGATGCGGCGATTCGACGGGTCGACGATGAGGTCGCGACACTGCTGGCGACGCTCGACGCCCACGGCGTCCGCGATGAGACGTGTATCATCGTCACCGGTGACCACGGGGAGGCGTTCGGTGAACACGGTATCTACGCGGAACACGCGTTCCCGGACCCCGCCTGCCAGCGCGTGCCCTTGGTCGTCTCGTGGCCGGGCCTCACCGATGCTGCGGCCGGAACCGGAGTCGACGACCTGTGCTACCAGTTCGACCTGCTGGCGACCATCTGTGACGCCAGTGACGTCCCGATTCCGGCAGGCTGGGACGCCGAGCCATTCACGGCCGCACTTCGGGGAGAACCTGATGGCGGCCGCGACTCACTCGTCTGTGGGCACGGCATCTACACCTTCGGACGCGCAGTGTACCGCGACCAGTGGGTGTACATCCGGCTGCTCCATCCCGGCGTGTTCTCCATGCCCGGACAGTACAACGACCCCGCCCTGCCTGAGGGGGGATTGGAACTCCTCCACGACCTCGACGCGGACCCGCACATGACCGAGAACCTCGTCACCGCCCAGCCCGAGGTCACGGCCGAGTTGCGGACTGAACTCGACCGCTGGACGGCCGAGGTCCTCTCTTCTGTCGACGCTGCGGGCGAGGACCCGCTCGCCAGAATGGCCGTCGAATCGGGCCCGTTCCTGTACGTCGACCCCGAGGAACTCGCCGAGTACTACGCGGCGAACGGGCGAACCGAGCAGCAACGGGCTATCGTCGACCGTGCGAGGCGGTATCCGCCCGGTGCAGGCGACTGACGGCGAGGGCCATCACGCCAGCTCCAGCTCGCGAACCTGCTCGAACGGAGTCGCAGTGATATCGAGGTCGAAGTCGTACCCGAACGGAGCCTCGACCACGGAACCGATGTCGATTCGGCCATCGGTCACGTCGACCGTCGGGACACCCACCCCTTGCGGCCGGTAGAGGTCACCGTGTGTCGCTAGGATTTCCCTCTGCTGTTTGTCCGGGAAGTCCGCCAGCCCGTGGATGTAGTGGTGACCGTTCCGTTCGACGTGACCGAACCCGAGCGCCGAGACGACGGCGAGGTCTTGCAGGAGCCCGACCGGTCCGACGGTCGTCAGGTCCTCGGCACTCATGACGTATCGTCCCTCGCCAGACCGACGCCGGTGTTCGAGAAGGCATGCGTTCACGACTCCGCGGAACACGCCCTTGCAGTTCTTGTGACTGGTGCCGGCGTAGCCAACGTCGAGCGCGTCGCCGAGACGGTCGTCCCTGTCGTCTGATTCGTCGATGATGACCGGCGGCCGGTCAGTCCACCCGTCGAAGACACGGGCGGTCGCACCGGTGAGGGCCTCGTCCCGATGGAGTGGCTGTTCGACGTACGCGGTTCGGCCGACCATCTCGGAGAGGGCGTCGACGTCAGCGATGGTTCGCCAGGCATCGCGGAACGATTCGGCGTCCTCGTACGACTCGTTCGCATCGAGGGTAACGGTCGGCGACGTGACCGCGGAGATGACCTCCCAGACGTCGGTGAGGCGGTCGACGTCGGCGGTCACGTCCCCGCTGAGTTTCACCTTGAAGTGGTCGAGGCCCTGGGACTCGATGTACGATTCGAGCGAGTGTGGGAGTCCGTCGTCGACGCGGTCTCCGGCTGGTACGTCAGTTCGCCGCAGGGGGTCGGTGAACCCGACGGTGTGTCGCAGTGCGACCGAGTGAAGCGGTGGTTCGGAGAGCGCGACCGTCGGGCGAACCCCGGTCAACTCGTCGTAGATCTCCCCCGGTCGGATACCGAACTCACCCGCCTGGAGGCCGTCGGAGAACGAGTGACCGTTCTGCCGACAGACCGCATCGATAACTGCTCGTTCGACCATACTCACGCCGAATCCGTACTCGAGTGCCGGGGTGTGGGTTCCCGCGTAGTGGTCCGCCTGCGCGGCCGAAACTGCCTGCTGGAGCGCGAACGCGGACCCGACGGGATTCAGGTCGAGGGCGGACCGACACGCCGTCGCGACCGTCTCGACCATCTCCGCAGCTCCTGTTTCGTAGGACCGGTCCCGGTCCTTGACGAACCACGGGGCGATGAGGTTCTCTGCGGCGAGTCCCTGTGTTCGCCGACCATCGACATCGATGTCGAGGGCCAACAGCAGGTGTGGGACGCGCCGAACCGTCGCGTTCCCGAAGTGGAAGGGGATGCGTAGGGCGAGGTCGATGGTGGCTCCACGGGTCGCGACAACGTCGAGCATTGCACCTCGTACCGTCGAGAACGACATAAATAGACAGGGTAGAGGAAGGGACGATCCACCGCACCCATATCTTTAAGCCCCGATTTTCCAAAGCAGGAGTATGCCCCTGGAGATACACTACAACGTGTTCGGGAGCTTCCGCCCTCCCGGCGAGGATATCGACCTCGCGCGGGACGCCGTCGACGCGGGCTTCGACGGCATCTGGATCGGTGACCATTTCCTGCCGTGGCTGGATTCCCGTCCCTACGCACATCACACGCTCGCGTGGCTCGGCTCGTTGATGGAGGCCGTCCCGAAAGTGCCGGTCGGAACCTCGGTGACCTGTCCGACGATGCGGTATCATCCGCCAGTGCTGGCACAGGCACTCGCGACGCTGGACAACGCGTATCCGGGGCGACTGGAGTTCGGTGTTGGGGTCGGCGAGGCGGTCAACGACGCGCCGTTCTACGATGGTGACTGGCCGGAGTGGGGCCAGCGCGCTGGAATGCTCATCGAGACGATTCAGCTGATGCGGGCGCTCTGGAAGTCCGAGGAGTACCAGTCTCACGACGGGAAGTACTACCAGTACGAGGACATCCGGCTCGCGACGCGCCCTCGCTCAGACCTCCGGTTTCACTGGGCGGGCTGGGGCCCGCAATCGTGTCGGTGTGCGGGGAAGTACGCGGGGAACATCCTCACCGTCGCCCCGCCGGCGTTCATCAGGGACGAACTCATGCCGCCGTTCGAGGAGGGCTTGCGCGAGGCCGGGCGTGACCCGACAGCTGCCGATGTGACGACCGAGTTCACCGTCAACGTCGGAGACCCCGCCGACCTCGTGGCCGAAGTGCGAGACCGCGGTGAGTACGTCCCCGACGAGACGGAACTCGACACGCCGGACCCGCGCGTCATCCAGGAGGTGGCCGACAGACGTCTGGCGGAGAAGAGCGACGACGAACTCGTCGAGGACTACCGGATGACCCGAGATGCTGGTCGCGTCATCGACGACCTCGAAGCTCTAGAGGCTGCTGGCGTCACGCGTGTCCTCGTCGGGTCGGTCTGTGGGGACCCGCGGGATACCATCGACCTCTTCGAGGACGAGGTCTTCCCACACTTCGCCTGAGACGGCCCAGTGGTGGGCCATCGGGACTAGCCGTCCTGGGCGTTCAGCTCTGTGGAACAGAGTTCACTATTGTGTCCCAACTGGTTCTCGTCTTCACGTGCGGACGAGCCGGAGATGGCTCGAAAGCGACACTCCCGGAATGCGGGTCCGGTGTGGCCCGTGAGTCGATATCGTAGTTCGGCCTCTGTCAGGAGGACGGGGTGCGACTTAGCCCGGACCGGGCGACCGGCTCCGCTCTGCAGTGAGAGCCTGTCCACCCTGTCTGAACGGTGGCTTGTGCCGAGTGGGACAGGTAGGTGCGCGAAACACCCCGAGCGTAACCCCTCTCTGTGAGGCCACGTGAGGCGGACATCCAGATTCTGCGGTCTCACTGGGGGTGCGCCACAGAACGAATCTGTCGTTTCCCACAGGCGGTCGAGGACCGCTGCGTCGGCTCGGCTGTTCAGCAGGGAAGAACGACGAGCTCGCGTAGAGGGTGTTACGAGTATAGGTGTGTAACTCGGCCTGTCTTGGAACATGGTCGCTACGAGTGGTGGGCCGACGGCAGCGTCTGTGTGTTCCGTCGTGTCGACGCGTTCTGTTGGTGGTGCATTCGACATCATCGAACAGACCTGTGGGCACGACCACTGTCGGCTACCAGGTTCATCCCTCCGAGGCCGGTGTGTACTGTCCCACGGTCATATTCGGTCAGGTCGAACACTCGCGAACAAAAGCCAACCACATATTACGGTTCACCACGTCGTCCGAACCAGCATGACCGACCCCATGCCCGGCTCGATTCGAAGCGACGAAACGCTGTTGAGTATCGTCGAGGCAGTCGAAGCCCTCGGAGAGGCAGGGGTCACGGAGATCGCCGACCAGGTAGACGTTTCCAAGAGCACGGTGCATGGGCACCTCACGACGCTCAAACAGCAGGGCTACGTCGTGGCCGAGGAGGGTCGCTACCGCCTGAGTCTGCGGTTCCTCCAGCTCGGCGAACACACACGGACGCAGACGGGCATCTACAACCTTGCGCGGCCGCACGTGGACGAACTCGCGCGGGAGACGAACGAACTCGCGAACCTCGCGGTCGAGGAGAACGGTCGTGGCGTGTACCTCTACCGGACCCAGGGTGACCAGACCATCCAGTTCTCGACCGATGCGGGGGACGTCCATCAGTTGCACTGCAGTGCGACCGGGAAGTCCATGCTCGCGCACATGCCTCGCGAGCACGTGGACGAGATACTGGACGAGCACGGCCTCCCGGCGCACACCGAGCAGACCATCACCGACGAGGCGACGCTCCACGAGACGCTGGTCGATGTCCGCGAGCGCGGTGTCGCGTTCGACGACGAGGAATACGGTGAAGGATTGCGGTGTGTGGGTGCGCCGATTCGAGGCCCCGAGGGGGACGTACTCGGGGCCATCAGCGTCTCAGGGCCCGCGACGAGGCTGCCGGAGGAGCGGTACCGCGAGGAACTGCCCGACATGCTTCGCCGGGCCGCGAACCTCATCGAGATAAATCTGAAGCAGTATTGAGATGCTGTTCGATGTTATCGAACAGGGTTCGGTCGGTCGTCAGTAGTTGCAGTAGACGGTCTTCGTCGTGGTGAAGAAGTCGAGGCCGGCGTCACCCTGCTCGCGGTAGGTCTCGCTGGAGGAGGCCTTCATCCCGCCGAATGGGACGTGGAGTTCGAGGCCGGTCGTCTTCTCGTTCACCTTGACGACGCCCGCCTCGACCTCGTCGACGAAGCGGTTCGCCTCGGTCAGGTCGTCGGTGACGACGCTGGCCGCGAGCCCGTACTGGGTATCGTTCGCGACCGCCACGCCCTCTTCGAAGTCCGACACCGGAATGACGCCGACGACCGGGCCGAAAATCTCCTCCTGGGCGATGCGCATGTCCGGCGAAACGTCCGAGAAGACGGTCGGTTCGACGAAGTGCCCGGACTCGTACTCTCCCTCGTCGAGCGCTTCACCGCCCGTCTCCAGGGTCGCACCTTCCTCCGTCCCCACGTCGATGTAGCTGAGGGTCCCGTCGAGTTCGCTCGCGCTGACCTGCGGGCCCATCTCGTAGCCGTCGAGGCCGGGACCGATGGAGAGCGATTCCGCATACTCGACGAGTTCCTCGACGAACTCGTCGTACACCGACTCGTGGATGATGGCTCGCGAGGTCGCGGTGCAGGCCTGCCCGGTGACGCCGAACGCGCCGCTGCCGACGATCTCGGCGGCCTCCTCGACGTCTGCGCTCTCGGTGACGAGGGTCGGGTTCTTCCCGCCCATCTCCAGCTGGACGCGCTTCTGGTCTTCTGCGGCCTGCTGGTAGACCACGTCGCCGACGTTCCCGCTCCCGGTGAACGAGACGGCGTCGACCGCGTCGTTCGTCGTGAGCTCCGTGCCGACCTCGCTCCCGGGACCCGTCACGAAGTTCACGACACCGTTGGGAAGCCCGGCCGCGTCGAGACATTCGACCAGCTTGCGGGCGACGTTCGGGGCCCGCGAGGCGGGCTTGATGACGACGCTGTTGCCGGTGACGAGAGCGGGTGCGAGCTTCCAGGCAGGGATGGCGACGGGGTAGTTCCACGGGGTGATGAGCCCGGCCACGCCGAGGGGTTCACCGACCGTGTAGAGGTTGGTGTCGCGGCCACTCGGTGCCTTCACGTCCCCACCGAGGTCACGGGCCTTCTCCGCGTAGTAGTAGAAGATGTCGACGGCGCGCTGGACCTCACCTGCCGCCTCGGGCCGAGCCTTCCCCTCCTCACGCACGAGGGTCTCGGTCAGTTCCTCTTGCCGGTCCTCTATCTGCTGGGCGGTCCGGGTGAGAATCCGGCCACGCTCGGGGGCGGGGGTGTTCGCCCACTCGTCCTGGGCTGCGGCGGCCGCCTCGATGGCTTCCGCGGTGTCCGCCGCGTTCGACTGCTGGAAGTGCGCGACCACGTCGTCCGGGTCGGCCGGGTTCTCGACCGTGAAGGTCTCGTTCGTTTCAGATACTGTCCACTCACCGCTGACGAAGTTGCCGACTGTCTCTGGCATGCAGCCAACACTGCTCGTTTCTCACATAAATGACTACCTCTTGTGGAAAGATTGTGGGGCATCCTTGCCCGCCCTCGCGTGTGTGCGAGAACGGGCGCGTAAAACGCTCTCTGTCCAAAATTCTGGTAATAATGGTTTCAATTTGCCCAAGGTTTTTGTGTCAGGGGTCGAAACTGCTCTGGTGAGACATGAGCGGAACAGTAGTGGTACTTGGCGGTTCTGGCGCAATGACCTCGTCCTGTGTCTACGACCTGCACAAGACGAGCGGATTCGACGAGATCGTCGTCGCGGACGTCGACGAGGAGAACGCACGGAAGCTGCTCGACGTGGTCGACGACGAGCGGGTCAGCTTCACCGACGTCGACGCGACCGACACGGCGGACCTGGTGCGGGTGCTGGAGGGAGCGGACTACGTGGTCAACGGGCTCCCCTACCAGTTCGAGGACAACGTGCTCGACGCCATCGTCGAGGTGGGTGACATCACCGGCGTGGACCTGAACGCGTTCGACTTCGACCGCATCCTCGCTCGCTCGGACGAGTTCGAGGAGGCGGGCTGTGCGCTCTGGTTCTGTAACGGTGGCGTCGTCAGCACCATCATGCTCGGGATGCTCGCGTGCCAGGACATGGATGACGTGAGCGAGGTGAACTTCTACTGGGGCATGTGGCGGCTGCTCACGCAGACGACCGCGGGCCTCACCGACACGGTCACCTACGAACACGACCCGAACGTCGACGAGCGCGTCGTCTGGCAGGACGGCGAGGTCACCAAGGACCTCCCGCCGTTCGGCCTGCGCAAGGAGTTCGACTTCCCGGACCCGGTCGGCCAGCAGGAGACCTACGTCATCACGCACCCCGAGTCCATCACGTTCCCGTGGTCGGACATCGCTCAGGAGACGGGGGTCGAGCGAATCGTCACCCGCGGTGTCTGGCACCCTGAGTGGCAGGATTACGAGGAGACGCTCCTGAACGCGGGCCTCTTCGATGCGGACCCGGTCGAGGTCGACGGGGCAGAGGTCGACGCGCTGGAGGCGATGCAGCAGGCCATCATCCAGCAGGGTGCCGAGGACGAGTGGCGCGACCCGAGCGAACTCTCGCCGGAGACCGAGTGGACGCCCCAGACCATCCTCTCGACCGAGGTCGTCGGGACCGAAGGCGACCGCGGCGCTCGGTCGGTGTACCACATGACCCAGCCCTTCCCGTTCTTCGACGGCAACGACATCACGCTGATGCGTGAATACGGCTGCTACGTCGGCGTCCCGCTGTCCGTGACGCTCCAGCTCATGGCGGCGGGCGAGTCGACCGGGTCGGGCATCTTCACCACGGAGACCAGCGGTGTCTCCCCGGAGCGGTACTTCGAGGCCATGGAGGAACGCGGCTTCGAACTCGTTCCGGAGACGACGCCGGCGAAGTAACGAGAATCGCGGTCGAAGCGGACGCGGTCGAATCGTCCACAGAACGAGTCTGTCCCCTTTTCACAGCGCGCAGTCCGCAGGGCGGGTCATCGAGGCTTCAGCGTGCGCCGTAGTTCAGCTCGACGATGTTGATAGCCGAGAGGAGCTTGTTCGTCAGTTCGTCTTCGACCTCGTCTTCACGCATCCGGTGGGCTGGCCCGGAGACGCTGATCGCACCGAGGACCTGGCCGTCGTCGGCGGTAACGGGCGCTGCGTAGGACATCATACCGAGTTTGTACTCTTCGCGCTCGTAGCTGAGGCCGCGCTCGCGGATTAGCTCGAACTGGTCGAACAGCTCGTCCCGGTCCGTGACCGTGTTCGGCGTCCGTTCGGGCATCCCGTGTCGGTCCAGTATCTCGTGGACGCGTTCTTCGGGGAGGTGCGCGAGCATCGCCTTGCCGGTGGCCGAGGAGTGGAGGTGGAAGTGCATCCCGGGGAACGTGTTGTACTGGATGCTCTGGCTGCTCCAGGCCGCGGCGAGACAGACGGCCTTGCCGTCCTCCTCGACCACGAGCGAGACGAGTTCACTGCTCGATTCGTCCGCGAGCCGGTCGATTTCTGGCTTGGCGATGTCGTAGAGCGGCTTCCGCGAGCGTTCCTTCGACCCCAGTTCGAGGAAGCGAAGACTGAGCCGGTACCGGGGCCCGTTCTTGACGACGTAGCCGAGTTGTCGCAGCGTGCTGAGGTAGTCGTGGACGACGCTCTGTGGTCTGTCGAGTTCGTCGGCGACCTCGGTCACGCGCGCACCACCCGTCTCGTCCAGTACCGCGACCATCTCGTCCATGGTCAGCAGCGATTTTATCGGCCGGTTTGCCTCGTCACCCATGAGAGAGACAATGCGTCACCAGTCACAAATAGATTCGGGATTATCGAATCGGCGGCGGCGTCTCTGGGCCGCACCGTATCGCAGTATCGGCGTAGCGATGCTCGACTTCTGGATACTCGTCATCGTCCATGACAGAAACGGCCGATGGCCACGTGGGTTTCCGGTCGATTCTGCGACGACTGTTCAGCGTCTCTTCGCAGAACCAGATTCGCGATTGTCGAATATCAGTTTTCTTTTGATAAATCGGTGTCTGTGCCGGAGAAGGCCCCAGACACACACATTCGGCAAAATAAGATATATAAAATATCGGTAAATAACTTGCAGATTGGATAACGTTTTTGTATAACAACCATGTACGTTCGGGTGGACACTATGACAACGCCTCACCAACGAGTGGGCGAACAGTCGGCACCCGAGAGCGAGCTCTCGCTGATCGACTGTGACATCCATCAACGGTGGAAAGACGACGCGGAGTTCGTCAAGTACCTGCCCGAGCAGTACCAGCGAGACGGTATCGTCACGCCGACCCTGCTGTACCGCAACCCCGGCGGGTTCCTTCGGCAGGACGAGAAGCCCGAGGATGGGGGCAAGCCCGGCTCTGACCTCGAGAAGATCGCCGAGGACCACCTCGACAAGAACGACATCGACTACGCCATCCTCACGGGGAACTCCTGGCTCAACCTCGGGGCAGTCCCGAACAGGGATTACGCGGCGGCCCTGGCTGACGCGTACAACCAGTGGCTCATCGAGGAGTGCCTCTCGGTCGACGACCGGTTCATCGGGTCGCTCTACGCGGCCCCGAAGAATCCCGGAGCGTCTGCCGAGCAGATCCGCGAATACGGTGACCATCCACAGGTCAAGCAGGTCCTCATGCCGGGTGGGTCCGAGGACCCCTACGGTCGCCCGCGCTACTGGCCGATATACGAGGCAGCCGTCGAGAAGGACCTCGCGGTAGGGGTCCATCCGTTCTCCGAGGGCCACGGGGTCGCCAACCCGCCGACCGGTGCCGGGCACCCGAACACCTACATCGAGTGGCACACCCTACTCGGCGCATACTACATGGGCCAGCTGGCCAGCCTCGTCACCGAAGGCGTGTTCGTCGAGTATCCTGACCTGCGCTTCGCGTTCATCGAGGGCGGCTACGGGTGGCTCCCGCACTTCATGTGGCGCCTCGACAAGAACTGGAAGGGCCTGCGCTCGCAGGTCCCGTGGCTGGAGAAGAAGCCGAGCGAGTACATCCGCGAGAACGTCTGGTTCGCCAGCCAACCCATCGAGGAGCCGGAGCAACCCGAGCATCACAACCAGATACTCGAGATGATGCACGCCGACGAGATCCTCATCTTCGCGAGTGACTACCCCCACTGGGACGGCGACGACCCGACCTGGGGGTTCCCGCCGATGGACGAGGAGATGGAGCGTGCCATCCGGTACGAGAACGCCGCGGAACTGTACGACCTGCCGGTCCAATCGGGTGAGCGCTGAATGGAGAAGCGCTTCGAAGTCTGTCCGGCGGACGAGATCCAGCCCGGCGAGCGCCACATCACCGAACTCGAGGGGTTCTCCATCGGCATCTTCAACGTCGACGGCGAGTACTTCGCGCTGAAGAACGACTGCCCCCACCAGCGCGCACCGCTGTGTAAGGGGCCGGTCACCGGGACGACGAAATCCGATACCCCGGGCGAGTTCAACTACGAACGCCCTGGCGAGATCGTCCGCTGTCCGTGGCACGGGTGGGAGTTCGACATCAAGACGGGTGAGTCGATCTTCAACCCGCACAAGGTGAAGGCCAAGTCGTTCGAGGCGACGGTCGAACCGGCAGAAGACGTAGCGACCGACGGAGGCGGGTGTGACAACT
Source organism: Haloarchaeobius sp. HME9146 (assembly GCF_025399835.1). NCBI lineage: Archaea > Methanobacteriati > Methanobacteriota > Halobacteria > Halobacteriales > Halorubellaceae > Haloarchaeobius > Haloarchaeobius sp. HME9146. The sequence goes on from NZ_JAODVR010000002.1 coordinate 162,131, forward strand.
GCTCCGTCGAGATAGAAGGTGAGGAACCTCCCGTCGAGACGTACGACGTGGAGGTCGAACAAGACACCGTCGTGGTGTATCTCTAGGAGGGTTCACGATATGAGCACCGAATCAGACAGTATGTTCGGGGAGTTCAGGGACGAGATTCAACCATCGGTCTTCTGGGGTGGGGCGATACTGACCGTCATCGCGATCGCGGTCCTCGGCACCTGGCCGAGCGCCTCGGCAGAGGTACTGACCAACGTCAACACGTGGCTGTGGAAGAACCTCAGCTGGGTGTATCTCGGCATCATGTTCATCTGCGTCGGCTTCTGCCTGTGGCTGCTGCTGGGCCCGTGGGGACGCATCAAGCTCGGGGGCGAGGACGAGGAACCGGAGTACTCGTTCTTCGCGTTCTTCGCGATGCTGTTCTCTGCAGGGCTCTCGACGGGCCTCGTCTTCTTCGGGCCCGCAGAGGCGCTGTTCCACTACTCGTCGGGACCGCCGTTCCTCAGCGCAGGCTCGAGCTCCGCCGCGGTGATGCCCGGCGCGATTCAGTACACCCTGCTGCACTGGGGTATCTCGCCGTGGTCGGCGTACCTCATCGTCGGCGTCACCATCGCGTACTTCGTGCACCGGCACGGTGCGCCCATCAAGCCATCGACCATCTTCGCGCCGTTCATCGGCGTCGAGAACCTCGACAAGGACTGGGTGAAGCCCCTCGACATGGGCATCGTCGTGCTCTCGGTCGGTGGCGTCGCCGTCTCGCTCGGCTTCGTCGTCACCCAGTTCCTGACCGGACTCAACTACAACTGGGGTGTCCAGGTCGGTGACCTCGGCATCCTGCTGGTCACGACCGGACTCACCATCGGATTCACCATCTCTGCCGCACTCGGCGTCGACAAGGGTATCCGCCGCATCTCCCACTTCAACATGGGGCTGTTCGTCACCCTGCTCGTCGTCGCCTTCCTCGCCGGCCCGACCGGGTTCCTGATGAACCTCGGCACGGAGGCGGTCGGCGGGTACGTCAACGACTTCGTCGAGATGAGCCTCTACGCGAACGTCGCCAACGGCGCGTCCTGGGTCGGCGGCTGGACGGTCTTCTACTGGGCCTGGTGGTTCTCGTTCGCGCCGATGATCGGCATCTTCATGGCCCGCATCAGTCGCGGCCGGACCATCCGCCAGGTCGTCTTCGCCGGCCTCGCTGGAACCTCCGCGGCCTCCTTCCCGTGGTTCATCGTGATGGGCGGCTCCTCGCTGTGGGTCCAGCACAACGGCCAGGCCGACATCCTCGGCGCGGTCGGCGAGTACGGGACCGAGGTCGCCGGGTTCCCGCTGTTCGAGCAGATCGTCCCCTTCGGACTCGGCGGCGTCTTCTCGGGGCTGTACCTGCTGCTGGTGCTGACGTTCCTCATCACCACGGTCGACTCGACGACGCTCAGCCTGGCGATGTTCACCACCGGCGGCGACGAGGACCCCTCGACCATCAACCGGGTCACCTGGGGAACCCTCGTCGGCGTGCTCACGTCCATCCTGCTCATCGTGGGCGGCCTGCCGGCGCTCAAGGACATGATCGTCCTCGTCGGCCTGCCCGTGGCACTCGTCTGCCTGCTGTGTTTCGTCGGGCTGACCAAGGAACTCGAATCCCGCCATCCCGTCCTGCTCACCGACCGCGACCGGTCGCCCGACGAGAGTGGGACCGGCACCTCGCGGCCCAACCGGAGCCCACAGGACTCGGCGATGGTCACCGAGGACTGAACGACTTCGACGTACCGCTCGATTCGACCGAACCGGGAGAAGACGACTGCGCTTCGCGTTAGCTGCTACCTGCGGCGTTGACGACCGGCCGGTCGGCGTTCAACATCACCTTCTGGGTCACACTGCCGAACAGTGCCTTCCCGGCAGGCGTCCGTTTTCGCCCGCCGATGACGATGTAGCGAGCATCGACCCCATCCGCGTATTCGACGATGTTCTTGACGGGGTCACCGACACGTACGACGGTCGTTACGGGGTACTCAACAGCATCGGTCGCCGAGCCCACGATCCGGTCCGCAGCCTGTTGGACCTCGTAGTTCTCGGTCACGTCCTCCTCGTCCAGCGTGACCTCGAGGACGTCGACGAGCTTCGAGCGCTCGAACACGTGGAGGACGTGGAGTTCGTCGTCGAACGCCGCCGCGAGTTTCGCAGCTTCGTCCGCGACGCGCGATGCTCTCTCTGATTCATCGATGGCTGCCACGACTACCATACGTGACGCTTCGTGCGCACTGAGTAAGAACTTCGGGTGCGTTCTCACCGACTGATTACTGCGCGAGGAGGATGACGGCGGCGACGGCGAAGCCGATACCAAGGACGTTCATCTTCCCGAGGGATTCGTTGAGGAAGACGACGCCGAGGACGGTCACTACCAGCAGGTACATCCCGCTGATGCTGGTCGCGATGCCGACCGAGCCATCGGTCAGGGCGATGTAGTACGCGAGTGTTCCGAGGCCGAGGCAGAGCCCACTGAGCACGGCGAACCAGAGGCCGTCGGTCGCGACGGCGATGGAACTGCCGGAGTTGACCCCGATGTAGGCCCCCACCGCGAGGAGCGCGGCGATGTAGGTGTAGACTACCGCCTGTTCGGCCGGGATGTTCCTCGTGGCGAGCTTCGCGAAGAAGGCCCACCCCGCGTAGAGTATCATGGCTGTACCGGCGAAGAGAACTGTGGCTTTCGACATTGCGTACGTCAAGCCGACACGAGGAGGGGACAAAGCCGTTTCGACGCGGTCAGAGCTCGCCGCGACCATGCAACCCGTTCGAGTGGTGGCCGCTCCACCGCGCCAGCAACAGGCCGCCAGACCACGCCAGCAACACTTGCCCGCAATCGCTACCTATTCAACCCGTCCCTGTGACGTTTTCACAACGACCGATATGAGAGACGTCATCTCGGGGTACGCCGGCCGACAGCTATCGCTCCACGCACTGGGACTCGTGGTCATCCTCTCCGGCGTCCTCGTCGTCGCGCCGCTGCTTCCCTCCATCATCGAGACGTTCGACATCTCGCCCGCCACTGCGGGGTTCTCCATCTCGGTCCTCTGGGCGACCAACGCCCTGGTCCAGTACCCCGGCGGCCGGTACGCGGACCGCCTCCCCTCGACCGTCGTCCTGCTCCTGAGCCAGACGCTGCTGGTCGTCGGCTTCCTCTCGCTGGCCTTCTCGACCACCTTCCCGCAGTTCGTCCTCGGTCTCGCGCTCGTGGGGGCCGGCTATGGGATGTTCGAACCGGCGGGGATGGTCCTGCTCGGTGACCTCTTCGACGAAAAGCGTGGCCGGGCGTTCGGAATCCGGGACGCCGCTGTCAACTTCGGCAGCACGCTCTCGGCCGCCCTCGCGGCCGCCGCCCTCACCTACACCACGTGGCGGGCCGCCTTCGTGCCGGTCGCACTCTTGCTCTGTGTCGTGCTCTTCTCCTTGCATCGCGTCACCAGGGACAGCTATACCGTCTCCACCGTCGACCTCGAACTGCGCAACACGGCGGTCAGATTGTTCGAGACCCCACAGTCCGGGGCGCTCGTCGCGGTGACTGCGATGACGCTGTTCGCCTGGCAGGGGACTGCGAGCTTCCTGCCGACGTTCCTCCAGCTGGAGAAGGGGTTCTCCGAACTCGCCGCGACGCTTGGCTTCGCTGGTCTCTTCCTGGTGGGAACCGTGACGACGCCGGTCGCTGGCGCACTCGGAGACCGCTGGTCCCATCTCCGTGTCGCGGCTGTGACGACGGGGTTCAGCGTGCTCGGCCTCGCAACCCTCGTGGTCGCTGACCGCCGCCTGCTGGTCATCCTCGGGTTGGTCGTCTTCGCCGTCGGGCTGACGACGTTCTGGCCGGTCATCTACGTCCATCTCGTCGGCCAGCTCTCGGGGGATACTGTCGGGGGCGACCTCGGCGCGCTTCGGACAGCGTACTTCGCCATCGGGAGTCTCGGGCCGTCATACGTGGGACTGGTCGCCGCGAAGTTCGACTACTCGCTCGCCTTCGCGAGCCTGCTCGTCTGCTTCCTCGGTGCCGGTGTGACCGTGCTGTGGCTGGCAGACGGCTGAGGAACGAACGGCGGCGTCGGTTCGCCAGCTCGACGACAGGGTTTCGGGGTGAACCTTGGCCACGTCCCTGTTGCTGTCACCGAAACCTCTCCCCGCGAAAGCTGGGAACATCCGCGTCTCGTTTTATACGGCTGACTGGCGATAGTATACGTATGGTAGAGCACACCCGGACCCTCGATTTCAAGATCGCCTTTGCCATCGGGCTGGGGACCATGATCGCAGCGGGTATCTTCTCGCTCTCGGGGACGGCGGTCTTCCGAATCGGGTCGAGTGCGGTCCTGGCGTTCGTGCTTGCCGCAGTCGTCGCCAGCATCACCGCGGCTGCCTACTCGGAGTTCGCGTCGGTCTACTCCGAGAACGGGGGTGGCTACCTCTTCGTCTCGGAGACGTTCGAGGGGCGAGACCGGTTGAAATACGCGGTCGGGATGTCGCTCTTCCTGGGGTACACCGGGACGACGGCGTTCTACCTGGCGACGATGGACGAGTGGTTCTTCCGGTTCATCCTTCCGGAGTCACTGTCCGTCCTGCCGCATGGAAGCATCGGAATTCTCGCTGCGATTCTGCTGGGTGTGCTCAACGCTCGAGGGACGGAAGAGTCGGGCGTCTTCCAGCTCCTCGTCACGGCCGCGAAGGTCGTCGTCCTCCTCGTGTTCATCGCGGGCGCGATAGCCTTCGCCGGGCCGGGTCCCGCAACGGCCACGTTCGTCGACAACGTGCAGGTCGCGCCAGTCGGTATCGCCTCGGTCGCTGCGCTCGCGTTCATCACGTTCTTCGGGTTCTCCGCCATCGCGGCCAGCGCGGGTGAGATCATCGAGCCACGGAAGACCGTCCCGCGGGCCATCGCGGCGAGCATGATCACCGTGACCATCCTGTATGCGCTCGTCATCGTCGCGATGGTGAACGCGCCCGTTCCGCCCGAAGTACTTGCACAGGGAGAGACCGCGATGGGCACCGTTGCCGCGTCCTTCCTCGGGCCGTGGGGACAGATCCTCATCGTCCTCGGGGCGGTGTTCTCGATGGTGAGTGCGTCGAACGCCTCCATCCTCGCAGCCAGCGGTATCGGGTCATTGATGGGGCGCCAGGGCCACGCGCCACGTCGGTTCGCCCGCATCCACAGGGAGTACCGGACCCCGTCCTGGAGCGTGCTGACCGCCACGGCGACCATCACCGTGCTCATCTTCGTCTTCATCACGCTCTTCTCGGAGCACGGGCTGTTCGGCACGCACTTCCTCGGCCTCGAACCCCTCACCGGGTTCGCCACGTTCAACCTGCTCGTTCCACTCGCGGTGGTGAACGCCACGTTGATCTACTCGCGGCGGAACTTCCCGAGCCTCGAACGCGGGTTCCGGATGCCCCTCGTCCCGATTCTCCCGGTCGTCGGTATCCTCGCGAACCTCGCGCTCATCTGGAACCTCCCTGCCGTCGGCGTCATCGTAGGCATCGGCTTCACCCTCGCACTGGTCGCCGCATACCTCGTCTGGGGTGGCGCGCCGCACGTCGAGGAACTCGTCGAGGAGGTCGTCCCGTCCCGCGAGCCGACCCGGGAACGGACGGCGGCAGTGCCGGCGGAAGAAGCCGCGGCACCGGAGGGAGACCGCTACCGGATTCTCGTCCCGGTCGCGCGGCCCGACCGTGCCGTCTCGTACGTCCGACTCGCGGGAGCCCTGGCCCAGGCGCGGGACGCCAACCCGCTGGTCCAGGTCCTGCACGTCACGCATATCCCCGACCAGACTCCCAACGAGATGGTCCGCGAGGCGGCTCGCGATTCGACCGACCAGATCACCGACCTCCTCGAATCGGCCGCCCTCGATGTCGAGTACACGGTCGAGGGGCACATCTGTCGGGATGTGGCGTTCGACATCCTCCAGACGGCCCGGGACGACGGGGTAGACGAGATACTGATGGGCTACCCGGAAGACCATCCGAACATCACCGAGACGGTCGAATACCAGGCCCCCTGTGGCGTGTTCTTCACGAACAACGTCGAGGCGATGGACGACCTCTCGGTCGTCAACATCGGTGCCGGCGGCGGCCCGCACCACCTCGCGCTGTTGCCGTTCGTGAACCGGCTCGGGATGGCCGGGTCCGAGATCCACGTCATCAGTGTCATCCCGCAGTCGGGCGGAACGCCGGAGCCTGTCGAGGAGACGCTCGCCGCGCTCTCTGGTATCGAATCCGTCCAGGTCCACAACGTCTCTGCGGACACCGTCGCGGACGGGCTGGTGGCCGCAGCGGTCGGAAACGGGGGCGTCCTCTTCATCGGTGCGACCCGCGACCGTCGGCTCCGCCGCTGGGTGTTCGGTAGCACCCCTGACCAGACCATCGAGTACGCCAGGGACGCGAACGTGCCCGTGGTCATTCACGCGAGTACCAGCGGTCTCTCGGGACGCCTCGAGGAGTACGTGTTCCCGGTCTACCGCTATCTTCGCCGTCACGTCGGCGGGCGACGAGACGTCCGTCGGGTTGCTGAGCGGCCGAAGAAGGCCAAGTAGGGTCGCGTTTCCAGGGCCACGTGAGGTCAAACGTTGGCGGCCCCAATTTTGTTCGAACCGAAGGTAGTACGGGAGGGGTTCGTGGGGGCGAAGCAGATTTCCCCCGCCATCAGCAGCGGCTCGATGCGTACATCGTTGGGGAATCTATGGCGCATAAATATCTGATTTCGATTCTATTCGCTGAAGCGATATGAGGTGGTTTGTGGTCTCCGTATTGAACCATCGATCCGGAGGTTGAATTGGCCATCGTCGGGAACTCTGTGGCTCGAGATGAGGTCTGCCCAACGAAACAAATATTTCTTCAGTTTCTAGATAATATCAAAATTAGTTTTCAGGCCTTCAACACTGCGTGTAGGGTGCTTCATCGGAGTAACGTAATTCACAAATCAGTACTTTCGTTTCGGCATGGCTGTGGTGTCGTGTCAAGACCGTCTCGACCTGATAGTTGCACCCCAACCAGCACCGTTCCTTCGTTCATTATGTTTGCTGAACTTGAGTTCTGGGTATATGAAATTCAAATGGTGAATGATGTGGCTCTCGGAATTGTTGCCTCAGTGCGCCAACTACTCCCTCCACGCCTCCATCTGGTGGCCACGACATCGACCGTGCTGGCCACCGAATCTCTAGACCCTCGTTGCTTGTTTCCGTATGTTGAAGGGAAGCCCACTGGACGGTACACGCATGAGCGAACACCCAACGCGAATCGCGGTGACGGGCGGGCTGGGCGGCGTCGGCAGCTGGGTCGTCGACCGACTGGCAGACGATGGATACGACGTCCTCGCTATCGACACGCACACACCGGAGCAACACGTCGAGAACGTCCGGTTCTTCTCGGCAGACCTCACCGACGCGGGAGAGACGTTCGACATCCTCCACGCGTTCGACCCGGAGGCCGTCATCCACCTCGCAGCGATTCCGGACCCGACCGCACACGCCGGGACGCGCGTGTTCTCGAACAACATCCTCTCGGCGTACAACGTCCTCTTCGCCGCCGGTCGACTCGGGAGCGATATCGTCTGGGCCTCCAGCGAGTCCGCTTACGGGTTCCCCTTCTCGGAGTCGCTCCTTCTCCCGGAGTACCTCCCCATCGACGAATCACACCCCATGCGACCCGAAGACCCGTACGGTGTCTCGAAGGTCGCCGGTGAGTCGGTCGCCGAGATGGTCACCCGCCGGTTCGGTGTCCAGGTGGCGTCCATCCGCCCGTCGTGGGTGCAGTATCCAGGCGAGTACGAGGTGAGCAACATCCGTCGGGAAGTCGCCGTCGACGAGATAGAAGCCGGGACCAAACCGCCCGGGAGTGGGAACTTCTGGTCGTACATCGACGTCCGGGACCTCGTCGAACTGTGCGTGAGAGCTGTCGAGGCTGACTTCGACGGGCACGAACCGTACCTCTGTCACGCCGCAGAGAATTACATGGGCGTCGAAACCGCCCGACTGATCGCGGCTCTCAGTGACGGGACGGCGCCCGACCTGTCCGGGCTCTCCGGAGAATCCTGTGCGTTCACCACGCAGAAGGCGTTCGACGAACTCGGCTGGGAACCCGAGCACACCTGGCGAGAAGCCGAGTCCGAGACGGTGGACGGTCCATCCTTCATCTGACCGGGCAACGAGAGGCTCGCGTCGGCCGCTCCGGTCCGGTCACCGGTTGAGGGTATGGACGGCTGCACCGTGGGCGTTTGCAGCCGCTTCCATCACGGCCTCGGTGAGGGTCGGATGGGTGTGGACCGTCGACGCGACCTCTGTGAGGGTCGCCTCGGTTTCGACGGCCAGCGCGAACTCTGCGACCAGTTCCGAGGCGTCCGGACAGACCAGCTGCGCGCCGAGTATCGTTCCGGTTGTCCCGTTCGCGACGACCCGAACGAAGCCATCGGTCTCACCGAGCGTGAGTGCCCGGCCAGACGCGCGCATCGGCATCTCCCCGACGATGGGCTCGAGGCCAGCTTCCTCGGCCTCGGCCTCGGTCATCCCGACCGTCGCAATCTCTGGGTCGGTGAAGACAGCAGCCGGAATCGCCCGGGGATCGATGGTCTCGGAAGTCCCAGCGACCACCTCTGCTGCAATCTCACCTTCTTTACTCGCCTTGTGTGCGAGCATCGGTTCGCCGGCGACGTCCCCGACAGCGAAGATGTTGGCTGTACTGGTTCGGGTCTGTTCGTCGGTCCAGACGAAGCCGCTGTCGTCGGTCTCGATGGCTGCAGCCGAGAGGTTCAGCGTGTCCGTGACCGGCTCACGGCCGACAGCCACGACGACGTGGTCGCCGTCGTATTCGAACCGTTCGTCGTCCTCGTTCCGGGTACTGACACGCACACCAGTCGTGGTCGGCTTCCAACTCGCGGCCTGCTCCCCGAAGCGGAAGTCGATACCCAGTTTCTCTCCACGACGCCGGACGACGCGGGCGACGTCCCGTTCGTAGCCGGGGAGCACCTGGTCCAGCATCTCGACCACCGTCACGTCGACTCCCAGTTTGGCGAACACCGTCGAGAGTTCCATCCCGATGTAGCCAGCGCCGATGACGACGAGCTGGTCGGGCAGGGAGTCGAGTGCCAGCGCATGTGTCGACGAGAGTATCCGCTGGCCGTCGAAGGAGAACCCGGGAAGTTGGATGGGGCGCGAGCCCGTTGCTACGATAGCGTGCTCGAACGCGAGTACGCCCTGTCTGGTTCCGTCGCTGGTGATCTCGACCTCGTTCTCGCCCGTGAACGAGGCGACACCATCGAGGAGGGTGACGCCGTTGCCCTTGCATAGCTTCTCGACACCGCCGGTGAGTCGGTCCACGACACCGTCTTTCCACTCGGTCATGCGACCGAAGTCCACGTCGATGTCGGCGCTGATTCCCATGGTCTCCGCTTCGCTGGCCTCGTGGGCGATGTCGGTCGCCGTGATGAGCGCTTTCGAGGGGATGCAACCGACGTTGAGACAGGTCCCACCGTATGCATCCTTCTCGACGAGCGTCACGTCGAGACCTGATTGCGCCGCCCGGATCGCGGCGACGTACCCACCAGGGCCAGCACCGATAACCAGTACCTCCGTCTCTGTTGGGAGTGAATCTGCAGCCATCTATTGCTACCTGATACCGGATGCTACAGTGTCCTGCCTAATATACCCCCCTGCCTGAGGGGGTACAGTTATACTGCTTGATTCGCATATCCCAAAAGGAGGAATGTCATCAACACTTCACTCGCAGGTCGAGGAGTATCTACACGGGCTGTCCAAACAGGGTCTCCCACCGCTGTATCGGCTCTCCCTCGACGACGCTCGCCAGACGTACCGTGACCTCAGCGTGCCAAGTGAGCCCCCGGACGACGTCGCGTCGGTCACGGACCGGACGATTCCGGGTCCGGCAGGCGACGTCCCGATTCGACTGTATCGACCCATCGAGGACCGAGCGCTCCCGGCGCTCGTATTCTTCCACGGGGGCGGATGGATGCTCGGTGACCTCGACACGCACGACGCGCTGTGTCGGGCGGTCGCGAACGCGACGGAGTGCCTCGTCGTCGCCGTCGACTACCGACTCGCACCAGAACACCGGTTCCCGGCTGGACTCGAGGACTGCTACGCTGCGACCTGCTGGGTCGCTAACAACGCCGAATCGATCGGTGCTGTGCCCGGCTCGCTGGCGACCATGGGAGACAGTGCAGGTGGGAACCTGGCGGTCGGCGTCGGGCTTCTCTCTCGCGACAGGGATGGTCCGGAGATATCGTACCAGGTGCTCGCCTATCCGGCCACGAACCATGCGTTCGATACGGACTCCTACGAGGAGAACGCACAGGGATACTTCCTCACGCGAAAGGACATGGAGCGGTTCTGGAACGGCTACCTCCGGAGCGAACTGGACGCCGAGCACGCGTACGTCTCCCCCCTCCAGACGGAGTCGCTCGCCGGCCTCCCCCCGTCGCTCGTGCTGACCTGTGGGTTCGACCCGCTTCGCGACGACGGGCAGGCACTCGCGACTCGTCTGTCCGAAGACGGCGTGGACACGCATCACATTCACTATGGCGACATGATACACGGGTTCCTGACGATGCTCTCCGACCCCGAACTCGACCGCGCACGCGAGGGTATCGAAGAGATCGGCGAGATGGTTCGCAGCGAACTCCAGGAAGCTCCCCCGGTCACGTCGTGACCACACCGCCCCTGTGGCGGTCTGACCGCGACGGACAGCCCCACTGTCTCCCGAATCGAAGTCCGAGTGAACGGTTGCCACAGTAAACACGCTTTTGTAGGATGCCGTTGATGAGGTATATATAATGGCAATTATCGTTAAAATGCCAAAGCTTGGGCTCGAGATGGAGCAGGGCATCATCCTGGAGTGGTTCTTCGAGCCCGGTGAGGCGGTGTCCGAAGGCGACGTGATCGCAGAGGTCGAGTCAGAGAAGAGCATCGGGGAGGTCGAAGCCCGCGAAGACGGAGAACTTCGACGGATCTACCTCGAGGAGGGGGAGTCCATCCCCCCGGGTAAGCCGATCGGTATCCTCGCGGCTTCCGATGCCGAGATATCCGACCTCGAGGCCGAGGTCGAAGCCGAACTCGGCGACGCGGGTGCGGCCGTCGACGACAGTCAGGACGACGACGCGGCAGCAGAGACGACAGACACCGACTCGGCTGCCGACACCGAATCCACGGCGTCCGATTCTGGCGCAGCAGGGGACGACGTGAAGGCGTCGCCGCGGGCGAAGAAGCAGGCAGAGGAACTCGGCGTGGACCTCACGACGGTCGAGGGGACCGGGCCGATGGGTTCGATCACGGCCGACGACGTCGAGGCAGCAGCCAGCGAGTCCGACGGGCAGGATTCGAGCTCCGAGCCGGTCAAGGCATCGCCACGGGCGAAGAAGCAGGCGGAAGAACTCGGTGTGGACCTCACGACGGTCGAGGGGACCGGGCCGATGGGCTCGATTACTGCCGACGACGTCGAGGCGGCAGCTGACGCCGCACAGTCGGGTTCGAGCGGTGGGGTTCACCGAACCACCGGCGGACAGTCCGAAGTGTACCGCTACGAGAGACTCTCTGCTGTGGCAAACCCCGAGGCCGGGGAAGCCCTCCTCGAGACCACGGAAGCGGTTCGGTCAGCGTTCGAGGAGCGCGTCACGACCACCGACGTGTTGCTCCTCGTCGCCTCGGCCGCACTCGAGGAGACGCCCGTGTTGAACGGTACCTACGCGGAGTCGACGCATCAGCTGCAAACGCAGCAGGATATCGAGCTCGTGTCCGACGCCGATGACGACCTGGCGTCGGGCGTGATCGCTGGCGTCGACGAGAAATCACTGACCGAGATCGTCGAGGCACGGGAGTCACTCGGCGACGACGAGGACGACGAGACGGCCTCGTTCACGCTCTCGAACACGGCAGGAGAAGACCCGGATGGACCACTCATCAACAGCCCGGGTGTGGCCGCACTGGAGATCGACCCGTCCGGGCAGCGGGCCGTTCCGAACGGTGACGGCGTCGAACTGCAACCGCTGGTCACCGTCGATCTGACGTACGACACGTGCGCCATCGGCGACGCCGAAGCTGAAGCGTTCGTGGACAGCTTCTTCGAACAGGCGGAGCAGGCATCCGAACTGGTGCTCGGGTCGTATCGCGGCAAGGAATAACCGAACTGGCGGTCACGCTTTTCTGGCAGCTGCGCTTCCAGCCTCTCGCTTCTCGAGCGATGCTCGTCTTTGACGAGGAAGGCGACAGTGAATTCGAGAGAAACGGATGACAGTCGGGTAACCGATTACCGCGAGAGACTGCCCCGGAGCAATGCACCGCCCTCGGGGGCGGCCTTGAGCGCGGCATCGACGTCCACGAGACGCGGCCCGTCGGCAGTGGGTGTCATCGTGACGGTCGCATCGGTGAGTTCGAGCTCGCGCTCGCCATCGGCACCGATGACGCAGTCGGTCCCTTCGACGGTCTTTGATTCGCCCCATCCGAGCGGTTCGTGCGCTTCGAGCCCGACGGTCGTCGTCATTCCCGGCGCGAGGACGGCACGGACCGACCGTTCCGCCTGGGCGGGGTCACAGAGGCTGAGTGAGACGCCGCCCGGTGCATCGGGGGCCAGGGGCTCGACACAGCCCGCGACGCTCGTGAGCCCGATCTCGGCGGGGTGTGCCCGAGTCACGACACCACCGAGCAGGTCGGACGGGTCGATGACGGCCCTCGTTCCGATGAAGGATCGGTCGGTGATGCCGACCGTCGCCAGCCCGGCCATCGATTTCTGGCCGGAGACGTCATCCACCTCGACGTCGATTCGTCCGTGACGGTAGGTGACGGCATCGGCGTCGACCACGCCGTTCGCGATGACGGTCGCTGCTGCACCGGCGACGGTCCCATCCACGGGCGTCGGAACGACGTTGTTGGTCCCCGTCGAGACGGAGAGGAGTGGAACGTCGCCGAGTTCCAGCGCTGCGTCCCGGGTCGTCCCGTCACCGCCCAGGACGACGACGACGTCGGCGGTCTCCCGGAAGTGGGCCGCAGCTCGTCGCGTGTCCGCGGCCGTCTCCTGGATGGTCATATCCACCAGCTCGACGTCCATCTCCGGTGGTGCCTCGTCGATGGCGTAGGAGGCGATGCCGACCTTCTCGGGCATTATCTCCACGCTGGGTGTCTCGTCGATGAGGGTCGCTCCGTTCAGCACGCACTCGGCGACCCGGCGCTTCGCGTAGTTGTCGACGACGCTCGCGCCGCCGGTGAGGCGACGGATGTCGCGGCCTGCGGACGGGTTGACGATAAGTCCAACGTGAGCCACGTCAGCTCACGTTATCCGATTGATGGCGTTCTCGACCTGGTCACCGTCCGGCAGGACCTCCTGTTCGAGCGGCGTGCTGAACGGCATGTGCGTGTCGGGGGTCCCGACGCGCTGGATCGGTGCGTCGAGGCTGAAGAACGCCTCTTCCTGTGCTCGGGCGACGACCTCGGCGTGGATACCGTACGAGAGCGGGCTCTCGTCGGCGACGACCATCCGGCCGGTCTTCTGGAGGCTCTCGACGATGGTGTCGGTGTCGAGCGGGTACAGCGAGCGTGGGTCGATGACCTCGACGCTCACGTCACCTTCTAGGCGCTCGGCGACCTGCAGCGACTCGCCGACGAGTCGTTGCGTCGCCACGACGGTGACGTCCTCGCCTTCACGTTCGACGGCTGCTTCACCGATCGGGACGACGTAGTCGTCGTCGACCGGGACCTCGCCCTTCTGCTCGTAGATCATCTTGTTCTCGAAGACGAAGACGGGGTCGTCAGACCTGATCGCGGCCTTGGTCAGCCCCTTGGCGGAGGCGGGCGTACCGGGTGCGACCGCCTTCAGACCGGGGAAGTGGGCGATCCAGGCGTGGACCGTCCCGGAGTGCTGGCTTGCGGCACCCATCCCACCACCCTCGGTGGTGCGTACGGTGACGGGCATCTCGGTCTTCCCGCCGAACATGTAGCGCATCTTCGCCATCTGGTTCATGATCTGTTCCATCGAGACGCCCATGAAGTCCGAGAACATGAGCTCGACGACGGGTCGGGTCCCGGTCGCCGCGGCACCGGTCGCCGCCCCGGTGAACCCGGCTTCGGCGATGGGTGTGTCTCGAAGTCGCTCCTCACCGAACTCCTCGATGAGGTCGCCGGTGACCTCCAGGACGCCGCCGAAGTCACCGACGTCTTCGCCCATGACGTAGACGTCCTCGTCGCGACGCATCTCCTCCCGGAGCGCCAGACGGATGGATTCGCGGACCGTCATCCGTTCCGTCTCCATCCCGTCGAGTTCCGACTGGACGCTCATCGCGACTCACCTCCGTTAGCCCCGCCATCGGTGCGGAGTCGCTCTGCGAACTTCTCTATCTCGGGTACTGGCTCTTTGAACATGTCGTCGTACGCGTCTTCGGGCTCGGGCAGGTCGGACTCCTGTGCGAACTCGATGGCATCGGCGATTGTCGCTTCGACGTTCGCCTCGAGGTCTTCGAACTCGCCTTCGCTGAGTTCGTCGCGGTCGATGAGTCGCTGCTTGAACGAGTCTATCGCGTCTCGCTCCTTCCACTGCTGGAGCTCTTCGTCCGTCCGGTAGTTCTGTTCGTCGCCCTCGTAGTGACCGTGGTATCGGTACGTCTCTGCTTCGATGAGTGTCGGTCCGTCACCCGCTCGGGCTCGTTTTCGTGCCTCGGTGACGGCCTCGTACACGGCCGTCACGTCCATCCCGTCGACGGTGATTCCGGGGATGTCGTATGCCTGTGCGGTGTCGCTGAGGTTGTTCACGTTGTGCTGCTTCTCGACCGGAGTCGCCTCACCGTACTGGTTGTTCTCGATGAGGAAGATAGCGGGCAGGTCCCAGGTCGCGGCCATGTTCATGGCCTCGTGAACCTGTCCCTGCGCGGTCGCACCGTCACCGAAGAAGGCCAGCGCGACCTGGTCGCGGTCCTGGTAGTCGATTGAGAGCGCGGCACCCGTTGCCAGCGGCGGTCCGGCACCGACGATACCGTTCGCGCCGAGCATCCCCGCATCGACGTCGGCGATGTGCATCGAGCCACCCTTGCCCTTGCAGTAGCCGCTCTCCTTGCCGAACAGTTCGGCCATCATCAGCTTGGGGTCCAGCCCCTTCGCGATACAATGTCCGTGGCCTCGGTGTGTGCTGGTGATGTAGTCGTCCGGTTCGAGCGCGCCACAGGTCCCGACCCCCACCGCCTCCTCACCGATATAGAGGTGGACGAAGCCTGGAATCTCACCGTCGGCGAAGTACTGTCCCGCCTTGGTGTCGAACTCTCTGATGGTCAGCATCCGGCGCAGGGCCTCTACTCTTCCCTCGGGTGTATCTAAATTATAATTTGCCATGCTACGTCTTATCATGACAGTAAACACCGGCTTAAAACTAGTGATTACACCATATTATCACTAAGTGGTATCTCTTCCTCAGGTCACAGGCGTGGACAAAACGAACACGGAGATCGCTGTAAGCCCGATTTCCAGCCCACTACGGTCGTTTCCCCTGGGGAAAACCGCCTGGCAGGCCGTGTCGTCGATGTATCACGAATACTCCCGGTTCCCGCGGATGATGTTCGCGTACTCCTGGACGACGCTGGGGTACTCCTCGAAGAACACCTCGTCGTCGAGGCGGTTCGGCGGGCCATACACCGCGATTCCAGCGTGCATATCGTCCGACTGACTCGTTATCGGGACACCGATTCCGCGCATCCCGTCGAAGCATTCCTCGTCGTCGAACGCGTACCCGCGCTGGCGAACCAGCTCCATCTCGTCGAGCAGGGACTCGACGTCCGTGATGGTGTTCTCCGTCTTCGGGTAGAGTCCGTACTGTTCGATGATGGCCCGGATCTCCTCGTCCGGTAACTGCGAGAGGATCGCCTTCCCGTAGGCGGTGGTGTGTAGGCGGGACTTGACCCCGGGATAGGTCCGGCTGACCTGGAGCCGCTTCACCTTCTCTCCCTTCTTCATCGACAGCAACACACCGAGGTTGTTCTCTTCGATCATCAGCCCCGCGAACTCGCCCGTCTCCTCTGCCAGCCGTCGAAGCTCGGGTTCCGCAGTCCGGTATATCTCGTTGTCTCGGCGCACGCGATTGCCCACCTCGAGGAAGGAGGTCGCCACACGGTAGCGACCGTCAGCCTGTTTCGTGATGTGGTTGAGCGTCTCGAGGGTGTTGATGTACTCGTACATCGTACTGAGTGGCATGTCGAACTCATCGGCCAGCTCCCGGACGGATGCCGTCTTCATCTCTACGAGTCTCTCCAGTATCCGATTCGCACGAACGAGCGACTTGAGAGGCTTCGAAGGCATATCAGGTACATCCGCAGCAATCAACATCATTGTTCCGGTTATATCGAAATTGGCAGGTCGAGTCTGAACTTCTGACCTCGATGGTACTCGCCTGGGGACGCGGGTGGCTGTCGGTTCCAGTCGAGTTTTCGAGATAGTCGGAATGACCCCACTGTGGGTATTATTATCATGGACAATTGTGCCATAGTGTTTGGTGGTGATTCCGATTATCTCGAATTACATGTTCCACTCCACTGCAACCGTGTGTTGACCACCGATTCGTCGAGTCCCAGCCGTTTGTCGGTGGACTGCGACGTGTCATTTCCTCCCCTGTGCAAAGGAACGCGACAGTGTGTTACAAAAATATATGTGTAACATGGTGCCCTGGTGGTGGTGTTACACAGATATCTCTGTAACGACCGCTGGTAGGAGTGGTGCGCGGACAGGAGCTGGCTGACGTGACTGTCTCTCTCGGTAGGAAGGCTATCTGGGAATTGACCCTCGAGTACCCATTATGGAACTGATACTACTATTTCCAGAGTACTTCCTCTAGTATCTGCCCCATAGAGGCCGCACTGAATCACGATGATTTTCTCTTTGGGCTCATACAAGACAAATCGCCATCACAGTTGAGTGGGGGATATCTGGAACCGGGAACCGGTCGTGACAGACGGGTACAGTTCAGGTGACCAGTCTCATGCCAGCAAAAACATTTTTATAACTTGATTGTAAATTATAGTAGTATGCCTGCCAATAGTTCTCGCGGACTCTCACGGCGGTCGCTCGTTCGAGCTGCCCTCGCCATCGGTGGCGCGAACGCACTCGCGGCCTGCCAGGAGTTCGAGCGACCACCCGACGACGGGAAGACGACGACGTCTCCGGACTATCCCCGTGGGACCGAAGATCGCTCGAAGCTCCCCGAGCGGCAGCACGCCTGGGACGAGTATCTGGTGAACAGCGTCCACGGAACGACGACCCAGAGTCAGCATCAGTTGCTCCTCGGGCTCAGCTACGAAGGCTCCATCCCACCGACCGAGTCCGAGCGACGACAGGTCGAGAATGCGCTCCGGGGACTCGAACGTGCCTTCCAGTGGGGGAGCGGCCTCAACACGAGTGGCAGTGTCAACAACGGGCTGCTGTTCATGCTCGGCTATGCACCCCGCTACCTGACGCAGGTCGACATCGACGTCGACGGACTGCAGCCGCCCGAGGAGATACTGGATGAACTCGGTGAGGACCCCGGTCTGGCAGCAGAGTTCGACGCGATGTTGCTGCTAGATAGCGATTTCGCCTCTATCCTCCTCGCGGCCGAGCAGGCGCTGTTCGGTGAGAAGGAGACGCTCAACGGGCTCGAAGTCGAGAATCGACTGACCGGTGTGTTCGAGGTGACGACGCGCCGATCAGGTGTCATCGGGAAAGGCCGACCGGCCCAGGAACTCGACAACGAGAACATCCCCGAGGATGCACCGCTCTCGATGGGCTTTCGCGCAGGGTTCGACAACAGCCTGCCCCCGGAGGAAATGGCGACGCTGACCTCGGGTCCGTTCGCCGGTGGGACCACACTCGTCGTCTCCCGCATCAAGACCGAACTCGATGACTGGTACGAGCAGTCTCACCGGGACCGATTGAAGGAGATGTACTGTCCGGCTCACGACTACGAGGAGGTGGGCGACATCGGTGACCGGATGGGTGACCACAGCGGTATCAGGGAATCGGACGTCGAGAACATGGACGAACTGGCAGCCGAGCATGGAATCGTCGGGCACGCCCAGAAGGTGGCCGCTGCCAGGGACGACGATTTCCAGACGAAGATTCTCCGCCGCTCAGAGGGGGTCGCGACCGACGACGTCGATGGCTCCTCGTTCAACTTTTCGTCCATCCAGACGGACACCCAGAAGTTCGTGGACGTGCGAAGGGCGATGAACATCGACGAGTACGACCACGATGTACCGGACGACCGGCACGGCATCGTCGACTACCTCGGCACCCGGTCGCGGAGCACCTACCTCGTCCCACCGCGCGCAGACAGAGCCCTTCCGAGCAACCGATGACGGGACTCACGACACGACTTCCGTGGTCTCGGAAGCAATGGGCTGTGGTGTCGGTGGTGTTCCTGCTGGTCGCGAGTGCCGGCTGTACTGGTCTGACGAGTTCCGGTGCGGACCTCGACACGACGATAGAATTCCGGGACCGGACCGACGAGGTCGGCCTCGAGTACCGGACGGACGGGGGCGGTGCAGGCAACGGAGACGACGGTGTGTACGTCGCGGACTACGACCGTGACGGCTGGCAAGACATCCTGGCCGTCGGCGGGGAGAATCCAGTACTGTTCCGGAACACCGGGGGTGAGTTCAGTCGCGTCAGGAACTTCTCCGTCGGTGACTCGGTCAAGAGTGCACTCTTCTTCGACTACGACGGCGACGGGTGGGAGGACCTGCTGTTGCTCCGGTCCCACGACGAGCCCGTGCTGTTCCACAACGATGGCGGAGAGTTCGAGCGGGCATCGATGGACTTCGGCTCGCTCGCGTACCCGATGGGTGCGACCGCGGACGACTACGACGGTGACGGCGACCTCGATCTGCTGGTCTATCAGTCGGGTGACTGGGCGACCACCAAGCCGGAGGGCTACTTCAGCCTGCACAAGGTCGTCCGGGAGGACAACGGTCACCCGAACGTCCTCTACGAGAACACCGGCGATGGCTTCGAACGCGTCGAGAACTCGGGCCTGAGTGAGTCACACCGCTGGAGCCTCGCGGCGAGTTTCGTCGACCTGAACGGTGATGGACTGCCCGACGTCCACGTCGCGAACGACTTCAACACCGACACCGTGTACGTCAACAATGGAGACGGGACGTTCGAGGAGCGACCACTGCGTGGGAACACGTCTCGGAACGGGATGTCGTCAGAGATCGCCGACGTGAACGGCGACGGGGCACAGGACGTGTTCACGACGAACATCTACCTCCCCCTCGACGAGGTGGGTGACGAAGAACGCCAGGAACGGTTCCGGTTCCTGTTCAGCTACGTGATACAGTCTGGCCGCACGAAAGGGAACACGCTCATGCTCAACGATGGGTCTGGCGAGCTTCACGACCGGGCAGTCTCCTTCGGCGTCCGCCAGGGCGGGTGGGGATGGGCTGCGAGTCTGAGCGACCTCGACAACGACGGCGACCGGGACCTGATTCACGCGACGCAGTACGTGGTCCGCCTCGACCGTGAGAACCCACACTACACCTATCCGATGCTGTTCGAGCGCGAGGGCGACGCGTTCGAGAACCTCGACGCCAGCGAGCGGAACCTGGGCGAGCAAGACGGACGCGGGCTCGTGACGCTCGACTACGACCGGGATGGCGACCGCGACGTGGTCGTCGCCCCGTACGATGGTGACGTGAAACTCTACGAGAACGTGGGTGCTGATGCGAACAGTATCGAGTTCCGGGTAGCCGATGCGCAGGGGTCGACCGTGTACGGTGCAGAAGTCACAGTCTCGACGTCCGCTCGAACAACCGTGGTCCAGCAGACCGTCCAGTCGGACTTCCTCTCACAGGAGAGTCGTGTCTCCCACGTCGGACTGGGTGGACACGACCAGGTCGACCTGACGGTGACCTTCCCGGATGGCACGACGCGGACGTTCGAGAACGTCGATGCGAACCAGCACGTGAGAATCACGAAAGACGGACTATCGGTCGTTGCGGACTGGCAGAGAGACGAGGAAGACTCCGAAGAGGCAGCTCGCCTCGACAGCCCATCGACTTCGGGACAACACCTGCACTGACTGAGCCGGGGGAATTAACACCCAGTCCCCCGAACACGCAGACCATGAGACGGTACGAACCTGACTGCGTGGATGGGACGCTCTTCCTGGTCTCCGAGGGTGACAGGGTCGAAATCGGTGCAGTCGACGACATCGTCGACATCGTCGGTGGGGAGACGTACACCATCGAGTACGACGACACACAGAGCACACAACCCTGGCTCGAGACGGACGATGGGGCACTCACCGTCGAGGTCCGTGAGACGGTGACGACGATGTCACACCCCGAGGAACTGGTCGCTGGGCTCCGTGACCTCGACATGGAGACGGACCGCTACGGTCTCCCGACGCGGACGGTCGAGTTCGCGAACCGGTTCGTCGACATCCTCGACTCCCAGGGTGTGGAAGCGGGAGAATAGGACAGTCCGGTCAGTAGCTGATGAAGGGACCCCGCACGGTTCCTCGATGGATTTATGTAGCATGAGTGGCCACTTGGATAAAGATGGACCGAGGATTAGTACTCATCGAGGAGAGCGACGACCATCGTCGTCTACTGTCGGAAGCGGTCGAACACGCCGTCGGTGCAGGGGCGGATCTCGTCCTGTTGACGACGATGACGGAGAAACAGTTCGAAGACGATGCGGAGACACTGGAGTCTATCGGGCGAAGTGAGAACACGAACTACGACAGCAACACCGTGCTCGACGGCGCAGTTGCGGACATCGAGGCGTTCGCCGGGGACCAGATTCCGGACGACATAGAGACTACTGTGGTCGCTCGGGTGACTGACAGGCCGGCGAAGGCGCTACTCGACGTCGCGGACAAGCGAGACTGTGACCACGTCTTCGTCCTGGGGGAGCGGCGTTCTCCGACCGGGAAGGCGCTCTTCGGGGACGTCGCACAGCAGGTCGCCCTGAACTTCGACGGGTACGTGACGCTTTCGACCCGCTGAGCGACAGAATCGACGGAGCCGGTGGGTCGCAGGCTCAGAGCACCGGCAACGGTCCTGCTACCACCGGCGGCCAGGGATCCGATGGCGGCCGACAGCGACTACAGTCACGTGTCCCTGTCGATTGCTTCGAGTGCTTCAGTCGCAACATCGCCCAGTTCTCCGGCCTCGATGTGCGAGTACCGCTCACGCACCATCTCTTCGGAATTGTCGAGATAGCGGGCGGCGACGGTGTATCCAAACGCGCGCACGAGGACCTCCCCCATGCCACGCCGCCCACCGTGGGGAGCGAGATAGTCGTGTTTCTGGTCGGTGATCTCGATGTTCGCTTCGTCGGTCAATCGCTTGAGGAGCGACCGAGCGCCATCGGTGGTCAACGATGGGGGCCGAATATCCGCATCGAGCGCCAGCAGGAGGTCACGGGCGTACCCATCGCGTCGTTCGTCGATAGCAGCTGGACGGTGCCCTCGGTCGGCGAGTTCGTCACGAACCAGCTCGGCGAGCGTTCGCTGGTCGAAGGTCGGGAACACCGGCCACCGGTCCGATGGCGGGTCCATGAGTCTCCGGTAGGACTCAAGTGGCGCGATGACCGGGTCTGGGAGACTCGCTGCGTCCCACTGCTGTTTCTTCCGGTAGACCTCCATGCTTCCGTCCTCGAGGTCGAGCTCCTCCCACCGAACGCCGCGTCGACGTGGGTCGTTCGGGTCCCGGAGGAGCTCCCCGACGCGGACGGCCGTGTACGCGAGGATGAAGACGAGGGCGCGGTCTCGGGCGGCTCGCAATGCGACGTACCGTTCTCGTTGTCGGTCGGACTCGGTATCGAGGCCGGTGAACGACTCGATTGCGGTTCGGGCCTGTTCGTCGACGTAGCGGGTGAAGGCGTGTCGCTGGTCCGGTGTCCAGGACTGCTGGTCGCCGGGTTTCCTGCCGTCGTCCTCGGGGAGGGGTGCGGTCGCACTCGCTCGCTGGGCGTAGTGCGACCCGAGGTAGCCCTCGTTGACACACCAGCCACACCAGGCCGAGACGTAGGCGTAGTACGTCTTGACGGTGTTCTGCTTGAGACCGCGGTCTCCCGTGAGATGTCGTGCGTACTCGCGGAACACCCGTTCGTCGATGTCGTCGAACGTCGGCTCACGGTCTGCATCCCGGGGGACGATGCCGGCCCAGGAATCGCTCCCGTGGTCGCCGGCCGCCCACGCCGCGAAGCGCTCGAGTTCGCGGGCTGCGTTTCGTCGGTAGTTCCCACCAGAGCCGCCGCGCCCTTTGCCCTTGTCCTGGAGGTAGCGCTCGAACGTCTCGGCGAGCGGTGTCGACGGGCCTCGCCCTCTCATCGGCCGCCCCTCCGTGAATCCGCGATAGCGCTGCTGCTGGCTCTCTTCCGGGGGCACGCCGTCGATTGTGGCGGATGTGGCATTCGTGCTTCACCGACAGCGCGGAGGTACTTCAATCTGGTCGTGATTATCAGAGTAATCATGACCACGATGTGTTTTCCCCGATTCGCCCGAATTCGAGAGTCTGAGCCCACGAACAGCCCACACAGCCCCTATATAAACCTTATGACGCTATAGCAAATCGGCTGAACCGCTCTGAGACGACACTGCGTCAGCACTGCTGGAGAAGCCAGGTTCGTACGGTCGATAGCCGGAATTTCTCCGGAGTCGAGCGAGAAGCAGTATTCCGAACGTCGAAGTGATGTGGCTGGATTACTCGACGATGGTGTTCCGAAGGGTGCCGACCCCCTCGTAGTGGATCTCGACCGTCTCACCCGGGTCGACCAGCCCCGGGTTCGCAGGACTTCCGAACGCGATGACGTCTCCCGGCTGGAACGTGAATCGCTTCGAGAGATACGAGAGGATCTCGTGCGGCCCGAACAGCATCAGTTCGGTGTTCGCCTCCTGTCGTCGCTCCCCGCCGACGTCGGTCCACATGTCCATGTCGGTCGGGTCGACGTCCGTCTCGAGCCACGGGCCGAGTGGGCCAGACCGGTCGAACGCCTTCCGAGCGGTCCGCCCCTGCTGGTCGAGCGCGTCGAGGTCGTTCATGATGGTGTAGCCGCGAACGACTTCGGGAACTTCATCGACAGAGAGGTCCCGGCAGCGCTCGTCGATGACCGCTGCGAGTTCTCCAGCGTAGGTCAGCTCGTCGGTGAACTCGGGATAGGGAATCGGTTGCTCGTGTGCCGCGAGCGAGGTCCGGGGTTTGATGAAGAAGTCGGGTTCGTCCGGTCGTTCGTACTCCATCTGGTCCAGCGTCTCGGCGTAGTTCCGACCGACACAGTACAGCGTCGACGGGTCACAGGGTGGGAGCAACTCACCGTCGACGCCGACCTCGTAGTCGCCATCCGCGGCGTGAATCACTCCGTCCTCGTAGTGCCCCTCGACGGGGCCGTCCGGTGTGGAAAGTCGTGCGATTCGCATACTTGGAGTATCGAACCGACGTGATTAGTAATCGTTGGACCGAAATCGCTCCGGAATCGCGCAGCCCAGTCCAGTTCAGTCCCAGAGGTCGTACATGTCGTCACGGACGCCGCCGGTGAAGCGCTCGCCGTCGGCGTAGACGCCGATCTCGTCCTCGGCTGCCGGTTCGTCGACCGTGGCGACGATGCTCGCCTCGATTCCTTCCGCCCGCAGCGCCGAGAGCGTTTGCTCGGCCTTCGCTTCGGGGACGCTCGCGAGCATCCCACCCGAGCCGAGCACCCGGAGCGGGTCGACAGCCATCGCATCACACAGCGTCTGCGTCTCCGGCCGGACCGGGACGTCCCCTCGCGACACGTCGAGCCGGACCGCCGACGCGCAGGCGAGTTCGACCAGTCCGTTCAGCACACCGCCTTCGGTCGGGTCGTGCATCGCCGTCGCGACCGACCCGAGGACCGCGGCTTCGGGGAGGACGCTGATGTCGTCGAAGAACCCTGTCGCGCGGTCGATGGTTTCGGATTCGACGCCGCGCTCGGTGAGGTCGGCGCGGAAGTCCGTCGCGAGGACGGCAGTCGCTTCGATACCGGCACCCTTGGTGAGTATCACGACGTCCCCTGGCTCCGCCCCGGAGGTCGGGACGTACCGGTCGGTCGGGCCCATGCAGGTCAACGAGAGCAACGGGCGGGCGAGCCCGGCAACCGTCTCCGTGTGTCCACCGACGATGGAGATTCCCAGCCGGCTGGCCTCGTCGTCGAGTTGGGCGGTGATGTCGTCGATGAGGTCGACGTCCGGGTCCGGGAGGAGGATGGTGCTCACGAGCCATTCCGGAACGCCACCGCAGGCGGCGACGTCGTTACTCGCGATGGCGACACCGAGCGTCCCGATGCGTTCCGCCGCGAGCGAGATGGGGTCGGTGCTGACGACCATGGTTCCCTCGTCGGTGGCGATGGCCGCTGCGTCCTCCCCGTAGCCGGGGCCGACGAGCAGGTCCTCGTTGGCCGCGCCCGTCCGCGAGAAGATGTAGCGGTCGAGGTCCGCAGGCGAGAGTTTGCTCATGTCCTCCTCTGTGTGTGGTGTGCTTTTGTGCCTTCCGTCGAGCGCTGGGTTGAAGCGACCGTACCGACAACGGCTCTCTATGCAGATGACACCCGGTCCGACGGCCGTTCCCCCGCGGGTTCGAGACCGCATGAGCGACCCGATGCCGAACCCCGACGTGGAGCAGGCCTTCTTCGACATGTACGACGACGTCTGCGAGAACCTCCAGACCGTCTACGGAACCGACGACGACGACGTGATCGTCATGGGTGGCGAGGGTATCCTCGGACTCGAAGCGGCCATCGCCTCGACGGTCGCCCTGGGCGACGAGGTGCTGTGCATCTCGAACGGGCTCTACGGCGACGGCTTCGCCGACTTCGTCGAGAACTACGGCGGGGACCCCACGCTCGTCGGGGCCGACTACACCGACCCCCTGGACGTCGAAGCCGTCGAGGCGGCCCTCGACGACGGTGATTACAAGGTCGCGACCATGGTCCACTGTGAGACCCCGACGGGCACGCTAAACGACATCGAGCCCGTCCTCGAACTGTGCCACGAACACGACGTGCTGACCGTGGTCGACGCCGTCTCCTCGCTCGGTGGGACGCCCGTCCCGAGCGAGCACATCGACATCAATCTCGGCGCGTCCCAGAAAGCGTTCAGTTCGCCACCGGGACTGACGACGGTCGCCGTCAGCGACCGCGCCTGGGCGGTCACAGAGGAGCGCGACCCGAACTCGCTCTACACCAACCTGCTCCCGTGGCGCGACACCAGCGACATGTTCCCCTACACCCACCTCGTCGCCAACGTCGCCGCGCTCGACGAATCGCTGTCGATGCTGCTGGACGAAGGTATCGATTCGGTGTACGAGCGCCACGAGACCGCGGCTGCCCGCTGCCGCGAACGCGGGGCAGAGCTCGGGCTCGACCTGTACCCCGATGCCGAGCGCAGCGCACCGACGGTGACGGCGTTCCACCTCCCCGGAGAGGCAGCGACCGTCCAGCACGAACTCGAGGAGGAGCACGACATCGTCCTCTCGACCGGACTCGGTGACCTTGCGGACGACATCCTCCGCGTCGGGCACATGGGCTACAACGCGAAGGTCGAGAAGGTCGAGCAGGTGATGGACGCGCTGGAGCAGGTTCTGACGGAGTAGGTAGCTTTTTACTCGGCTCCTTGTGAGTTAGCCCGTGTACGATTTGTCGGGCAGGCTGGTTCGCGAAGCGTTCTCGACGCTGTCGCTCGCCCCCGAGCTATTGCTGCAGGCAGACGGTGGCGTCCAGCTTCTGGAGCAGGTGCAGTCGCTGTTCTCGGCGATGGGTCCGGCGTTGCTCATGCCGGTCATCGTGTTCCTCCTCGGCGTCGTCGTGGGCTTGCCAGTTCTCAGCGCGGTTCGCTCCGGCCTGCTCGTCGGCGTCGCCTTCGTCGGTATCTTCGCGCTCCTGGACTTCGTCCTGGGACCGATTGCACAGACGGTCCAGGCACTCGCGACGGTCTGGAATCTGAACCTCGTCGGACTCGACATCGGCTGGGCACCGGTCTCCGGCTTCGCCTGGGCGATGGGCGTGACCGCGCTCATCATCCCGCTCGGGCTCGGCGTGAACCTCATCATGCTCGCGCTCGGCTGGACTCGAACCCTCGATGCGGACATCTGGAACTACTGGCAGTGGGCGCTCAACGCGGCCATCGTCTACGTCATCACCGGTAGCTGGGTGCTCGGACTCCTTGCTGCGGTCGTCACCGAAATCGTCGTCCTTCGGCTCGCCGACTGGACAGCCGAACTTGGACAAGCGTACTTCGGGATTCCGGGGACGAGCCTTCCCCACGCGCAGAGCGTCCTGCAGGCCCCGTTCGTCTTCGCCATCGACCGCTGTCTGCGGGCGCTCCCAGTCATCGGGTCGCTGGAGGTCAGCCCCGAGGCTATCGAGGAGCGAATCGGCGTCCTTGGAGAACCGGTCCTGCTCGGCTTCCTCGTCGGCCTGTTCATCAGTCTCCTCGCACAGCAGCCACCTATGGACGGCTTCCGAACCGCGGTTTACGTCGCTGGCTTGCTGACCATCCTCCCCGAGATGGTCGAGTTCCTCGTCGACGGCCTCGACCCCGTCGTCGAAAAGGCGTCCACCCGGGTCAACGAGAGCGACCGATTCGGTGGCGACACGGTCGTCATCGGCATCGACGCCGGAGCCATCGTGTTCGCCGACACGACCGCGGTCGTGGCCGGACTCTTGCTCATCCCTTATGCGCTGGGTCTCGCGTTCATCCCCGGTATCGTCGTCATGCCGCTGGCAGACCTGGTCGTCTTGCCGATATTCTGCATGTGGGCCGCCGCGATCAGCCGGGGGAACCTCGTCCGCACCGTCATCGGCGGCGGCATCATGACGACCATCGTGACGGTCGCGAGTACCGTCCTCGCGCCGTATATCACCGAGATCGGGACCGCGACTGGTGGTCTGCAGACGGTCGATACGAACGGTTCCGAACTCGTCTCCGCTCTCAGTGCTGGCGGCCACTGGTGGTCGCTCGGACTGTTCAGCCCGCTCGGACTCTCGGCTGGCGTCAGCGAAGCGGTCGTGCTTGCGGGCGTGGGCTCCGTCGTGCTCGCGTACGGGTGCTACCGGTGGACGAGACACATGCCCGCTCAGGTGGCCGCGAATTTCGATACGGAGTCCAGTGACGGGGTCGAACGGAAGACGGTGGTCGCACCTGCCGAAACCGACGATTGACTGTCCAGTCTGGCGAGAGAGAACGTCTCGACGAGCCGGCGACAGGTAGTCGTTAGTGTCTGGGTCGCCGCCTCGCCGTCTCGACCACGGTTGCGGTCTCGTCGACCGTGACCGCCAGCGTCTCATCGCCAGCGTCGATGGGGACGACGTACCGCGGTGGGTCGGTCGAAGCGACGGTCACCCCTGCATCGTCGAGGCAGAAATCGAACGTCCAGAACCGGCGGTCGTCGACGTAGATTCCGTGGTCACCGAGGAACGAGACGACTTCGGGGTCCGAAAGCAACCGGAGTCCGATGGTCGAGCCGACGGTGCTGCCGCAGTCCTCGCAGCTGCTCGTGGCCGCGTAGTCGATGTACCAGCCGGGGTCCGCATCGACCGTCGTCTGCATCCTGCCGCTACAGTGTGGGCAGACTCCGCGGTGGGCGAGCGTGAAGTCGCGCCAGAGTCGCTGGGAGTATGCATCGAGGAAGTCATCGGCGTTACGCGCTGCCCGGCCACGCGGGGGGAAATAGCCGTAGTGGACCAGGGTCTCACACGCGGGGCACCCGAGTTCGAGGTCGCCATCTTCGTAGGTCGCGTGGAGCTCGGTGCCGCATTCGGGGCAGTTCGCGCCAGCCGGTTCGTCGATGGGGGCTGGAGTCGGGCCGAACCGTTCGTCGAGGACCAGGTCGACCGCCTTGGCCCCGGCCGGGGTGAGGTGGTACCCGTCGTCGGTCTTGGTGACGAATCGAGCCACGAGTTTGTCGAGGTGGTAGTTGAACCGGCCGCTGTCCTCGAAGCCTGCCGCCTCCTGGAGCGCGGCGAATCCAAGCGGGTCGGACTGCCAGAGTGCGAGCAGGATGTCGATGCGTGCCTCGTCCGCGAGCGCGCCCAGCGCGGCTGCTGCCTCCGCCGCGTCCACGTCGCCGGTGCGCTCTTCCATACCCGTTCTTCGGCGAGCAGTCCCCTGAACCTGTCCCTCTGGACCGAAGAAAACTTCTGCTGAACCTTATTGCGCGCTGTCCCCAATCTCCGGTATCAGAATGACAGCCCCAATCAGCACTGGCATCATCGGGACGGGTGGGTTCGGCACGTTCTTCGGCGAACAGTTGGCCGAGGTCGAGGCTGCGTCGATAGCCGCCATCGCCGACGTGAGCGAGGAGAACCGAAACCGGGCGGGCGACCAGTTCGGCGTCCCGGCCAAGTCGCGATACGAGGACTACGAGGAGATGCTCGCCGAGGCGGACATCGACGCCGTCGTCATTTCGACACCCCATACGCTCCACTACGAGATGATCACGGCCGCGATGGATGCGGGCCTCCACGTGATGTGCGAGAAGCCCCTGACCACCGACCTCGGTCACGCGAAAGACCTGGTCAGGCGCGCCGACGAGCGCGACACGATCCTCATGGTCGGCTACCAGCGCCACCTCAGTCCGGCGTTCATGCTGGCCAGAGACGAACTCGCTGGCAGCGAGCCGAAGTTCATCACCGCGGAGATCACCCAGAACTGGCTCGCGGCGACCGGCGGGACGTGGCGGCACGACCCCGACCTCAGCGGCGGTGGTCAGCTCTACGATACCGGGAGTCACCTCGTCGACGCCGTCCTCTGGACCACCGGCCTGGTCCCTGATTCGGTCTCGGCCGAGATGGTGTACGAGGACGAGGCCGAACGTGTCGATATCCAGGCCGTCCTCAATGTGACGTTCGAGAACGGGTGCGTCGCGAGCCTCTCCGTCTCCGGCGACTCACCGCGGGTAAGCGAACACATCCGTCTCTGGAGCGACGACGGCGGCGTCCGCATCGACGGGACCGACTGGGACGAACGTGAGGTCTCCGTCGTCGAACCGGACGGGACGGAGGTGTCCCCATCGACCGAGGGCGTCGAGAACCGCAACCGGGCGGAGGCGTTCATCGACGCCATCGTCCACGGCGAGACCCCACCGGCGACGGCCCGCGACGCGCTGGCGGTGACTGCGGTCACCGAGGCCGCCTACGAATCGGCACGAACTGGCGAGAGGGTCAGCGTCGACCTCGACATCTCCGAGTAGGGACGACGGTTCCAGAAGATTTCTTCACAACGTCGGCGGACGGTCGGTTCTCGTTCGATACCGCCCCCAGTTTCCTCACGAGGTAGTCGGGGGTCCAGCGGGCCTGTATCAGGAGCGTCCCGGACTAACTCCGGAAACCGACGACGAACGCGGTTCACCGAGAACCTGGAAGCCACTGAAGATACCTTCTGAATACCGTTATGGGGAGCGAAACCGTGCCTCGGTGTACGATGCACCATCCTGGCCCCCCTCGGTTCACGACGGTCGGCGACCCTGTCGAACTCGCGCCCCGAGACCCCGACCCGGGCGGCGACTACGACTGGCGAGTCGTGGACGCGCCAGCAGAAAGCACGACCACCCTCGGCGATGGCGCAGTCCTCGACTTCGACCCCGACGCGCCCGGCACCTATCGGATCGCACTCGACGCGCCGGATGGGACCCACGAACTCACGGTTCGGGTCTTTCCGGACGACCGAAAAGAGACACGGCTGGAGTACCCCCTGGACGAGTTCCCCCGTGACGCCGACGAGCTCGACGACGTCTCCGTCATCGGGCTGTTCAACGAACACATCCTCGGCGTGGACCAGCCGACGGTCGAGGACGGCATGGTCGGTATCGAGAAGCGACTCTCGCCGGGCCTGCACCGCTTCGGGTTCACCGCCCCCGGTTCGTTCTGGGTTCCAGGCGGCATGCACGAGGTGCCCGGTCCCGGCCGACCGAAACTCCGACTCGACGCCAGCGTCGAAGACGACGCGGTCGTCGTGAGTGCAGTCACCGCCGCTGCACCCGCGAGCAAGTTCGAGGACGAGGAGATTTCAGTCGAGTTCTACCCGGATGACCGCGACGCCGTCTCG
Source organism: Haloarchaeobius sp. HME9146 (assembly GCF_025399835.1). NCBI lineage: Archaea > Methanobacteriati > Methanobacteriota > Halobacteria > Halobacteriales > Halorubellaceae > Haloarchaeobius > Haloarchaeobius sp. HME9146. Next base: position 192,158 of record NZ_JAODVR010000002.1, read on the forward strand.
GATAGCGACCTCCAGACGGACGGGACCACCGCGAGGGTCCCCCTCGACGCGGTCGGCGAGCGCGCTCGCATTCACGCGGTCGCAGTCGGCGAACGACACAGTGTGCCCGACGTGGTCGACATCCGCGTGGAGGACAGCAGCGAGGGGTCCGTCTCTCTCCACTATCCGAACGAAGCCCCCGAGTGGCTGCAGGACGCGACCATCTACGAGATATTCGTCCGGTCGTTCGCCGGTAAGCGACCCCCGACGACCTTCGAGGAACTCGAACGACGACTCCCCTACATCGATTCGCTCGGAATCGACTGTATCTGGCTCACGCCCGTCCTCCAGAGTCCGACGGAACACGGCTACCACATCACGAACTTCTTCGAGCTGGCCGACGACCTCGGCACCCGCGAGGAGTTCGAGTCCTTCGTCGAGGCGGCCCACGACCGCGGGATGACGGTCATGTTCGACCTCGTCATCAACCACTCCGACCGCGAGCACCCCTTCTTCCAGATGAGCGCTGCGGGCGTGCCCGAATACGAGGACTGGTACGTCTGGGAGGAGCGCGCAGACGCCTTCACCCCGAACGAGGAGCCGAGCCCGCGGTCCCGGGGCCCCGGAGAATCCGACAAGCGCGCCGAACGCTACTTCAACTGGAAGCGCATCCCGAACTTCAACTTCGAATCGCTCGCCGTCCGGTCACACCTCCTCGACGTGGTCGACGAATGGGCCGGCGTGGTCGATGGATTCCGGTGCGACGTGGCCTGGGGCGTCCCACACGGCTTCTGGAAGGAGACTCGAGAGCGCGTCAACGAGCACCATCCAGACTTCGGGTGGCTCGACGAGACGATTCCACACGACCCGGACTACCACGACCAGGAGTTCGACGCGCACTACGACACGTCGCTCTACTACGTGCTGCGAGATATCGGGACCGGCGATGCCCCGGCCACCGCCATCCTCGACGCCCTGGACCACATCGAGCACGCGGGCTTCCCGGACCGCTCGGTTCACATGCGCTACGTCGAGAACCACGACGAGGACCGATACGTCGACGAGTGTAGCGAGCACGGCCTGCGCGCTGCCGCCGCCGCGACGTTCACGCTCCCCGGCGCGCCGATGATTTATGCCGGACAGGAGCGCGGCATGACGGAGTACCGCGGGCCGATGGCCTGGCACGATGGGGACACCGCGCTCACGGACTACCACCGGCGGCTCAGCCGAGCCCGTGACGAGCACGCAGTTCTCCGTGAGGGGACGGTCGAACGTGTCGACTATGTGGCCGAGACGACCGAGGCGGTCGCGTTCGCTCGGGACGACGGCGACGAGCGGGTGCTGGTCCTTCTCCACTTCGGTGAGGGCACCGCGACCGTGACTGTCGGTGAGGGGGTTGAGGGAACTGACCTCGTCACCGGCGACGAAGTGACCCGGACACCAGTCGACGATGGGGTCGAGGTGTCCGTCGACGATGTGCTGGTCCTGCGGGCGGACTGACCGCTGGAGCTCTCTACCGTTTCGCCGTGCTTCCAGTGGCTATGTTTCGCATGAGATACCGCGTCACGAGTAGTAACGCGAACAACCAAATTTGACAATAAAAGTAAAATACAGTTAAAATATATTCTCTATGTCATTTAGTGTATGGCCTGTTGCTGGAGCTAGCTGTATTCGATATTCATCCAACTTAATCTTCCATACTACCTAAAAATCGCGCATTCACCAAAAATACCTGGGATGTGTGCAGACCTACAATCAGTGGCTTCAAATTCGAGAACACCACTGTTGAACAGCATAGTTTCCAGTAAATCTATCTCAAATTCGCAAAAGCGGTGCTATTCTACCAACAGAGGGGTTTTCGGGTGGGCTGTTCCGATATACACATGAATTAAAACCTATCAACAAAATCAGTATCACTACAAGATGTTGTTTGTGTTCCTCGGCGTTCGTGACCAAGATTGAACAGGGAACGAAAGTCGAGAAAGACAGTGACTCACTCGACGACGCGCGCCGATAACTTCTCGGCGGCGAGCGCTACGAGGAGCGAGAACAGGACGATAAGCGTCCCGATGGCGTTAATCGTCGGGTCGAGTCCCGTCCGAATCTTCGAGTAGATGACTATCGGGAGCGTCTGGGTGTCCGTCCCGACCCAGAAGAACGTCTGGGTGAAGTTGTCGAACGAGATGGTGAACGCGAACAACATCCCTGCGATGATACCCGGCAGTATCAGGGGGAACGTCACTTCGTAGAAGGTGCGGAGCTCGGACGCCCCGAGGTTCTTGGCTGCCTCCTCGAGTTCGCGGTCGAACCCGTACAGCCGAGAGGAGACGACCATGATGACGAACGGCATCGTGACGAGGATGTGCCCGAGGATCACCGAGAACAACGTCCCCTGGATACCGATGAGGTTGTACAGGGTCAGCATGGCGATACCGGTCACGACCCACGGGACGACGATGGGGGAGAGGAACAGCGTATTGAGGACCTGTGAGTTGAGTAGCCGGGAGTTGAAGTCACTCCGGACCATCCCCAGCGCGGTGAGGGTCCCGACGATGCCGGACCCGATGGACGACAGGGTCGCGATCTTGAAGCTCTGTATGAGAGCGTTCACGATTTGCTCGTCGTGGTTCGGCGGGAGCAGTTGTGCGTACCAGTCCAACGTGAACCCCGAAATCGGGAAGGACGGGACGCGGTTAGTGGTGAACGACAGCAACATCACGATGGCGATGGGTGCGTACAGGAACAGGTAGATCCCGTACGTGAACCACCGCAGGAGCCGACCACTGTTCTGGTCCGAGACCTCCACTCGTTCCAGGATTCGGTGAACACCGTTCATTGTGCCGACCCCCCGTCGTCATAGAGCTCTTCCAGCCCAACGATGGAGTTGAAGATGAAGACGAACGCCAGCACGAAGACGGTGACAGAGATCGCGATGGCGCTTCCCAGACTCCAGTTGAACAGTTCGATGAACGTCGACCCGATGGTGTTCGCTATCATGAGGTTCTGGGTCCCACCGAGCAAGAGCGGCACGACGAACGCGCCGAAACCGAGCACGAACGAGAGAACGACCCCCGCCGCGACTCCGGGGATGCTCTGGGGAAGCGTCACCTCGTAGAACGCCTGTGCGTTGTTCGCCCCGAGGTTCTGGGCAGCCTCGATGTGCGAGCGGTCGATGTTGTCGAGCGAGACGTAGATTGGCAGTATCATGTACGGGAGGAAGATGTGGAGCAACCCGAGCACGATGGAGTTCTGCGAGAACAACAGGTTCGCCGGACTGTTCAGAACACCCAGGATATCGACCAGGAACCAGTTGATGATGCCCTTGTTCCCGAGGATGAGTCGCCACGCGTACGTCCTGATGACGAGGTTTATCCAGAACGGGAGGATGATAAGGAGCAATAGCAGGTTCTTCCGGTCGCTCTCGGTGAACGCGAGGAAGTAAGCCACAGGGTATCCGAACAGCAGTGCGCCGAGCGTCGACTTCACCGCGATGACGAGCGAGTCCCAGAGGACCACGCGGTAGAACCCGTTGGCCAGGAACTCGCGATAGTTCTGGAATGTGAACTCGTACGCCCCCTGTGGTGGTGCCTGCCTGAGGAAGCTGTAGAATACGATGATGGCGATCGACGAGCCGAACAGCAGGAACATCGCCAGCCCGATCGACAACTGCGCCGTCGCGGACCCATTTTGGCGCTGCCTGATGAACTGGTTGAGGCGGAACACGGTGTCCGAGACGGTCGAAACCAGCCCGCCGTCGGTGTCGGTTGATGGATGGCTCATGCGTGAATCACCTGTCGAGGACGAGGCAATCGTTCGTGTCCCACGTGAGGCTCACGGTGTCGCCCACCTCGAAGCGCTCACGGAATTCGCTATCGCTCACGTCGACCTGGACCTCTTCGTCGCCCACGGTGACCAGGAACGTCGTCACCTTCCCCTGGAAGGTCTTCGTCTTGATCGTCCCGTCGACGGAGGCCCTGTTTTCGGTCGCGGAGTCCGCGAGCGTGAGGTCCTCCGCCCGAATCGACAGGGCGACCTCATCGCCGTTCAGGTCCTGGTTTCGGGGCACCGCAGCGCGGGAGAGCTGGATGGGGTCCTGTTCCGCGTTGGTCAGGGCGACCGAGACGGTTTCGCCCGCTGCGTCGTCGAGTTGGGCGGGTAAGATGTTCGATTCCCCCATGAAGTCGGCGACGAACGTATTCGTGGGCGCGTTGTACACCTCGGTGGGTGAGCCGATCTGTTCGGCCTGCCCGTCGTTCAACACGAGCAGCTCGTCACTCATGGCCAACGCCTCCTCCTGGTCGTGAGTGACGTACACCGTCGTGATGCCCAGCGTCTCCTGGATTCGCTTGAGTTCGAACTGCATCTCCTTGCGCAGCTTGAGGTCCAGGTTCGAAAGCGGTTCGTCGAGCAACAGCACTTCAGGTTCGATGACGAGCGCACGGGCCAACGCGACGCGTTGTTGCTGCCCACCGGAGAGTTCGGTTGGGGACCGGTCCTCGGTTCCGGGGAGTCCGACGAGGTCGAGGATGTCGGCGACCTGTTCCCGCCGTTCGTCGGCCGGCACGCCCTCCATCTTGAGGCCGAAGCCGACGTTCTCCCCCACGGTTTTGTGCGGGAACAACGCGTAGCTCTGGAAGACCATCCCGACGTCACGGTTGTATGGCGGAACGTCGTTCACCTTTTCCCCGTCGATGTAGACGCCGCCGTCGGTCGGCTTTTCGAAGCCCGCGAGCATGCGCAGGGTGGTCGACTTCCCACAGCCGCTCGGTCCGAGCAGGGAGAAGAACTTGCCTTCCTCGATCTCGAAAGAGACGTCGTCGACAGCACGCGTCTCACCGAACTCCTTGGTGAGACCGCGAACCTCGATGGCTGGTTCCGTCATTGTCGTATGGTCACACAACCTGCTGCTATGTTATTCTTTGTCTCGATCCGGTGCGGTGGACGTGCAGCACTTCTTCTCATCCAACTATCAGTTGCTCCGGGCGATCTGTTGGAACTTCTGTGACCACTCCTTCTGGTTGTTGCTGAACACTTCCTGGTCCCAGAGCTTGATGCGGTCGGGATGCTGGTTGTCCGGGATGGTCTTGTAGGACTCGGGTGGGTTGGATATCTCGTTCGCCTGTGCGTAGCTGATTATCTCTGCCAGCCGGCGAGACGGTTCATCGGCCAGGACGTAGTTCAGCAGCCGCTCGCACGTGTAGCGTTTGGGGTCGTCGATGTTGGAGTTGACTGCCCAGACGCTCGCGTAGCCAACTGCCCCGTCCTCCGGAAGCGTGTATTTCACCGGGACGTCGTTCTCGTTGTTGAGGACCCGCGTCCGCCCGACCCAGAAGTTGCCAGCCAGTGCGGAGTTGTTCGTATAGAGCTGCTGTGCGGTCGTCGCCGAGTCCCACCACTGGTAGGAGTGCTCGTGCTGTTTCTTCACGCGGTTCCAGACATCCTCGACCTTCGCGTCGTCGGATGCGAACTCGTTGATGTCGTAGCCGAGGTCGAGTGCCGCGGTTCCGACGACCGATGAAGTGAACTGGCTCAACGAGAGGTTCCCTTTGAGGTTGCTGTTGTAGATATCCTCCCACTTTTTGGGTTCACTCGAGACCTCGTTAGTGTTGTACACCAGTCCGTAGGCTCCGTACGTATTCGGAACGTGATGTATCTCCTCTCCCTGGTCGTACGGGACCTCGCTCGGTTTGAGGGTGCGGAGGCGGTCGATGTTCGGGATGTTCTTGGTCCGAAGCGGTGCCCAGATGTCATCCACGATGCCCTGATAGAGCGGTGGGTCCGTCATCAGCATGGCATCGACGTCGGCCTGGCCCGCCTTGATCTTCGAGAGCATCGTGCTCGGATTACCGTACGTCTGGAGGTTCACCGTCACGCCGGTCTCCTCTTGGAACGGCTTGAGCAACGCTTCGTCCATCTTTCGGGCCCACGACCCGCCGGTCGAGTAGAACGTGATCTTGTCCGCGAGCTTGTCCCCGGCGGTTCCGACGGTCGTCCCGTTGCTGTCGGTGCTACCGGAACCACCGCTGCCGCCGCCACCGAGACATCCGCCGAGTCCGGCGGTTACCGTGGCTGTGAGACCTGCGCTTTTCAGGAATCCTCTCCGCGAGGAGTTCGGTTCACTGTCTGAGTTTGCACCATTTGCCACCATGTCTCATGATGGCTTGTTGCATACATATAAAATTTGGGCACAGCGGAGATGGTTCCGGCCGGAACTGCCAGAACCGCTTGACTATACAACCCTAACAGTACCGAAAACGGGATTCCGGAACGGGGCTCGCTCCTGAACCGAACTAGTATGCGATGCCGCCGCCGTGTCCCGCTTCGCTCGTCTCGAATCGCGAAAGCGAGAAGAAATCCAGGTCCACGAGGTCCGATTCCCCGGCGTCCAGGAGGTCGGTCATCACGCGACCAACTGCCGGTGCCTGTTTGAAGCCGTGGCCTGAGAAGCCACACGCGACGTAACAGCCATCGGGCCCGCATCCGTCCAGGATGAAGTCGTGGTCCGGACTGTTCGAGTAGACCCCACTGTACCGACCCTGAACGCCCGCATCATCCAGATCAGGAACGTACTCCGCGACGGTTTCGTGGAGTTCTAGGAGCGTCGACTGGTCCGGAGCGTTCTGATACCGGTCGGGGTCGACCTTCTCGCCGGAGTGATGGGTCGCCATCAACACGCTGTCACCGAATTCGGGGCGGATGTAGTACCCGCCCGGGAGTCCGGCGATGGGAACGCTCTCCGGGTACTTGTCGTGAAACTCCTCGTCGGGGTCGAGCAATATCACCCGTTCCCGCGAGGGGGTTACTGGAACGTCGATTCCGAGCATCTCCGCGAGCTGCGGCGTCCAGGGGCCCGCAGCAAGCACGAGTTCCTCGCAGGCGGCCGTCCCGTCGTCCGTTTTGACGGCGGTTACCTCCCCTTCGTCGATGGCGACGTCGGTGACCTCCGTTCCGGTGACGACAGTCGCGCCCTCCTCGGCAGCGGCGCGCGCGAAACCGGACGCTACGTCCGTCCCGTCCGAGTAGGCGGCCGTGAGGTCGCTGACTGCGAAGTCGAACTCGTCGAGTGAGAGCATCGGGAACTCCGCTTCGAGTGTCTCGCCTTCGTACCGTTCGGTTGGAACGTCGAGCCGAGAAAGGATGTCGTAGCCGGCGTCGGCGTAGGCGGCGTCGTCCGAGCCTTCCTCGGCGAACACGACGCGGGGGCACTCCTCGTAGGCGATGGGTTCGCCGACGAGCTCTTCGAACCGTCGGTAGAACTCGTGACTCCACAGCGCCATCCGGGTGTAATGTTCCTTCTCGCCGTAATGGTGTCTGATGATGGCCGACGAGTCGCCCGTCGAGCCAGCAGCGATCGAATCTTTCTCTACGAGCGTGACGTCTCGGTCGGTCTCCGTGACCAGGAAGTACGCGATACTGGTTCCGATGACGCCGCCACCGACGATAACGGTGTCCGTCTCCGCTGGAAGTTCAGGTACTGCGCTCATTGCTCAGACTCACTCCTTGACGATGAGTTCGCGAGGGATGTCCGCGAGCACTTCGGCACCATCTTCGGTGACGAGGAACGACTCGCTGATCTCTATCCCGTAGTCGTCGAACCAGACGCCAGGAATCATGTGGAACACCATGTTTGGCTGCAACACGGTTTCGTCCCCGGGCCGGATGCTCGCCGTCTTCTCGACCCACGACGGAGGATAGCCGATTCCCGTCGAATACCCGATTCTGGACTCCTTCTCGACCATCGTCCCCGCGATCTCCTCGCGCCATGCCATCTCGACCTCCTCACACGTCACGCCAGGCTCGACCGCTTCGAGTGCGGCATCGAGTCCGTTGACGATGACGTTGGAAGCTCGACGTGCCTCTTCGGGCGGTTCACCGAGGAAAATCGTTCTCGTGAGCGGGGAGTGGTACCGGTTCACGACGCCGGCGAGTTCGAGGATGACTGGCTCCCCGCGCTCGTACTCGTCCGCGGTCCAGGTGAGGTGAGGGGAACCGGTTCCTTCCCCGGACGGCATCAGCGGCGGAATTGCCGGGTATTCACCCCCGGTTTCTTCGGTACCAGCGTAGAGCGCCTCATGCACCGCAGCAGCCGCGTCACACTCCCTCACTCCGGGCTCGATGGTCTCGATACCGACCTCCATCGCGCGTTCGGAGATACGAGCCGCCTGTCTGTGGTACTCGACTTCCCTGTCGCTCTTCACCATGCGGACCTCGTTCACCAGCTTCGTTGTATCTTCGAGGGTGGCGTCGGGGAGCGCATTGCGGAGTTCGTGATACGCCCGTGCAGAGAGGTAGTAGGCGTCCATCTCCACCCCGATGGTCTTGGAGGCTTCTCCCCAATCGGTCACCATGTCAGCGACGAGCTGCATCGGATGGAGCTCGGAGTCGACGTAGTCATCGGAGTACAGAACGATGTTCTCGCGGTCCAGCCAGGTCGTCTCGACGGCGCACGTCAGGTCTTGCTCGCGCCCGACCCACACGGGTTGCTGCTGGTCCGGCGTGACGATGAGGATCTGTGGGACGTAGAACGAGTACGCATCGTACCCCGAGAGGTAGTACATGTTCGCCGGGTCGGTGACGAGCAACACGTCGAGTCCCCGCTCTTCCATCCGGTGTTGGGTTTCACGGAGACGATCTTGATACTCGGCTTCTGGAAACGGTCGCCTGGCTAGTTGTGCCATATCACACCATGATTTGCTGACTTTTAATAATTCTTTGGCTCCCCGTTCGGACACTCTGGAACCTGGTCGAACCGAGAGGTGTGGCTGTCGGGACTCCCCCCGCCCTCTTCTGTCTCCACTCCGTGGCGGTACGAGACGTAGACATTGAAGTGCATGTCTGGGCACGAGTCCTTGTCAACGTCTACCAATGGTGGTTCGGTTGGCTGTTGAATTGGTCTGTTGCGGGTACCACGGGCGAAGTAGTATATAAATCGCTACAAGAGGTACATTCACTACACTGATACTCAATTCTAAACCCCGGATGGAAATGCTCTGTCCCCGTTCTCGTGCGAACCGAGCATCCACGTTCGTGCAGGGAGAATAGATATAAACCATCTTCCCGGATCGTGTCATCGAGACGGTGTGCAGTCCGACGGACGAACGAGCTGGTCGTTCGCTACTGGATCGTGTTACGCCAATATGAGTGTAACTTTAATCCTTGTAATCGGGGGTGACCAGGGCGAGGAGAACGGGAGCGTGCTTGACGGATTACTCGGAACCAATTATATCAACTACCATTGTGATACATGATAACATCATTTTATATCCAATCATTTTCTCATCCAGCACATTCAGAAGCCAGTATAACTGAGAACTGCCATTGAAGCGGTTCTGGGCGGTGAAAACTCGGTTTCCACTCCTTTTCTTGGCGATATGCCACTAACTCATTTCTTCCCGAGAGAATATTTCTGAAAGTGCCCTAGAACTCCTCTTCAAACCCAGTATTGCGACAATCGCAGATTTAGTCCCAACTCCATGTGAGCAGTGAACCAGGTTCCCACTATGGATAAAATCTAAAATAAAAGTCATCCTAGTAGATTTGGTAGGAACTGTTTGGGCTTCCATGTCGAGGAACGAACCAGGCGTCGTCTGTCGACGGATCAGCCTCCTTCGTGCCGCCTCCAGCCTAACGCCAACCTTCTTACTCGATGCTGAGAATGGATACCGTAACGGACAAAGATTCTTGGTCGCACGGAGTGGTCAGGACACATGAAACAGCACAACGGGGGGAGAAGTCTGAAGACGACGGAGACTTCGCTCGAAGTACTCGAAGCGGTCATCGACCATGGGGGCGCTTCGATATCGACACTCGTAGACGAATTGGGTCTGTCGAGAAGCACCGTTCACAACCACGTTAGTACGCTCGTCGACCACGGGTACCTGACCGAGGACGCGAACACGTACTACGCGGGGGCGAAGTTCTGTCAGATCGGGGACCACGTCCGGAAGTGTAAACCCGAGTACGTCATCGCGGGTGACATCGTCGCTGACCTGGCCGAACGGACCGAGCTGGACGTCGACTTCTCGGTCGAAGAGAACGGGTACATCATCTCGCTGTACAATGGACTACGGTGGGCGGACAACGCCCACTTTCTGAACTCGGGGAGTTTCTTTTACGTCCACAGCACCGCCTCTGGGAAAGCCATTCTCGCGGAATATACAACGGACCACGCGGAACAGATATTGGAAAAGCGAGGGCTACCCGAGTTGACGAGACACACGATAACCTCGAAGGAAGCGTTCTTCGAGGAACTCGAACGGGTTCGTGAACAGGGGTATGCGGTGAACGAGGAGGAGTCGCTCGAAGGGATGTGGTCTGTCGCCAAGACCGTCCACAATCCGATGGGGAAGGTCATCGGGACGGTGAACTTGAGCGCCCCGTTATACCTCCGCGACCCCGATGTACAGGGGCCGGCGGTGGAACTGCTGACCGAGAGCGTCGAACGCTTCGAGGAGCGTCTCGAACAGAAGTTCCTCGAAGGCTAACGACGGACAGATTCAGCTATGTGAGGGTTCCCCCGTCATGTTTTACGGGTGTAGGAAACATGGTTCGGTATGAAACCACGCCGCACGGAAGGTGGGCTCCAGACGACGGCGATATCGTTGCGACTCGTCGAACTCCTGGTGGAACTGGAGGGTGCAACGCTCGGAAGACTCGCAGAGGAGGCCGACCTGGCAAAGAGTACGGTACATAATCACTTGTCCACCCTCTCGCAGTACGGCTACGTCACGCGGGAGCAGAACACCTACCACGTGGGGTTGAAACACTATCACATCGGTGACTACGCCCGGAAGCGGAACGACGCGTTTGGAATCGCGAAAGAACTCGTTCCGGAACTCGCTGACGAGACGCAACTCGAAGTGGACTTCACAGTCGAAGAGAACGGGAGAATCGTCTCGCTCTACGACGAATCCACCTACTCGGCGACGCCCTCGTATCTGGTCGATGGCAGGCTGTTTCACGTTCACAGCACGGCCTCCGGGAAGGCCATCCTCAGCGAATACGCTGACGAACGGGTCCGGGATATCATCAACCGGTGGGGGTTGCCACAACAGACCGACAACACCATCACGTCGGTCGAGGCGTTACTGACTGAACTCGATACCGTTCGGGAGCAGGGATACGCCACCAACCACGAGGAGGCCATCGAGGGGATGTGGGCGGTGAGTCAGATAGTCACGGGACCGAACGGCGAGGTCGCTGGCTCGCTCAACGTTTGCGGACCGACGTACGTGTACAGCGAGGAACGGGAGGCCGAGATCGTCGATGCGCTGTCCGAGAAGGTGGAGGCGTTCGAGAACCGTCTCGCCGACATGTACCCGTCTGGGGAGCGTCGGTGACCACGGATCAGCGCGAGATCGATGGGTCGCAGCGTTTGCGTGAGCGACTACCGAATGCGACGCTCAGACGGACTCGACCGAAACCGCGCCAGTCGACAGGCGCGTGACCGATAGCAGAGCGTCCTGAGTCTCCACAAGAACGCCCTCGCCGCCGTGTTCCTTCCTGTTCTGCCGGATGACGTTCCCACAGACCGCCTGGCCGCGGCGGGTTGGAGCCCTGTGCTTCGTGTGTCCGACGACCTGTGCCGGTGTGTCGGTGGGCATGTGCTTGAAGTCCATCCAGAGGAGGCCAGCCCCCGGTCCGCGACCGGTGCCCCCGTCGAGACCGAAGACGGTCGGATACCGCTCGGGTATCTCCTCTTGCACCTCGATGTACTCACCATCCTCGATAGCGTCCCGGAGGTCCGCGGCAGCGGCCCGGAGAGTCTCGTTCGCCGCCGACACGTCGATTGCGCTGGGCGACCCGGCGTGGCTGTACGTGTACTCGTGCCCTTTGAAAGCCGCAGTCACCAGTCCGGCGTCGACCCACTCGAGGAAGCTCTCGCGCGACTCGTCATCGAGGCGGCCACTGTACGTCTCAGGCCAGTACAGGACCTCGGGGAGGAGGATGGCCATCTCGTGGTTCCCGAGGTGGAAGCGAACGCGACCGCGGGGGGCTTCGTCGAGCAGTCGCTGGACCATCGCGAGGGTTTCCTCGTTACGGTCGCCGCGGTCGACCATGTCCCCGTTGAAGACGAGCACGTAGTCGTTCCCGGCCCAGTGGAGGGTGCCGTCCTCGTCCTGGGTCACCACCGGGTCGAATCGGTCGGTCTCGCCGACGGCCGTCAGAGCACTGCGAGCGTCGTCGAGGTAACCGTGGATGTCGCTGATGCTGACGATGGGCGCCCGCCAGTGGTCGGGGATAGCGTCGTCAAGTGGATTCCAGCGGTCGAGTTCGACCGCGGCGCGCGGGAGCGTCGCAGGTGGATCGTCGGTGGAGGAGCGGAGGCGCATGCGTGTCAGTATCGGACTGTTGTCAGCTTGAAAAACGTTTTCCACCCGTGGGTACTACTCTCACTCCTATTCCGATTCACTCTCGACCGACAGGAACGGAATCGTCGCTTGCTCGTTTGCGCTGTAGGCCAGAGCCTTCGACTGGGTCGTACCTTCCGGAGGAATCATGTCGAGAACCTTCGGTTCGACGTTGCCGTCGCTCCCGCCGCCGAATGTCCACTCACCCTTCGACGAGCTGATAGCGCGCAGGCCGCCGTCGCCGTAGCCGTCGTAGGGGCAGACCAGCGGCGCAATCTCCATCCCGGCAACCGAGCCGCCGATGGCTCGCTTCGGGAACTCCAGGTACACCGTGTTCTCGTCGGCGAGGCCAGCGTCGGTGTCCGTGCTGACCGTTTCGCCCCCGTCGTCGTTCGGGGCTTCCACTTTGACCGTCGATTCGCCGTTCGCGACGACCCGGTAGTGATAGGGTGCCTCGAAGGCCGCGAGGACGTTTTGCCTGGCCCGCTCGGTCGCGGGCTGGTCGCTGGCTGCACCGGGGGCGCGCAGGTACACCTGGAAGAACTGGTGGGAGAACCCGTTCTCCAGGTTCCACGGGTTCTCGACCGGTTCGGCCATCTCGAACAGGAACCGGACGCGGTCGCGGCTCTCCTCGATGCGGAAGCCAGTGAGGTCGAACGCGTTCTCGTAGAAATCGCCCGCGGTCGGGTAGGTGTAGCTCCCCGGACCGTGGTCGTCGCCGGACTGGTCGGTCCAGCTCGCCAGCGGCTCGAACGAGGACGTCATCGGTGTGTAGGGAACCTCTGCCGGAGCATTTTCACTGAAGGCGAGCGCGTCGGCATTGGTCACTCCCTGTGGCGTGACGAGGTCAATGACGTTCGGGGCGTTCGCGTTCTCTGTGCCGCCGAAGGTTCGCTTGCCGGCAGTCGATTCGACCTGCATGACGGTCCCCTCGGCCTCGGGGTCGTAGCCGAGTACGAGGGGTGCGACCTTCAGCGACGAGAGCGGGTCGTTGAGTGCCTGTTTCGGGAACTGGACGAGGATACCCCCGTCCGGGAGGACTGCGACCTGGCCGGTCGCGACCTGTTCGTCGAGTGCGGTCTCGACGCGAACGCCGTGTTCGCCGTCGACGAGGATGCGGTACTGGTACAGGTCGGGGAATGTGACGCCCACCCCGTCCCTGGCTTCGTCGACGCCCCAGAGCCCCTTCCCGTTGGAGAGGTAGCACTGGAGGTGCTGGTGGGAGAAGCCATGGTCGAGGCTCCAGGGATTCTCGACCGGCCCGGCGACGTCGAACTTCAGCTGGTAGTCGTCGGTCGTCTCGAAGGCGGTCACACCGGTGATGTCGAAGGCTCCATCGGAGACGGCGGTCGGGTAGGTGTAATTCCCGGGGCCGGTATCGTCACCGGTCGGGTCTTCCAGCCCGACGATCTGGTCGCCCAGGCCGACCAGTGAGGGTGTCTCGAGGACGGCGAGCGTGTCGACCGAGACGGTGACCGTCCCCTCGCCACTCCCGACCTGCAGGTCGCTCCCGGTGAACTCGTCGGTGGTCGAGACCGCGTCGCGCAGGTCGACCGAAGCCGCATCCGCACCGAAGTTGACCAACACGACGCGCTTGCCGGCCTCGGCATCCAGGCCGAAGGCGAGTACGTCTCCGTCCGCGTCTGTCTCGTGCCAGGCCTGGGCGAGTTCGGCGTCTGGACCGAGCACCGGTGACTCGTGGTAGAACTCGATGAGTGCTTTGTAGAAACCGAGGTGGTCCTGTGGGACGGTGTCGCCGTTCTCCTCCCAGTTCATGAACGCCCGCTTGTACGGGTCCGTCTCGATGTCGTCGTCGAGACTGTAGTTGTCTTCCCACACGCTATCTCGCCGGGTGCCATATTCGCTGATGAGGCGTTCCTGGCCGTAGTAGACGAATGGGATTCCGGGGAGCGTGAAGCTGGCCGCGGCGGCAGCGCGCTGGGCCCTGGCCGGGTCGTCGCGACTCCCGTTCTCCTTGGCCTCGTAGTAGAGCCGGGGTTCGTCGTGGTTCTCGACGGAATTGATGAGCCGGGTGTAGCTCGGGAAGCCCTCGATTGAGCGCCCTTCGACAGCATCGACCAGTTCCGCGGGTCTGGCCTCGCCGCGAGCCACGTCGTGGGCGGTGTTCATGAAGTCGGCCGTGTCGAAATGCACGTCGAACTCGGACTCGGCGAAGGAGGGGTCGTTCGGGACCGTCTCGTCCAGCAGGAAGAACTCGGTGTCTTTCGCCTTCACGAGGTCACGAATCTCCTTCCAGAAGCTGTGGGGCACACCCCAGGCGACGTCGCACCGGAACCCGTCGACGATGTCCGACCAGAAGTCGGCCGCGGCGAGGATGTGCTCACGGAGGGCGACGTTCCCGAAGTTGAGGTTCGGCTGGAGGCGAACCCCGAAGAAACTCGTCTGTGCGGGTGCGGCGTCGTAGGACAGTCCCTCCATGCGGTCGAACCAGTCGAAGTACTTCGAGTCCTCGTTCCAGCCCGTGATCTGGGGGAACTCCCAGGAGTTCGCCGGCTCCGGGCCGGTGCTGGCGATGGTGTCCTGGAAGAAGGGGTGGGTCCAGCCGCAGTGGTTGATGACGAGGTCGAAACAGACCTTGATGTCGTGGCGGTGGAGTTCCTCGACGAACGCTTCGTACTCGGCAAGTGTGCCGAGGTCCTCGGCCACGTCGAAGTAGTCACCCGTGCTGTAGCCGTGGGGGCCGCCAGGTGCGTGGGTGTCGGTCTCGGCGTCGATGGTCGCACTCCACGCGGGAACGATGGGCGTCAGCCAGACCACGTCGATACCGAGTTCGGCCAGATAGCTGGCCTTCTGCTGGAGGAAGGTGAAGTCGGTCGCGCCCTCGCTGCCGGCGAACGAGCGCGTGAATATCTCGTAGATAACCGCGTCGTCCAGCCACTCGGGCGGTCGGTTCGGGAGGCTGACCGACTCGGATTCTGGGTCGAGCTCGATCTCGTCGGTGTAGCTGTGTGTCTCGCCGTCGAAGGCAGCGGCGTAGAGTCGCGTTGGGCCGTCGAGGGCGTCTTTCGGAACGTGCGCCCGGTACTGGTCGTCGACTTGGATGTCGGCTTTCGAGAGCCCTGCCTGGTCCGCTGGCAGGAACTCGACGTCCAGGTCGTTCGCGTCGGCGTTGCTGTCGCTCGCAAGGGCCGCGTTGGAGTCGACGACGAACTCGCCCGCGTCACCGTCGTAGGACCCCGAGAGTTCGAGCGTTGGGGGAGCACCCGCGTTGGTGGGTGCAGCCTCGAACACCCGGATCGTCTGCTGGTACGTCCCGTCGGGTGCGGCGAGTTCCACGACGTAGGTCCCCGGGACGTCGGGTTCGATCTCCGCGGTGTTGTGCCGACCAGCGTCGTACTGCTCGGCTCCGTCGTCGTAGGGGGTCGGCGCGTACGCAAGTTCGGCTTCGCTATCGTCCGGTTTCGAGGCGAGAGACCAGGTGAAGTCGTCCGGGCTGTAGTTGTCGGGGTCGCGCTTCGGGCTCTGGATGGAGGGTGCGAGGTTGTCCCGGTCCAGGCCGTGGCTCGCGTCTGAGAAGATGGGGTCCACGAGGCGCTCGCCGACCTGCATGAATCTGGGTGGGCCAGGGTCGAACGCGCCACCCGGCGGTCGATTGTTCGTCTTCGGCTGCTCGTCTTCGGTTTCGGGACTCGTCGACTCTTCGGTCGGTGTGGTCCCCGTCTCTGTGGGGTTTCCCTGGGTGCCGCCACAGCCGGCGAGCATTCCGAGACTCGCCACGCTGCCGTACTGGAGAACTCGTCGCCGTGTCAGGTAGCCGCTGCCCGTCGGTGTGTTCTTCCTGTCAGCCATTGTCACGTTCCACGTTTGCTCAGACCACCATCCCACAGCACAAAAATGTTTTGTGAAATTGTACTTCATACTTCTATCCCGCCCGGAGGTTCCTCTCCCAGGACCCAGGGCACCAGCAGAGTGAGATGGTATCGAGGAGGAGAATCAGGGTCATTGGTCTCCTAGAGTATTGACTAATATCGTGAAGTACGCTTACTATTACTATTCAAAACCGTCGACACAGTCCCGATCTCTGATTTCGAACAGACGCTACTTGTAGATGCTCTAAAACCACTATTGGAGGCGTTCTACAGTGTATATCGGCGTTTTCGATACCAGTGTGCAGTAAGTATGCTCCGGCCGTCCCCTCACGAGAGAACCAAGCAGTTAAACTAGGCCATAGGGCGGGTAAAAGGCTTCAAAAGCCAATTCCGCTCTGGATTTGCGTTGAAGAATCCGGTAAACAGGCCAGCCACTGCCCCACCGTGACTGCGGCAGTACCTACTAATTTAGAATGTATTCAATTATTTTGGAATATATGGCGTTCTCTGCCCCGTCTGCTCGCGGGACAGCGGCAAACTATCGAGAGAACGTGGCCAGACTGAGAACGCTTCGAGCGGGCAGCATTCGGGTACCAGAGCTGTCGCTACCCGACCCTGTAGCCCCGGCACGTCCAGCGTCAGGGGTACAGCTCGCTCAGCACTTCGGTGGGGTCGTCCTGCGTGTTACTCAGCCATACCGGTCACGACGACTGGGATCTCCGACTGCAACAACACCGACTGCGTTGTGCTGCCGAATAGCGCCTTGCCCACGGGAGAACGTTTCCGCCCCGCGATGACGACCTGCTCGGCCTCCAGATCGCGAGCCGCTTCCATGATGCCCTTGTCGACTGGACTGTATATCTCCTGTTTCTCTACCTCGATGCCGCGGTCTTCGAGGTGCGATTGCACTTCGACGACCGCGTCGCTCTCCTCAGGAGGGAGGGAATCGTCCATCGGGTTCTCGGCCTCGTCTTCGTCGGCGTACGAGTGTACGATGGTCACCTCGATGGACGACGCCGCGTCCGGGAGTCCCGCGATATAGGATGCCTGTGTCAGTGCTCGTTCGACGTCCGTACCGACCGGTGCTACTATCCGGTACATACGGTAGCGACAACCACGCGCATCTACATAGTGTCTGGGGTCGGGAGCAGCCACGTGAGGGGAAATCTGCCATCGACAGAACATTTTACCACCCACCCTGTGTATCGCTACTCCATGCGTTCGCGTCGCGTCTGGACAGTCGTCTTGTTCGCGTTCGTCGCCGGGCACGGAGTCATACAGCAGTCCATGGGCGCACTCTTGCCGAGTTTCGAGGAAGAGTTCCTCGTCACGCAGGAACTGCTCGGGATGGTCGGGCCCGCAGCGACGCTCGGACTCCTGCTGACGGTCATGCTCGTCGGGATGCGCTCCGGTGCCCTGGACATCGAACGGATGCTGGTCCTGGGGACGGCGGTTACGATCCTCGCCTCGGTGCTCATCAGCGTGACCAGCTCGTTCGCCACACTTCTTCTGTTCCTCTTTCTGCAGGGCGCAAGCGTCGGAATCGTCCGTGCGCTCGACCGGCCGCTACTCAGTCACCTCTATCCGGACGGCCGCGGGCGAATCTTCAATCTCTATGCGCTGATGTGGGCGGTCGGGGCGACGGTCGGACCGCTGTTCGTCAACGCCGTCCTTGCGAACACAGACTGGCGCGTTGTGTACGCCCTCGTCGCCCTCGCGTTCGTCCCGCTCCTCGTCGGCATGTGGCGACTGGACCTCCCTGCCGAATCGTGGTCGGAGGAGACTATCTCCCTCCAGGCCCTCCGGACCGTACTGGAGAAGCCCGCTGTCATCGGGATGGTTGCCGCGCTCGTCTGCAGCGGGGCCATCGAGGGAACGGTGTTCACCTGGCTCCCCTTCTATGCGTCCCAGTTCATGCCCCGCGAGTCGGCGAACGTCCTCCTCTCCAGTTTCCTCGTGATGTACATCCCCGCACGCCTGGCGTACAGCGTGCTCGTGGAACGGGTCGGCCACCTGGACATCGTCGCCATCGTCGGGCTGGCCTCGCTGCCACTGCTCGTCATTGCCTTCGTGTTGCGTATCGAGGCGGTCTTCTTCCCGGCCGTGATGGGCCTCGGTCTGTTCGTCGCAGGGTTCTTCCCCACGCTCTCCGCGTTCGGCGTCGACACGACTCCGGAGTTCAGTGGTCCCGTGAACGCGATCGCCACCGGCGCGAACTTCCTCGGAATAACGGCCGGACCGTTCGTTGTGGGAATCTTCGCCGGTCGAGTTGGAATCACCGAAGCGATGCAGGTCATCGTGGCCATCATGGCTGGACTCGTAGCCATCACGGTTCTGACCCGATTCTCGGTCGACCGAGAGCGACGGCCAGCCGGGAGCGAATCGGTGTAGACTTCCCATTCCCGTATTTGTCTCGACCGCAACAGCTACAAGATAGACTCTATTCTAGAACGTCGTATGCAAGCAGTCCGCATAGCGGGCGTAGCCGTGACTCCGTTCGGCGAACACTCGGAACGCACCGGGAGGGACCTGTTCGCCCAGGCGAGCGACGACGCCCTGGAGGGTGCCGATATCCCTCGTACCGACATCGACGAGGTACTGTACGGCAACTTCATCGGCGAGGTCACCGAGGACCAGGGCCATCAGGGACCGCTCGTGGCGGAGGTCGCAGGAACGACCTCAGCCTCGACGCGGTTCGAGAGCGCCTGCGCGTCCGGTGGCGTGGCGATGCGTGCTGGGGTTCGGGCAGTCCGGAGCGGCGACGCCGACGTCGTCCTGGTCGGTGGGATGGAGCGGATGACGAACGTCGACGTCCATCACGCGACCGACGCCCTGGCACTGGCCGCCGACGACCTGCACGAACGCCGTGTCGGGATGACCTTCCCGGGAGCGTACGCCCTCCTCACGCGGGCCTACTTCAGGGAGTACGGCGGGTCGCGAGAGGAACTCGCAGCAGTCGCGGTGAAGAACCACGAGAACGCACTGGACAACGAGAACGCACATCTCCAGCAGGAGTTATCGATCGAGGACGTCCTGGATGCACCACCCATTGCCGAACCAGTCGGCCTGTACGACGCATGTCCCATCAGCGATGGGGCCGCTGCGGTCGTCCTGGTCAGCGACGACTACGCCGACGAGCACGACCTCGACGCGCCAGTCGCCGTCACCGGAACCGGCCAGCGCAGCGACACCCTGGCGCTCCAGCGGCGTGCGAACCGGGCCGCCACGCCCGCAACCGAACAGGCGGCAGAAGCGGCGTACGAGATGGCAGGCGTCACGGCCGCAGACATCGACGTGGTGGAGGTCCACGATTGTTTCACCATCGCAGAGGTGCTCGCCATCGAGTCACTCGGGTTCTACGAACCGGGCGAGGGTATCTCGGCAGCCGCCTCGGGCGAGACGACTCGTGATGGCGAGCTTCCGGTCAACCTCTCCGGCGGCCTGAAGGCGAAGGGGCACCCGGTCGGCGCGACCGGTGTCGCACAGATCGCAGAGCTCACCGAACTTCTGGCAGGCGAGCACGTCCACAGCGACGCGGTCCCCGAGGCCCGTGTCGGACTCGCGCACAATGCCGGTGGGACCGTCGCGAGTGCTGTCGTACATGTTTTGGAGGTGGTCGCATGAGCGAGCAACGCGAGTTCCTGCGAGTTCGCCGGGCCGCAGGTCCGGAGGTGGTCGCATGAACGCCGAGACCAGGGACGCCGGGTACGACGAGTTCCTCGACGCCATCGCCAGCGACGAGGGCTACTATCTGGCGTGTCCCGAGGGGCATGGCTCGGTTCCCCCGACCCCACGCTGCCCGGTCTGTAACGCGACGGACCTCTCCGAGGAGCCGTTGCCCAGCTCAGGCGTCATCGAAGACCAGACCCACATCCACGTCGCCGCCAGTGGCTTCGAAGGCGAGACGCCGTACGTAGTCGCCATCGCGGCGTTCGGACCGGTCACGATGACAGGGCGACTCCGTGGCGACGCGGTCGCCGACCTGGACACGGGGGCAGCGGTCGTTCCATCGGTCGAACTATCGGACACCACCGGGAGTCGGATGCTCGTCTTCCGTCCAAGCAAGTAGTACTATGCCGGTCGAGCATCCATCTGCGTCCATGCGCAAACCACTGCGGAACACCAGCCCGCTCGTTGCAGAGTCCGCGTTCGTCTCGGACATGGCGTACCTCATCGGGGACGTCGTCGTCGACGAGCGCGCGAGCCTGTGGCCGTTCGTCTGCCTCCGGGGCGATGGCGCGACCGTCGACGTCGGCAAGGAGACGAACGTCCAGGAGTTCTCGATGCTCCACGGGGCGACGCTCGGCGACGAGGTGACGGTCGGACACAACGCGGTCGTCGACTACGCCACCATCGAGGACCACTCGCTGGTCGGGATGCACAGCGCCGTGCTCCGGGGGGCCACGGTCGAATCGAACTGCATCGTCGCCGCGAACACGGTGGTCCTCCAGGACCAGACGATCCCCGAGGGGCACCTGGCGTACGGGACTCCTGCGGAGACGAAACCGCTCAGCGACGCACAGCTCGACGAGATATCCCGCACACACGAGCACTACGTCGAACTCGGTCAGGAGTACAAGGAGTCCGGCGACTTCGAGTAGCTCGCAGGGAACGCCGCCATCCGGTCCTCTTATCATGCCTGCCGTTGTCACAATAGGACAGACGCTATGTCAGACCAGCCATCGGATTCGGCAGCGATAGCGCACGAGCCGTCCGAGGCGTTCGTCGAGTCGACGAACGTCTGGGCGTTCATGCAGGCGCAAGACATCGCCGACTACGACGAACTCATCGAACGAACGACGACCGACCTCGACGGGGTTCCGGACTCGGGTGTCGACTGGTTCTGGGACGAACTGGTCGACTACCTCGACATCGAGTTCTACGAGGAGTACGACTCCGTGCGGGATTCGAGCGACGGGCCGCAGTTCACCGACTGGTATCCGGGCGGTACCATCAACACGGCCCACAACGTCGTGGACCGTCACGCCGTCCAAGGGAGCGAGACGCGGAACAAGGTCGCGCTCATCTGGGAAGGTGAGCCCGGCGACGTTCGAGAGATAACCTACCACGAGCTCCATCGGCAGGCCAACAAGGTCGCGAACTACCTCGAATCGGCCGGTATCGAGACCGGTGACACGGTCGGGCTATACATGCCGATGGTTCCGGAAGTCGTCTCCATCCTCTATGGCTGTTTCAAGGTAGGTGCCATCGCCGTCCCCATCTTCTCCGGGTTCGGCGTCGACGCCGCCGCGACACGGATTGCCGACGCGGAGTGCTCGGTGCTGTTCACGGGAGATGGCTTCTACCGTCGCGGTGGCGAGATCACGCTCAAGGGGGCTGCCGACGACGCTATCGATGCGGCAGGCCACGTAGAAGAGACGGTCGTCTACGACCGGCTCGGTGGTTCGGACCCCGAGGCTGCCGTCGAGGTGCCCTGGGATGACGACCGCGACCAGTGGTGGCACGAGGCCGTCGAACCGCAGTCGGACGAGTACGAGACGAAGGAGCTCGGTTCCAACCAGGAGTCCATGCTGCTGTACTCCTCGGGGACGACGGGCACCCCGAAGGGTATCGTCCACACCCACGCCGGGGCGCTGATGCAGTGCGCCAAGGAGTTACACTTCGGCTTCGACCAGAAGTCGTCGGACCGGTTCTTCTGGGTCTCCGACATCGGCTGGATGATGGGCCCGTGGACGCTCATCGGCAACCACGCGTTCGGCGGGACCGTCTTCATGTACGAGGGCGCTCCGGACCACCCCGAACCCGACCGGTTCTGGGAGATGATCGACCGGCACAAGCTCACCCAGTTCGGCATCTCGCCGACGGCCATCCGCGCCCTGCGCAAGCACGGTGACGAGTGGGTCGAGAAGCACGACCTCTCCAGCCTGCGTCTCCTCGGGAGCACGGGCGAACCGTGGGACCCCGAGTCCTGGCACTGGTTCTACGAGAACGTGGGCGGAGGCGAGGCACCCATCATCAACATCTCCGGCGGCACGGAGATCTGCGGTTGCTTCCTCATGCCGATGCCCATCAACGACCTGAAGCCCTGCAGCCTCGGTGGCCCCGGACTCGGGATGGACATCGACGTCGTCGATGGCGACGGCGAGAGCGTTCGCGAAGACAACGAACGCGGCTACCTCGTCGCCCGGGACTCCTGTCCCAGCATGACGAAGTCGCTCTGGTCGGGTGACGAGCGCTACCTCGAGGAGTACTGGAGCACCTGGGACGACCTCTGGGACCACGGCGACTGGGCCCAGAAGGACGAGGACGGCTTCTGGTTCCTCCACGGTCGCGCCGACGACGCGCTCAACGTGGCCGGTCGGAAGGTCGGGCCCGCCGAAATCGAAGGCGTCCTCTGCGAACACGACGACATCAACCAGGCCGCGGCCGTGGGTGTCCCCGACGACACCACCGGGACCGCCGTCGTCGCATTCTTCATCACCGAACCGGGCGTCGAGGCGAGCGACGAGTTGGCAGGTGAACTCCGCGAGCTGGTCGGCGAAGAACAGGGCAAACCCTTCCGGCCGCGAGAGCTCGTCTTCGTCGACGACCTGCCCCGAACCCAGTCGGGGAAGGTCATCCGGCGCGCCGTCGAGGCGGTCTACCGTGGTGAGGACCCCGGTGACCTCTCCTCGATGGAGAACCCGGCAGCGCTCGACGCTATCGAGGACGCAGTGTAGCCGTCGCTCGGCGGTCGATTTTTCGAAAATCATCGAAGCGCCCGGCGACGGGTGGATGCTATCGGACAGTGGTGGGAGTTGTCGCCGACGCGCCTCGACGATGTGGCACGGGTGGGAGTCGATTGGTGAATCGGGTCGATACGGTCAGCTGGTTCGCTCGGCGTAGGGTGTGACCCCGGCGTCGTCCATGCGCTGGAGGAACCGTTCGCGACGGGTCTTCCGCTCGTCTTCGGACATGCGTTCTTTCGTCCAGATCTGGCCGCTGGTGTCCTGATGGACGATGACCTCCTCGACGGGGTCGAGTGCTTCGACGCGCTCGATTATCTCGTCGTTCATGTCGATGAAGTAGGTGCATAGCTGCGAGGTCAGCAGCAGCGTCACTTCGACGTGACGCCCGCCGTCGCGTGTCTCGATTCCCTCGACGAGACCGAGGTCGAGGATGCTGATTGGATGGTTGCTCGCGCAGCTACACGGGTCGAGTACCTCGTCCAGTTCGGCCTTGATGGCCGACTTGAGGTCGTCGTCGAACTCGGTTTCGGGAGTGATGTGGCTGGACATGCTCATGCACTCGTCTCGTAGGTGGACCAGGGTTCGACCGGGAACTCGGCAGTCTCACGCAGTTCCTGGCGCTTCTGGTCCCACTTGTCGCCCTCGATCTGGTCGCGGATGTCGTCGGGGTCCTCCCCGAGCAGGCGGAGTGCGTTCTTGCCGAGGATCTTCTCCTTGATCTCCTGTGTGACCTCGGGGTAGTCCTGGTTCACGCGGAGGTCCTCCGGCATCTCGAAGTCCCAGAGCCCCTCGATGGGTGGCTGCGGGTGCAGCGCCGTCGCTCCGCTGGCGAAGAGGATGCGGTCCGGGCCGGCCCAGTACAACATCTCACCCAGCGACTCGGCGAACTTCCGGGGCCGCGTGTTGACCATACAGACCGTGTTCTCGAGGTTGGCGTACACGTTCTCGTGGCTCGCCATCGCGAACACCGTCTCCTCGAGGAACGAGAAGCCCGCGTGGATGATCTCGAAGTTGAGGTCGGGGAACGACAGCGCTGCGTCCTCCACGTCGGCCATCCGGAAGTACCGGACCGGGGCCGTCGCGAACGGGATGAACTTGTGCATCGCGACGGTGTCCACGTCGGAGTCGGCCGCCGCTTCGAGGATGGGCCAGACTGCGTCCTCGGTGAGCTGGAGCGAGAGGTCCTGGCCGTTCTGGTAGCGCGACGGGTAGAGCTTGATGCCCTTCACGAAGTCCTTCGAGGCGTAGTGGTGGACCTGCTCGACGGCGTCGTCCTCGAGCGGGTTGATGTCGACGTACATCGATGTCCGGGTCGGGTTCTGTTCGCAGAACTCGAAGCCCTTCTCGCGCGAGACGTACCCGTCGTGGAAGTAGTCGTCGAGCGGGAGCGAGTGGTACACGGTGTAGTCGATCTGGCTCTCCAGGAAGATGAGGCGGGCGAGCTCCTCGGGCGAGTGGTCACGGTAGAAGACCTCTTCCGACGGCACGTGGCTGTCGGGGAGGAGTTTCGCGCCGAGTTCGTAGGTCTCGTCGTCCCATCGCTGGGCGTGTGGGTGCTTGTGGTTGTCGGGTGTGTGGTTGAAACAGTGACTGACAGAGTCAACCACTAATGCGCCAGACTCTAACATACACTGCCATCGTTTCTCACATTCCCTATTAAAGTTATGGATAGTTCCAAACAATTACCAGTCGCGTGGGTGGACGCCCTGAGGGCCTGAACCCGCGAGTAACACTTAATTGACCGGAGACGAGTTGTACGATAGACCATGAGTGGTAGACTCACAGATACCGTAGCACTGGTGACCGGTGCGGCATCCGGGAACGGCCGAGCTATCGCGCGACGCTTCGCCGAGGAGGGCGCAAGCGTAACCGTCGCGGACCTGCAGGTGGAACCCCGACTCGGCGGCGACCCGACGCACGAGGTCATCGAAGCCGAAGGTGGAACCGCACAGTTCGTCGAGACGGACGTGACCGACATCGACGCCCTCCGGAACGCGGTCGACCAGACCGTCGAGGCCTTCGGCTCGCTCGACGTGATGGTCAACAACGCGGGCGTCGACCGCCAACTCCCCATCGAAGAAGCGAGCGAGGAGGACTTCGAGTTCCTTATGGACATCAACGTGAAGGGCGTCTACTTCGGCAGCCAGGTCGCCATCCAGACGATGCTGGACCAGGACGAGGGCGGCCGTATCATCAACATGTCCTCCATCGGGGGCATCCGCGGGCTCCCGAACTCCTCGCTCTACTGTACCTCGAAAGGTGCCGTCACGAACCTCACGCGCGAACTCGCGGTCGAGCACGGAGAGAACGACATCCGGGTGAACGCGCTCAATCCGGGGTTCATCGAGACGGCGATGACCCAGGAGGACGGCGACACGGCAGGTGGCATCCTCGAACAGACTCCCCTCGGCCGGGCCGGTCAACCGGAAGAGGTGGCTGATGCGGCACTCTTCCTCGCCAGCGAGGAGTCCTCGTTCATGACCGGACACAACCTCGTGCTGGATGGCGGCTTCACGGCCTGAATCCATCTGTGCCGACGTCGTAACGACTTAGTAGACCGTGCGAGACTGTCTCTGTGTATGCTTCACACCGAGGGGCACCTCCTGTCGATAGACTGTGGGGACCGTACGACCACTACCGAGAACATCGACGACATCGTCGAGACGTTCGTCGGCGGCCGCGGGGTCGCGACGAAACTCGCCCACGAGCGCGTGCCGTTCGACGCCGACCCACTCGGCCCGGAGAACAGACTCTACCTGAGCACTGGCCCGATGCAGACGTCGAACATGAGCTTCACCGGTCGGATGAACTGCACCGCCGTCTCACCACAGACCGGTGGCCTGCTCTCCTCGAACGCTGGCGGATTCATGTCGCGCCACTTCGCCGACACCGGCTACGCTGCCATCGAGTTCACCGGGGCGTGCGACGAACTCAGCATCGTCCACGTCACCGACGAGGGCGTCGAGTTCGAACCGGTTCCGGACCTCGAACTGGCGACCGTCCCCGAGACGGTCGCGTACATCGAGGACGAGCACGGCCTCGACGCCGAACACACCGCGTGCATCGGCCCTGCCGGGGAGAACGCGGTCCGGTTCGCGTCCATCATGACGACCGAGAGCCGGGCGTTCGGCCGCGGTGGCCTCGGCGCTGTGCTCGGCTCGAAGAACATCAAGGCCATCACGTTCGAGGGTGACTCGCGCCACGAGATCGAGATTCCCCCGGTCCAGATGGACGTCCACCGGGACGCCGCGACCTCGGACAGCCTGATGAAGCGACAGGGAACGACCAACGTCACGGACCTCGCCAACGAGGTCGACGCACTCCCGACGCGGTACTTCTCGGAGCTCTCCTTCGAGGGTGTCGAGGGCATCAACGGTGACAGCGTCGAGCAGAAGAAGTACAAACGCGGGACGTGCTCGGCCTGTGCGTTCGCCTGCAAGCTCCCGACGAAGGACGAGGAGCGCGGCGTCGAGACCGAAGGGCCCGAGTTCGAGACCGTCATGTCGTTCGGGTCGAACGCGGGTGTCGACGACATCGTGGACGTGATGAAGTCGAACGACCTCTGCGACGAGTTCGGGATGGACACCATCTCCTGTGGCGACGTGGTCTCGGCCTACCTCGCGAGCGAGGACGAGTTCGGGAACACCGACCTCATCTTCGACCTCGTCGAGAAGATCGCCTACCGTGAAGACGTGGGTGACACGCTCGCCGAAGGCATCGACCGCTTCCACGAGGAACTCGGCGTGGAGAACTGGACCGTCAAGGGACTGGAGTTCGCGGCTCACGATGGCCGGACACTCCACGGCCAGGGGCTCAGCTACGCCACGGCGAACCGCGGCGCGGACCACATGTATACCACGCTGTACTCGTGGGAATATCCCCTGGTGGAGAAGGACGAGGCCCTCCCACAGGGCGGCCTCGAAGGAAAGGCACCCTTCGTCGTCAGACAAGAGAACGCCCGCGCCTTCGAGGACTGTGGCATCATCTGTCGGTTCTCGCGTGGCACGATGACGGAAGAACGCTTCGAGGGACTGTTCGACGCGGACTACGACGAGATGCTCGCCATCGGCTCGCGTGTGGTGGAACTCGAACGCCACTTCAACAACCAGCGTGGCTTCGACCGGGCGGACGACCGCCTGCCGTACGACCTGCCCGACTTCGAGACGGCACTCGACGAGTACTACGGCGTGCGTGACTGGAACGACGACGGGACCGTTCCCGACGACCACGTCGCGGTCCAGTCGGACTGAACGCTTCGGTCCACCGGTCGGCAGCAGTCGTCGCCTGCCACCAGCCCTGGAAGAGCAGTGCCACATACGAATCCTTTTGTGCGTGGTCCATGGTACTCTGGCCCATGAGGGTTGCAAATTACTACGGCCCCGGAGACGTCCGTGTCGAATCGGTGTCCGAACCCGACCTCGGCCCGGACGAGGTTCGAATCGAGATCGCCGCGTGTGGCATCTGCGGCACCGACCTGCACGAGTACGAGGAGGGTCCCGACCTGACGCCCGAGGAGGATACCTCCCATCCCTTGACCGGGGTCTCCCTGCCCGTTCCGCTCGGGCACGAGTTCAGTGGCACCGTCACGGCCGTCGGCGACGAGGCCGAAGGTGTTGCGGTCGGCGACGAGGTTACGGCGAACCCGGCGATGGTCTGTGGGGACTGTCGGTACTGTGCCGAAGGTCGGCACAACCTCTGTGAGTCTGTCGCGAACACCGGCCTGTCTGCAAAGAGTGGCGGGTTCGCCGAGTCCGCGGTCGTCCCGGCAGACAACGTCGTCCAGCTTCCCGACGGTGTCCCTGTCGAGTACGGAGCGCTGGTCGAACCGTTCAGCGTCGGTGTTCACGCGACTCGCCGGTCCGGCATGCAGACAGGTGACAGCGTCGCCGTCTTCGGCGCAGGGCCCATCGGCATCTCCATCGTCCAGGCGGCGACGGCTGCGGGCGCGAAGGAGGTGTTCGTCTCCGAACCGCGCGCGAAGCGACGTGAGATAGCCGAGGAAGTCGGTGCGAGGACCACGCTCGACCCGACGACGACGGAGGCGGTCGACGAGATCACCGACGCGACCGACGGTGGCGTCGACGTGGCCTTCGAGGCAGTCGGTATCGAGCCGACGTTCAAAGCCGCCATCGAAGCGACCAAGCGCGGCGGTCAGATCACCGCGGTTGGCATCTCCGACGACGACGTCGGGCTGACGCCGAACGAGCTCGTCGTCGTCGAACGGACCATCACTGGCTCGAACGGCTACCTCAGTGGGCCACTCGCGGACCGTGAGTTCGAGATGGTCACGAGCTTCCTCGAATCCGGTGAGTTCGACCCTGAGCCGATGATAACCGCCCGCATCTCGCTCGAGGACATCGTCGAGGAAGGATTCGAAAAACTGCTCGATCCAGAGAGCGAGCACGTCAAGATACTCGTCGAACCGTAACGGCAGGAATACCCGCGATTCAACACCGAGCAGCGTTCTCTGTCGTCGTCAGTCGACAGGCGCGGCTGCTGGGTGAGGAAGTCGAAAGAGAGGCAGACCGGCCGCAACGATACGTACTACGGGTAGTAAGAACAGAAAGGACCGTCGCGGTTACTTCACCACGTCGATCTTCCGGCGGTCGATGGACAGCGCGACCGCAGCGACCACGACCACGCCCAGGATGATCTCCTGGACGAACGAGTCGACCGCGAGCAGGTTCATCCCGTTGCGCAGCACGCCGATGACGAGGACACCGAGGATGGTTCGGTGGGGGCCCCCGACACCGCCGGTCAGTGCGGTCCCGCCCATGACGATAGCTGCGATGCTGGGCAGCAGCAGGCCAGCGCCGAGCCCCGGCGACGCCGAGGAGATACGGGCCGCGAACAGGAAGCCAGCGAGGCCACACAGCAGGCCCGAGAGCACGAACGGGTAGATCTTGTACCGGTCGACCTTCGCACCAGCGAGTTCGACGACCTTCTCGTTCTCACCCAGTGCGAAACTGTAGCGTCCGAACTTGGTCCGCCACGCGAGGAACACCGAGGCACCGTACAGGATGAGGCCCCAGAACACGAGGTTGGGGACTCCGGGGATGTACTCGCCCGTGGCGATGGTACGGACCGCCGGGTTGCGGAACGTGATGGTCGACCCGCCGGTGATGATGAGCGCGAAGCCGTTGATCACCGACAGCGTACCGAGGGTCACCAGGAACGACGGGACCTTCAGCTTGGTGAACACGAGCCCGTTCGCGAGGCCCGCAAGCATCCCGACCACGATGACCATCGGGATGGCGAGCATTCCGAAGTCGCTCACCAGCAAGACGGTGAGCACGGCCGTCAGGCTGACGATGGATTCGACCGAGAGGTCGATGCTCTGCTGGAGGATCGGGAAGGTGCCCGCCAGCGCGACGAGCAGCAAGAACGCGCTGTTCTTCGCGACGTTCCCGACCAGGTTGTTGTAGGTCAGGAAGTTCTCCGACATCGTGGAGAACAGGATGCCGAGGACGATGAGCATCGCGAACGGACCGAGGTCGATGATCCAGTCCTGACGGGTGCGTTCTTCTCGCTTCTCATGTAACCAGTCTCGAATCGCGTTGGATGTTTCGTTCGTACTCATTTCAGATCATCTTCTGAATCAGGTCTTCTTCGGTCGGCTTGTTCCCGGCTGAGGCGTCGATCGTTTCACCGACGAGTCGTCCATCGCGCATGACGGCGATGCGGTTCGACATCCCGATGACCTCGGGAAGCTCGTCGCCGATGAAGACGATGGAGACTCCTTCGTCGGTGAGTTCACGGCAGAGGCGGTACACCTCCTCCTTCGCACCGACGTCGATACCCCGCGTCACGTTGTCCATCACGAGGACCGGCGTGTCGCGAGCGAGCCAGCGCGCGATGACGACCTTCTGCTGGTTGCCGCCACTGAGCCCGTGCACGAGGGCATCCGGGCCGGGCGTCTTGATGTTCAGCTCCTCGATGGTCTCGGCGGTGACCTTGTCCTCGGCCTCGAGGTCGAGGAGCGGCAACAGGCCGTTCATGTCCCGGATCATCGCCAGAGAGGTGTTCATCGTCACCGACTGGAACAACAACAGTCCCTCCGACTTCCGGTCCTTCGGGATGTAGCCGACACCCGCGTCGACCATGTCCGCCGGTGAGGACGGTCTGATCTCCGTCCCGGCCACAGAGACGTTCCCGTCGGTCGGGGAGAGTGCGCCCGCGAGCATCCGCCCCAGGCGTTCCTTCCCTGACCCTTCGACACCGACCACGCCGAGGATCTCTCCCTCGTGCAGGTCGAAGGAGACCGGGCCGATGTCGTCCTCGAACTGGAGTTTCGACGCCTGGAACACCGTTTCCCCCAGGGCGTCGGCCGTCCGCTGGTCGGAGACGCGGTAGTACTCGTCCGACGACTCGCGGCCGACCATCCGCTCCTGGAGCGAGTCCTGCGTCGCGTCCGCCGCCATCGTCTCGCCGACGAGTTCGCCGTCCTTGAGGACGTAGATGCGGTCGGACATCTCGAGCACCTCGTCGAGTTCGTGGGAGACGAAGACGAACGTCGCCTTATCTCGGAGGTCGTTCACCAGGTCGAAGAGAATCTCACGTCCCGCTTCTTCGAGTCCGGCGGTCGGTTCGTCCAACAAGATGACCGGGTGGTCCGACTCGCGGGACGTGTGGAACGCCTTCGCGATCTCGAGCATCTGCCGCTCGTTGAACGAGTAGTTCTGGACGTACTCGTCCATGTCGATGTTGATGCCGAGGTCGTCGACGAACGCCTGGGCCTCCTCGCGCATCTTGCTGTGCTTGAGGATACCGAAGCGCTCCTGTTCGCGGGCGAGGAAGAGGTTCTCGTAGCCCTTCAGGTTCGGGATGACGTCCTGCTCCTGATGGACCAGCGAGACACCGAGTTCCGATGCCTGCCGCGGGTTGGTGAGTTCGACAGGGTCGCCGTCGATGACGATACGACCGTCGTCCGGCGAGAGGACACCCGTCAGTATGTTCAACAGGGTACTCTTGCCGGCACCGTTCTCGCCGACGAGCCCGACTACCTCTCCACGGTCGATGCGTAAAGAGACGCCGTCGAGCGCAGTGACGTGTCGGAACGACTTCGACACGTCTTCGACGACCAGACTCGGTTCCGAGTCTGGGCGGGAATCGCCTGATTGGTCAAGTTCCATGTCTGGTGTGCTCATCGTGCGCCTCTTACTTAAACTATTATTTGAGCGGGTTGTTCTGGAGCTGTTGCTCGTACGTCTGCGCGACC
This sequence comes from Haloarchaeobius sp. HME9146, assembly GCF_025399835.1. NCBI lineage: Archaea > Methanobacteriati > Methanobacteriota > Halobacteria > Halobacteriales > Halorubellaceae > Haloarchaeobius > Haloarchaeobius sp. HME9146. The sequence goes on from NZ_JAODVR010000002.1 coordinate 223,224, forward strand.
TCGTCCATCGCGGCCTCGTCGTCGAAGACCTCGTGGAGAGTGTATCCGCTGGGTTTGTTGCTCTCCTCCCAGTCGAGCAGGCTCTTCAGGTCCGTCTTCCGGATCGGCTCCATCCTGATCTGGGGGTCCCAGTCGTCGCCCGAGGCCGCCACGGACATCTTCTTCCAGTCGTACGGGGTCTCGCCCTCGAAGATGTCCTTCTTGTACTGGGCGGCGTCGAGGATGGGCAGTTGCGTCTCGTCGCCGATCATGTCCTGCCACTTGCCGGGGTCTTTCACCGTCAGCGGTGAGTCGAACGACATCATCCGCTCGGCGGGCTTGAGCTTGTGCCCCTGCAGGTAGTCGTACACCTTCGCCATCGACCAGCCGGCCTGCCACGGGCCCATCCCGGAGACGGAGCCGGTGAGTCGGCCTTCCTCGATCAGTTCGAGGCCGGGTTCGCTGGAGTCGATGCCGACGACCGGCACGTCGAAGTCGTTCTCCTCGAGCATCGTCAGCCCACCGATGGCGACGGCGTCGTTCTGGCCGAAGAAGCCCTCGATCTTGTCGCCGTGCTTGGAGATGAGGTCGGACATCGCCTTCCGGGAGTCCGAACGGACCCAGTTCCCCTGCAGACGCGGGCCGAGCAGTTCGATGTCGGGGTACTCCTCGAGCGCCTTCTGGACGCCGAGGTTACGACCGATGTTCGGGGCGGTCCCACGGTTCCCCTCGATGTGGACGAAGCCACCGCTGCCGCCCATCTCCTCGAAGAGCACCTTCGCGGCCGTGTACGCGTGTCGGACGAAGTGCGGAGTGAAGAACTGCGTGTACTCCTCACCAGCGTCCATCGGTGTGTACCACTTCGCGATGGTGACCGCGAGCACGGTCGGAACACCGGCCTGGACACACGTCTCGGCGAGCGAGATCGCGGCCGCGTTCGTGTACGTCTGGCCGACGATGGCGTCCGTGTTGTTCGCGATCGCGGTGTCGAACTGCTGTTGCTGCTTGCTGACCTGCCCGTCGTTGGTCTGGAGGTTCTGGTCGAAGTCGAAGGCGGCAGCTGCCTCCTCGTAGCCCTTCTTCCAGGACAGCCAGTACGAGTTCTTCAGGTTTGCGATGGACCCCATCGACGTCAGGGAGTCACCGGAGTTACCGCCACCGCCACCACCGCCGGTGTCGTCGCCGCCACCGCCGCCGCCACCGTTACTGGTCGATCCCGAGTCACCGGCACACCCTGCAATCGCACCGAGTCCCATCGTCGTCCCACCCGCGACGGTCTTCTTCATGAAGTTCCGGCGGGAGTGGTTGGTGCTATCTCTTGCCATGTATTGAACAACCTGAACATGAGAGGGCACCCATTTATAATTTATGATTGATTATTTAATAATAGGGCATACAACAACCGCTAACGGAGCGGTGAACACACGGATTACGGCTCTGGAGTGTCGCCTGCGAGGGTCAGTACATCACTTTACCGGCGGAGACGTTGACGTCCTGACCAGTGATTCGGTCGGCATCCGACGAGCAAAGGAACGCCACGGTCTGTGCGATGTCCTCTCGCTGGACGAGCTCTCGACGAGGACTCTCTGCCTCCGCCTCGCTCCTGACCGCCTCGTACGTCCGGCCGGACGCGTTGGCCTTCTCTTCGAACACTCGCTGGATTCGCGGACCGTCGACCGACCCGGGACAGACCGCGTTCACGTTGATGTCGTCCTCACCGACCTCCGCGGCCAGCGTGCGCGTGAACCCGATGAGTCCCATCTTGGTCGTCGCATAGGGGGTCCGCTGGGTCAACGGGCGCTTCCCGGTCACGGACGCGATGTTGACGATGCGGCCGTACGATTGCTCCTTCATCGATGGAAGCACCTGCCGGCACATGTAGAACGGGCCGCGAAGGTTCACCGCCATCGTCTGGTCCCACTCGTCGGGTTCGACGGCTTCGCAGGCCGCTGTCGGACCTGCGATACCCGCGTTGTTGACCAGGATCTCGATTGTTCCAAACTCGGCCAGGGCCTCGTCGACCGTCGCTTCCACGTCTTCGAACGACCGGAGGTCTGTGTGTATCGGATAGCCACGCACGCCTTCTTCCTCGACGAGGGCTGCTGTCTCGGCCATCTCGTCCTCGTCGATATCCGCGATGACGACGTCGGCACCCTCTGCTGCGAGTTCACAGCAGATAGCACGTCCGATACCGCGACCGCCACCGGTAACGATGGCAGTGCTTCCTGATACCATGTATCAACAAGTATTCGAGGGTAGTAATAAACGTACCGCAACAATAGGTGGCGTGTCCGAAGAGTAGCTCACCCGACGACCCACCCAAAATTATAAATCTCGCATTCCCGCTGTTCCAATCGTATGGCGTACGACGGCTACAGCGACTATTTCGACGAGAAGCTCATAATCAGCGTGGCAACCACCGGCGGGCACCAGGGGAAGGAAGCGAACCCGAACCTGCCGGAACAGCCCGAGGAGATCGCACAGGACCTCGCCGAGTGCGAGGAGGCCGGTGCCTCCATCGTGCACCTGCACGCCCGTGACGAGGACGGCCAGAACACCAAGGACGTCGCCCGGTTCCAGGAGATGCGCGACTGCATCGACGAGTACTGTGACGACATCATCGTGAACTTCACCACCGGCGGCGGTGGCATCTACCCGCGCGAGGAGCGCATCGCGCCTGTCCTCGAGACGGACCCCCGACCGGAACTGGCCACCATCGACCTCGGCCCCATCAACTTCGGGCAGACGAGGACCGCCGAGAACACGCGCGAGCAGAACGAGGAGTACGCAGAACGGATGCGTGACGCGGGGGTGAAACCCGAACTGGAGCTGTTCAACCCCGGCCAGATACCCGAGGCCGAACACCTCATCGAAGAGGGACTCCTCGACGCCCCGTACTGGGCGACGGTTATCTTCGGCATGCAGAACGGGATGCCGCCGGGGCCGCGGAACCTGATCAACTTCGTCGACAACCTTCCCGAGCCGGTCGAGTGGCAGGCGCTGGCCGTCGGCAAACACCAGCTCCCGATGACGACCGCCGCGATAACCATGGGTGGGCACGTCCGGGTCGGCATGGAGGACAACGTCTACTACCGCAAGGGAGAGCTGGCAGATAGCAACGCCCAGTTGGTCCGTCGGACCGCCAGAATAGCCGAGGAACTCGAGCGTCCCATCGCGACCCCCGCCGAAGCACGAGAGAAACTCGGCCTCTGACCGCTCGAACTGCCGTCGTTCTGGTTCCTCCGTACCGTCCTTCGAACCCCCAGCACGCCGTTTTCCTACGGTAGCACCACTCGTGCTAGGCATTCGCACCTCACGAACTGGTGTCCGCTTCGCTTCCCCACTGAATGGGGGACAGCGGGGACAAACTGCGATTCTCGTGTCTCAGGTTTTCTATCGTGGTTGTTCATGATGCTCGAGTGGGTTCGACAGCCGAGTCCTGTCGAGATCTTGGTCAGACGCACGGTCAGGTCAAGGGGATGGGCAGACGAACGCTGACTAATACCGAATATTTCGTTACAGAAATCTACTTTTCTGCGTATTAATCCACACACCGTCTACCGTAGAGATTGTAACTATATTATGAATGAATTCGCCCCGTCAGAATATTATATACTAGAACTCCGCCCACCAACCGTTCTGCCCCCCCGATACCCATGACAATGTTTGTCAATCCGAGGTTGCGGAGGGGTGGATTCGCACACGCGGAACTTTAAGTACCTCCTCGTGAATGCCACCGTATGGGCACGAACGAAAGCGGACGGACGTTGCGGACGACGGAGACCTCCCTCGAAGTGCTGGAGACACTCAGGGAGATCGGTGGAGCGAGGGTGACCGAACTGGCAGAGGAGATGGGGCTCGCTCCCAGTACGATGCACGCGCATCTCACGACGCTCAAAGAGAAAGAATACGTCGTCAAGTCGGGGGACGTCTACCATCTCGGTCTCAAGTTCCTCTCGTTCGGTGACTACGTGGCGAACCGGAAGGAAGCATACCGCACGGCGAAGTCCTACACGGAGCAGCTCGCGAACGAGACGGAGTGCCGGGCTGTCTTCGTCGTGGAGGAGAACGGACGCGGCGTCTACCTACACACGTACTCCGGGAAACACGCGGTCTGGAAGTACTCGACCGTGGGCAAGCGATTTAATCTCCACCAGACCGCATCCGGGAAGGCGCTACTCTCCCAGCTTCCCGAGAGTCAGGTCAGGGTGTTCGCGGACAAGTGGGGACTGCCCGCCGAGACGGAGAACACGATCACGGACGTCGAAGCCCTCCTGGACGAACTGGCCGAGATTCGCGAGACAGGAATCGCGTTCAACGAGGAGGAGCAACTGGAGGGTGTGAAGGCGGTCGGTGTCCCCGTGAAAGGTCCCGATGGCCGTGTCGTGGGTGCATTCAGCGTCGCCAGCCCGGCGAACCGGGTCGACGAAGAACGGTTCCGGAGCGAGCTTCCGAACATCCTCCTGGGTGTGGCGAACGAATTCGAACTCGAGATATCGCTTTCCTGAGCGAGCCGATTCACGTTTCCTCTAACTCGCCACCTCCATAACATCAGTACGCTTGTTAGGGTAGTTCTTGGACCGTGTTCTACCTGATGGACGGCCAACCGCTCACCACACGCATCACTGCTGGTACTGGGAGAACGCCGCAGACCCTCTCACAGTCTTCCGTAACAACAGTACGTCTGTTATGGAAACACCACGAAGTCAGAATGGACCGGGGTCACTACCGACGTTCACGCAGATTCGTCGGTGGCCGACTCGCAGTCACAGCCTTCGTTTCTGAAGAACTCGGCGATGTCGTACTGGTTCCCACAGTCAGAGCAGAGCACGGTCGCCTCGACGAGGAGCGAGTAATCACCGACCGAGATCCGTCCGGTCCGCTCCAACCGGTCGATTCGCTCGTCTGCGACCGATTCGAGGCGTGACCGGAGCCGCTCGATGCTCTCGGCGTCCTTCTCGAGCTGGGCCTCGTCGCTGGTCTGTTCGTATTCGGCACCACGGTTCTTCACGTACGTCCGTATCGACTGGTACGAGACGAAGTCCGAGAGGAGTGTATCGACGTCGATTCCAGCCGATTCGAGTTGCGTCTCGATCTCTATCCTGTCCCCCGCTGTGAAATCAGGGTTGGTCAGCCGGAGGTAATAGGATTCGACCTCGTCATCGTGGGGATGAGTACCGTTCTCTTGGAGGGCAGCGCGCAAGAGTTCCCGGTTGAAATAGTCCGCGAGATCTCGAAGGCTCATCCGTTCAGCTCCGTCACCGGTCCATCGAGCGACGAGGTCCTCGCCTGTCTCCTCCCCGAGGTTGTATCTCTCGATGAGGCGAGCAACCTTCCCTCGACCGCCCTGCGAACTCTCGGATTCGTCGGCCATACCGGGAACCTTGTTTGGGCGAGATTATAAAGTGTCGTTTCATCCGACCGTTGTAGAACTCGCCATAAATTTACAGATAAACTACTGATTTGTTTATGTAATTGGTTCTAAATCACAGTTGAGAATTGTCGATAGTGGAAATAACAAATCTATGCTTGAAAGTATTTTCACGCCACCAATCATCGGTTATCACATTAATTTTCGAAATTAATAATGTTCTAATCAGAGATTTAGTTACATATATTGAGTCAATCACCGAACGCCCTGTTCTTACTCTCTCCCGCTCTGAGTCTGTGTCAGGAAACTCCTCTACGACCAGATTTCAAGTTCTTTGAGTCATCTCCATCGATTCTCGAACAAGAGAATCTCTCTGCCCGGGGCTCGTGCCGAGACTGCGGATCTCTCTTCGGGCAATCAGTTTACGCACAAATAAATCCAATCGAGTTTATTATTCTGTGGCAGCACGAGGCAGCTCGGCTGACGTAGCGCCTCGGACGCGCCCACCTACAGCGGACGCGCATCTCACCACCGGCCTGGATAACCGTGATTACCGGGGCACGCCTATGAACGACTCTATGAAGCGCAGTCGACTCCCGTCCGATGCGCGGGTCGAGTCGCGGCCTGGACGGAGGGTCGGCTGATGGTCGACCGTGAGGGTGAGGGCGACGGGGGTGACGAAGTGGAACGGAACGACGAGACCAACCAGAGCAAGCAGATGTCGTCCCGGACCACGTTACGAGCCCTGCTGCTGGTGGCGGGAATCCTCTCAGCGCTTCTGGTGTTGCCGTTCCTGCAGCCCATCCTGTTGGCCGGACTGCTGGCGTACCTCGCCAGACCGGCACAGGTACGGCTCGCGCCACGACTGGGGCGAACCATCGCGGCGGCCGTCACGATGACAGCGACCGTCGTGGTCGTCCTCGCCCCGGTACTGCTACTCCTCGTCGTCGCAGCGACCCAGGCCGTCCTCTTGCTCCGTGGAGTCGAGATACCCGACATCGCAGCTATCGAGGCGCTCTTTCGGGGTTGGCTCGGGACGAACCCCCCGGACCTCTCCGTGCTGGCCGAGCCGGTCGCAGGTGCGCTTCAGGCCGGCCTCCAGGGAATCCTGGGAGGTGTGGTCGGCTTCCTCGGCGGCGTCCCGGCCTTCCTGGTGGGGACGGTGGTATTCTTCTTCGCGTTCTTCTCCTTCCTGCGTGACGGGGACAGACTCGTCGTCTGGATTCGGTCCGCTATCCCCCTCGGCCCTGCCACGATGGACGAACTGATCGAGCGGACCGACGACCTCCTGTGGGCAGCGGTCGTGGGGAACGTCATCGTCGCGGCGCTACAGGCGGTACTGACCGTTCTCGGGTTCGTCGCCGTCGGTTTCGACAACATCATCTTCTGGGGCATGACGACGTTCGTACTGGCGCTGCTCCCCATCATCGGTGCCTCCGTGGTCTGGATTCCGGCCGTCCTCTATCTGCTCAGCACCGGACAAATCCCGGAGGCAGTGGGGCTGCTGGTGTACGGCTCCATCGTCATCAGTGGGTCGGACAACGTCGTCCGGCCGTTTGCGATGAAGCGTGGTGCTGAACTCGATACGGGCGTCCTCGTCATCGGTATCTTCGGAGGCATCGCGGTCTTCGGCTTCCTCGGGCTCTTCATCGGGCCCGTCGTGCTGGGACTGGCGAAGACGCTGGTCGAACTGCTCGTCCGAGAGCGAGGGGAGCACGTATAGGGCCGAGGCTGGGGATGGTGGGGCAGCTAATCAAGGGAACCGTTACCCGAGCGACCGGCGTGGTAGACGATATGGCTGATACCAAGAAAGGACGGGAAGACCAGGCCGACACTAAGGAAGCGCAACAGCGCGAACACGAGCTCGAGGAAGAACTGGCGTACGAAGACGCAGCCGAGAAACGGAAGAAGGACCACGAGGACGAAGCGCTCGAAGAGGAACTCGGGGAAGACGAGTAATCGAACAGGGACCTGGAACGGTCCAGCTCACTCGATGGGGATGTCTTTCCCCTTCGGTTTCTTGGACTTCTTCAGTTCGACGGTCAACACGCCGTTCTTGTACGTCGCCGAGACGGCGTCCTCCTCGACCGCGGCAGGCAAGGTCACCGACCGCTTGACCGACCGCTGGGTCCGTTCGCGGTGGATGAACTCACCTTCCTGTTCGTCTTCGCTCTCGGCCGCGTGCTCGGCACTGATGCTGAGTGTGTTCCCGTCGATGGTCACGTCGATTTCGTCTCGCTCGAAACCGGGCAGCTCCGCGGCGACGACAAGCTCGTCGTTCACCGCCTGGATGTCGAGTGGCATCGCATCGAAAGTCACCCCACCCCAGTCGCTCATCGGTTGCCCCCAGCCGGTCCAGGTGTCGTTGAACTCCGCGAACTGGTCGCCCATCCTGTCGAAGAACCGCTGGAGCTCCTCGAACGGGTTACGCTTCGTTGCCATGGTGGTATCCACGGGCAGTGTAGGGTCGCCCACGATTCCAACCGCTCCCTTATATCCCAAGGGCGTTGCCCGACGGGTACGGAGAAGTGGATTTCAGACGGGTCGGTGGCCGTCTCAGGCTGGCTGCTGGACGTCCCGCAAGAACCGTTCCAGCTCGGTCTGGCCGTAGGCAGCGACGCGCTCACAGTACTCGAACAGGACGTCGTTGAACTGCTCGCGGGTCGCCTCGTCGAGGCTGTGCTCCCCCCGGTAACCCTCGCCCGGAATCTCAGGGTGGAAGGTACAGACGACTCGCAAGGGGACCTCCTCGAGGTCCTGTCCCGTGATGATGCCGTATTCGTCACTGCCCCAGATTCCGAGGCCCGTCTGCCTACTCAGCGCGGAGTCGATGCGGTCGAGCTGGCGAAGTTCTTGCCCCGTCACGACCGCGTCGGGGCCGTCGAAGAGGTCCGCGAACGCCCGGTCCCGGCCGTCGAAGATCCAGCTATCGAGCTGTTCCCTCGCTCGTCGGAGCAACGACCGGTCAGGAAGTACGGGTTCCATGTCACCACAGAGGGCCCGAACCGGAATGAGCGTAGCTCCCTCGCGACACGGAGCCGTCAGGAATGTGGGTGTCGGCCGAGCGCGAAACGAGGTGACTGACCTATGTTCCTTGCTCGCGTAGTACTGGTGAGGGGAGACACATGAGCCAACCCGAGAAAGTCCACCACAGTGACCTGCAGCTCGACGAGATCCACAACGACCCCATCGGCCGGGACGTGAACCACCTCGATGAGGAGTACGTGCGGTTCCAGAACACCGGAGACGACCCGCTGAACATCTCGGGCTGGACCGTCGAGAACGATGCCGGTGACGTGTACGAGTTCCCCGAGGGAACGGTCGTCGAACCCGGCGAGCACGTCACGCTCCACACCAGCAGCGACGATGACACCACGTGGGACTACCACTGGGGGTCGGAGAAGCCCGTCTGGGCGAACCTCGAAGACACGATAGCTGTCAGAGACGCCGACGGAACGCTCAGGATTCGCGAGTCGTACAACAAGTAACGGACCAGCGTCGAAACGGTGCGTTGACAGAACTGGCGAAACCGCGATGTGTCCCCCACCCCTATAGTAAAACCATGTTCCAGGCACGTTGGGACGACATCAAGGGGAGGGAACTACGCCACGGGGGCCACACCTGGGAGCTGACCGGTGACATCGCCATCGAGGACAGCGGTGAGGTGCTCTCGGTAGAAGCCAGACAGGTCGACGGCGTGAAGGGGGACATCGCCCGACTGCAGTTCGACATCGACGGGCCGCCGCACTCGTTGAACCCGGGAAACGCAGGCGAGCACTTCAACAGGCTCGAACGCGTCGGGGAGCGCCAGTATCTGGTGGTCAAGAACGAGGGGCGAACCTACCGGTACGAACTGCACCGCATCGAGTACGTCTGAACCGGCCCTTCTGAACTGGTCCTGCCGTTCTCAACATCGGAACGGCCGGGAGCCAGGTCTGCAACTCAATCGGAGAGACGGAACTGCCCGTCGGCCAGATACGTCACACGGTGAAGAAGCGGGCGAAGCGACCTCCCAGAAACGTCTCTTTTGCGGTATCGCCCGACCCGTTCACTATTCGGGTCTCGACGCTCGGACACACAGGAACGTCGGATATCGCAGCCGCTTCTCGTAGGATTCTGGCTTCTTCTCTTTGAAGCTCTCTTTCGGGGTCGGTTCGACCAGTTCGTCCAGTTGGAAGCCAGTTTCGATGAGTGGGTTGATGGCCTCCGAGATCGGCCGGCGATAGAACGGGACGTCGACCTCCTCACCGCCGGCCGACCACGTCATCACTTCCTGTTCGACCTCGAAGTAGTTCTCTGCCTCGAACGCGATGTACTCGTCGACTGGATTCTGCGCCGAGAACACGAGGAAGCCACCGGGCTTGAGGATGCGGGCGAACTCCCTGAAGGGCTGTCGCCAGTCTTCGACGTAGTGGAGCGATAGGCCGCAGATGACGCCATCGAACTCGTCGTCGGCGGCGAATTCGAGTGGTGCTGTGATATCGCCCTGGCGGATCGCTGCTCTCTCACCGATTCGTCGTCTCGCCTGTTCGAGCATCTCCTCGTTCTTGTCGACAGCGACGACAGTTGCCCCACGCTCGAGCAACCACTCTGTGTAGCGACCGTGTCCACAGCCCGCATCGAGAATCCGCTTCCCCGCCACGTCTGGAACGAGCTCGGTCGTCGCAGGGAACTCGAAATCCGTGCAGTACGGGTCCTGTTCTTGCGACTCGTACGTCTGTGCCAACTTGTCGTAGGCCGCATCGACGGTGGGACGCTGGTCAGGCGGCATGAACCCGAGTATGTGTCACACTTCGGATTAATCGTTGTGATTCAGTTTTCGAGACGGTAGACTCGTGCTTCCCAGGGTCGCAGGTCGAGCGAAGCGAGCGCGTCGGCATCTGCTGGCTCCTCCCGTTGGCCGTAGTTCCCGAGCAGGAGCGTCGCCTCGTCGTCGCCGAGGTCGACCGACTCGGAGACGTCCATCGTCGTCGAGGAATCCGAGAAGTTGAGCGCGACGAAAAGCTGCTCGTCCCCGTGGGTCCGGGTGTATGCCCAGAGTTCCTCGTGGTCGGGCGTGAGCTGGTCGTACTCGCCGTAGACGACCACGTCGTGTTCCTTCCGGAGGTCTATGAGGGCACGGTAGTAGTGGAAGACAGAGTCGGGGTCCTCACGCTCGGCTTCGGCATTGATGTGCTCGTGGTTCGGATTGACCTGCATCCACGGCTCGCCGTCGGTGAACCCGGCGTGCTCGTCGTCGGACCACTGCATCGGGGTCCGGGCATTGTCTCGGGAGTTCTGGCGCACGTCGTCGGCCACGGCCTCGAACGAGTCGATGCGACCGTCGTCGATCGCGTTCTGGACCGGGTTGACCGTGTCCACGTCCTGGTAGTCGTCGAGGGACTCGAAGGGGTAGTTTGTCATGCCCAGCTCTTCACCCTGGTAGATATAGGGCGTTCCCTGGAGCGTGTGGAGGAGGGTTCCGAGGAGCTTCGCGGACTCGCGGCGGTACTCGTCGTCGTTCCCGAACCGGGAGACCATCCGGGGCTGGTCGTGGTTGTTCAGGTAGAGGCTGTTCCAGCCGTCGTCGGCGAGGCCGTGCTGCCAGCGGTCGAAGACGGCCTTGAACTCGGTGAGGTCGAGTTCTTCGCGCTCCCAGATGTTGTGCCCACGGTCGAGCAGCATGTGCTCGAAGTGGAATATCATGCTGAGACCGTCGCCGTTCTCGCCGACGTACTGGCGCGCGGTCTCCATCGCCATCTCGTCGCCGATCATCTCGCCGACGGTCAGCAGGTTCTCGCCCTCGAGCACCTCCTCGTTCATCTCCTGGATGTACTCGTGGATTCGCGGGCCGTTGAAGTAGTGCTCCGGAATCGCATCGTCCGGGGCGTCTGCTTCAACCTTCGAGATGAGGTTGATGACGTCCATCCGGAAGCCGTCGATGCCCTTCTCGAGCCACCACTGCATCATGTCGAACACCTCCTCTCGAACGTCGGTGTTCTCCCAGTTCAGGTCGGGCTGCTTGCGGTCGAAGAGGTGGAGGTACCACTCCTCGGTCTCGTCGTCGTAGGCCCACGCCGGGCCGCCGAAGAACGAGCCCCAGTCGTTCGGTGGGGCTTCACCCTCGGGCCCTTCCTCGGTGTCCCAGTCCACCTCGTCCGCGTCGACGCCCTCTCGCCACCAGTACCAGTCGCGGTACTCACTCTCGGGGTCGCGCGACTGGACGAACCACTCGTGCTCGTCGGAGGTGTGGTTGACGACGAGGTCCATGATGAGGGCGATACCGCGCTCGTGGAGCCCGTCGAGGAGGTCTTCCCAGTCGGCCATCGTCCCGAACTCGTCCATGATAGAGCGATAATCGGCGATGTCGTAGCCGTTGTCCGCGTTCGGGGACTCGTAGACGGGATTGAGCCAGACGACGTCGACGCCAAGCTCGTCGAGGTAGTCCAGCTTCTCGATGACGCCCTGGAGGTCACCGACGCCGTCGCCGTCGGTGTCGTTGAAACTGCGGGGGTAGACCTGGTAGACGACTGCTTCTTTCCACCAGTCGCTGTCGTGTTCGAGACCAGCCATTGTAGAGAGATTACTTACAGGAGTTGTAAATATATTTGGAACCGCGCATCGCAGGGCGAACCACTGAGGGGAAAGAAGGAAGAACAGCCTGCGCTATCGGGAGACCAGTCGCTCAGTACGAGTGCGTCAACACCGTGTTCCCGCTCGCGTCGAACAGGTAGACCGTGTCGCCCGAGTTGTTCCACACAGAGGAGCCACGACCCCAGTAGAGGTCGGTGCTGGTGTCGGTCCCGCTCCCGGTGTGGAGCGTGACGGTCGCGCCCGCGTCGAGGGTGAACGACGGGAAGGTGTAGTCGTGGGCCGCCTCGTCCTCGCAGACGTAGTCGGTCATGTCGACCGCCGAACTGCCGGCGTTCTCGAAGACGACGTACTCGTCGTTGAGGTTCTCCGAGTCGGTGCCAGCTGCGTCCTCGTGGACGTCCTTGACCACGATGCCATCACTGGTACTCCCGTCGTCGCCGGTCTCGTCGAAGCCATCGCCGCTGTAGGTGCGGTTGATGATCTCGGCACCCGAGTCGTCGGTGACGATGACGGTGTCACCGGAGTTGTTCCAGACCGAGGAACCTCGGTTCCAGTAGAGGTCGGTTGCCGAGTCGGTCCCACTCCCGGTGTGGAGCGTGACCCGCGCCCCAGCATCGAGGCTGAACTCGGGGACGGTGTAGCTCTTGCCGGCCTCGTCCTCGACCACGTAGTTCGTGAGTTCCATCGACCCGGAGCCGGTGTTCTCGAAGACGATGTACTCGTCGTTGAGGTTCTCGGACTCGGTGCCTTCCGCGTCAGCGTGGACCTTCACGAGTTCGAGCGTGCCCGACCCGCCGGTGTTGCTCCCGTCGAAGGCCGAGAACAGCGGGAACGAGGTGTCGAATCGCGTGCTGACCGGGACGGTCGCGTCCGAATTCACGTTGTTCGAGTCGTCCTCGACCTGGTCGTCGCTCAGGCGCAGGTCGCTGCCGAGGTCGGCCGCGAGCGCGTTGAGGTTCGACCGGGCATCGCTCGTCGCGGTGGACGCGCCGATGAGGACGACGGAGCCCCCGTTCGCGACGAACTGCGAGATGGCGTCGGTCTCGGACGTGGTAAGCGACTGTGGCGGCGAGGTGACGATGAGAGAGCGCGCGCCGGAGAGGTTGTCGCTCGTGAGGTTGTTCACCTGGTCGAAGTCGATGCCGACGCCTTCGAGGTAGCGCTGGTAGTACGCCACGTCCTCGCTGGAGAGTGCGTAATCGGCGCTGAACTGGCCGTGACCGCCGTCGATGACCACCTTCCCTGCGCTATCCGAGAGCCAGTCGAGCAGGTTGGTCAGGAAGGTGAAGTTCTCGTAGGTGGACGTGTCGACCGCGTAGTCCTCGGCCTGTTCGTAGCTCTCGTCGATGAACGGCGAGCCGACCATCGCGACGTTGGCCGCCTCGTCGACGCCGACGAGCGGGATGTCGGTGTACGAGACGCTCGGGGTCCCGGTCTGGCTCGCCGTCGACTCCGCGAGCACGGGCACGCGGGACTGGCTGATGGCTCCCGAACTCGTCTTGATCGACGCCGCGTCGGGGAAGAACTGGTCGTCCACGGTCCGATTGCGGATGGGGTCCGTGGCCGACGGGTCGCTCTGGCCCCATAGGTTCGTCCCGTTCTGCTGGGCCGTGACCTCGGCGTCGTAGAACTGCTCGTACTTACTGAACGCGGAGGCGTAGACTCGGGCGTAGCCGTTCTCGACCGTGCGCAGGTTGTAGAAGTCGTCGCGGACGCCGTCACCGGTCGCGTCGTAGTGGATGTACCCGAGCAGGCGGTCGTAGGTGTCGAAGATGCCCGGCTCTGCCGGGTCGAACGAGAGCTCGATGGTCTTTCCACTCAACTCGTTCTGCCCCCATGTCGTCGCGTTCGCGCCCCAGTCTGCGAGGTAGGTCAGGGACTCGATTCCTTCCCACTCCTGGGTGCGCTCGTACTGCTGGTACTGCTCCTTCTCGGGCGTGTCCATCCCGAGGATGCGGACGTTCTCCTCGCGCCCGGAGTCGAACCGGACGTTCGCGGTGTCCCCGTCGGTTACATCTACGACGTCGACGAGGTGTGTCGTGTCCGGGTCGATCTCCATCCCTGGCCGGTCCGCGAAGAAGTCGAAAGTGGTGTCGAACCGGGAGGTCGTCGGCTTGTAATACACGCCACCGTTGTTGTCGTTGTCCGTGACCTGGTCGTCGTTGAAGCGGAACGAGAGTCCGAGCCCGTCCGCGATGTCGTTGAGGTTCGCGGTCTCGTCGAAGTTCGAGTAGTCGGCGCGGTCGAAGATGAACACGTGGCCGCCACCTGCCACGAAGTCCGCGAGGTCCTGTTTTTCGGAGCTGGTGTACGCGGTCGCCGGCCCGGTGAGCCAGACCGCGTCCGCGGTCGAGAGGTCCGACGAGAGCGTCGAGGTGCCCGTCACCGTGTAGTTCTGCTGGGTCTCGGCGTAGTTCGCCATGTTCGAGAACCCGGTGAGCGTGTGGTAGGCGTCGTGTCCCTCGTCGTAGAGGATGGTCCCGGAGCCACCGAGGTACGCGTCGAAGACGTTGAGGACGAACTCCTCGTTGTCGCTCCTGAAGTTCGCGTCGTCGGAGACGAGCGTCGCGCCGAAGCCGACGACCGTGCCCGCGCTGGAGTCGTCAACAGCAACGAGTGGGATGTCGGTGTTGTAGGGGTATGCGACCGCGTCGCCGTTCCCGTCGGCGTCGTCGTTATCGGCGGTGGTCTCCGCCTTCACCGCGATGAGCGAGTCGTCGGTCAGGGTGTTGCCCGAAGCGTCGAGGAGGCTCGCTGAGGAGTCGAACTCCAGCGAGTCGATGGTGCCCGAGGCGGCTCGCGCCACCGTAGATGCCGAGTTCCCGATTGCTGTGCCCGCCGCCGCGACCGTGAGCGATGTGAGGAAGTCACGTCGTCGCATACCATGTCGGGCGAAGCACGACTTAATAAAACATTGTATTTGTTCTAAATAGTATACTGAACACAGCGAGAAAAAGACAATCTGCTTTGGTAACTAAACTAGTGGACCCGATTCAGCCGAATCTGCTCGATACACCAACCAATACTGTTGGCTATCAGGAATGGTTATTGAAACCCGAGACGAACCTGCTGCAAGGAACATCACCCCCGACGTCGATTCCCGCCTACCCGGTCACGACCCGCGTCGAGAGACCAGCAAGGGTGCCCGTGATATCTCCCGTCGGGAGTTCGACGGTGACTCTCGTCTGGCCGGTCACGTCCGCGAACTTCACGTGGACCGAGAAGGTTCCGTCGGCCCGTATCGGCGCGGCCTCCATCCGGTCGCTGCCGACCTCGCGGACCCAGACCATCTCGCCCTGCTGTTCAGGATCGACGCGTCCGCGGATGCGGTACGTTCGCCGCTCGGAGACGTTCTCGCCGACGACCGGGTAGTCGAGGCCCTTCCACTCGTAGTACCCCTCGTCGATGACGAAGACGTTCGAGTACCCGGCCTGCTGGAGTTCTGCGGCCCGAACCGACGAGAGGTGATGTGGACAGCCGCAGTAGCAGATGATCCGGTCGGACTGGCTCCAGTCCGCGACGGGCGAGATGTCCAGCGGGCTTCCAGCCGGTGAACTCACCGCACCGTAGACGTGCTCGTTCCGGTACTGTGCCATCCCGCGGGCATCGGCGAACCGGGCCTCGCGTCGCGCCCACCAGTAGTGGACGTCCTCGACGGGAGCCAGTCGAACCTGCTCACCATCGACCCCGATGGTCTCGTACGCATCCGTGTCGATGTCGCGCTCGGCAGGAACCGAATCCGGCTCTGGTGGGTAACCATCGGCCGGCTTCGGGTCGTTCGGGTTCGACGTGACCTCGCGCGGACTGGGGCGGTCTGTTCCCGTTGTCGCGGTGTCGTCGTTCCCGCCGATCTCCTGTGCCTCGTCGGTATCTGTGGTTCGTGTCGCCGTCGCGGTCGCGGTCGACACAGTGGAGTCAGTACCGTCACCTGCTCCCGACCCAGCGTCGGTAGCACAGCCAGCGAGCCCTGTGACGATTCCAGTGGAGAGTGCGAGGAACGCACGTCGCTTCATTACCAAATTCTTCGTGTCGAATTAAATAGGCCCTTCGGTCGACGCCCGATACCGTGGGGCACACCAGGTCGGACCCGCGGCCCCTACGCTTCCACCAGGACATCGCGGTCTAACTCGCCGGCCGTATCGTGTCCCGTGAGTGCCACCGTGAGGTCGAAGTCCGCGAGGAAGTTCTCGAGGACCTCGTGGACGCCGTCTTCCCCGTCGATGCCCAGCCCGTAGGCGTAGGGGCGGCCGAGCATGACCGCGTCAGCACCCAGGGCCAGCGCCTTCACCGCGTCGGCACCCCGACGGATACCCGAGTCGAAGATGAGGGTCGCGTCGCCCCCGATTCGACGCGCGATGGTCGGGAGCTGGCGGAGCGCCGCGACCTCACCATCCACCTGACGCCCGCCGTGGTTCGAGACGACCACGCCGTCCGCCCCGTGTTCGACCGCCTGCTCCGCGTCGTCCGGGTGCAAGATGCCCTTGCAGACGATGGGCAGGTCGGTCTGGCCCGCGAGCCAGTCGAGGTCGGGCCACGTCAGCGACGGGTTCGAGAACACCTCGACGAACTCCTGTGCGGCAGCCTGTTCGTTCTCCTCCGGGGGCTGGGCGAGCCGGTCACGGAACACCGGGTCCGAGGCGTAGTTCGCGATACCGTCGCCGGCGAGGAACGGAAGGAAGCCGCGGCTCACGTCGCGCTCGCGCCAGCCCAGGTGGGGCGTGTCGAGTGTGACCACCAGCGCGTCGTACCCCGAGTCTTCGGCCCGGTGAACGAGACTCTCTGTCAACTCGCGGTCCTCGCTCCAGTATAGCTGGAACCACTTCGGCGTGTCACCGAGTTCCTCGGCCACGTCCTCCAGCGGTTCCGACGACTGGGTCGAGCAGACATAGGGCATGTTCAGCCGGGCCGCGGCGCGAGCACTGGCCAGGTCGCCGTCCTCGTGCAGGATGCCCTGTGCACCGATGGGCGCGAGCAACACCGGGACGTCGAACGATTGCCCGAATACCTCGACCGAGAGGTCACGCTCGGCGGTGTCCCGCATCACCCGCGGGACGATTCGGTAGTCCCCGAACGCGACCCGGTTGTGGTGCTTCGTCGACTCAGAGCCTGCACCGCCGGCGACGTAGTCGTAGGCCTCGCCCTCGAGTTCCTCCGCTGCTCGCTGCTTCAGCGCCTCGTACGCGGGCGGAATCTCGGGCGTCTCGCCGGTGAGCATCCCGGTCGTGTACACCGTCGTCTGGCGGAACCGACCGTACGGCGTCGACGTGTTATCGTCTGACATGTCCCGGGGTTCGGTGGGGTCGGAGATAACGTGTGGGGGTTGCTCACCATCGACTATTTCAGTAAACTAACAAGTGGGCCCGATGGGCAACACTAAACTATAGACGTTTCAACAAGAATGCACGAAGGGTATTAATACTGGAGCCACGCCACGCGAGATCTCCCGGGCTACCGTCGGTTCAACTCGGTCCGGACGAAGACCGCGAGCGCGAGCACAGAGAGCACGAAGCCAACGATGGTGAACCCCGAGAACGAGAGGTTCTGGAAGTGAGCGGTGAAACTCTTGTCCGTGGGGTAGTCGGGCGAAGGGAGCACCGGCCACAGCAGGAACGTGAGGTCGGCGAACTGGAGCTTGAGCAGCGAGTTGAGTGAATCGCCCACGAGGTGGGAGGCGTAGCCGAACGACGCGGCAAACGCGAGGTCGGTACGGTCGTACCGCCGAGCGACCGCGTACGCGAGGACGATGAAGACGCTCAGCGTCAGAAGGGAGTGCGCGAAACTCCGGCCCGTCGGCAATATCGTCGCCCACCAGGCGAGCGGTTTGTCGACGAGGTCAGGCAACTGAGTCCCGACGAGCAACACGAGTAAGACCAGCACCGACTCGTGGGCCTTCCGTTTCGTCGGTAGCAGTCGATAAGCGAGATAGCCGAACGCAGCGTGTCCCCAGGGCCACATCGGACTCTGCTTTGCAGAGGAGCGGGATACGTTCGTTGCTTTCCCGGAGAAGATTGCGAAATGCATTGGGACGCATGGCCAAAAACTATATACTATGAATGTCTCGCTACTATCACGTCAACCACATTGGGGTTGTGGTGGGGGAAACATGTCAGGTATGAACACTCAGTATTGCGAGCACTGTGAGGAAGAGAAGCCGATCGTCCAGACGGTCGGCTGGCAACCGAACGTCTGCAGAGGTTGTGGGAACGACATCGAAGACTGACAGCAGGCACGGGGGCGAGCCAACATCTTCTTGAGCGCCCCCGCACAATCGGCGACCAATGACAACTCGTCGTCGCCAGCGGTACGTCCATGCGACCCTCGCATGGACCCTCGCCAGCGCACTCGCGCTGTCGCTGCTGGGCGCGCTCGAGTACGAGCTCTTCTTCGTCTGTTCGCTCATCGGGGTGTTGGTCGTGACCGAACTGACAGCTGCAATCAATGTGACGCCGACCTGGCGCAAGCGCCTGCGCTGGCTCATCGGACTCGGGTTGGTCGTCTTCGCCTACATCGTGATCCGGCGGATTCTGGCCATCCTCCCGCCGGGGGTGTTCTGAGTGCATTTCGCTGGCCGGACGGTCCGGTACCCGCAACTCCTGGTCGCCGGTCTCCTGGTCCTGCTCGTCGGGGCAGGACTCTGGGCAGGCGTCACGTCCGCGGACGCCTTCGGTGCGTACAACCCCGCGTGGGACGGATTGCAGGACGCACGGACTATCGTGGGAGAGACGGACAGGACGGTCGTCGTCGCGCAGGAGACGAGCGAATACGGGACGCTCGACGCGAACGAGACCACGGCGTTCGTGCTCTCGCCGACCAGCGACTACGGCCCGGCAGCCGAGGCCGACCTCAGGAACTTCGTCCGGGACGGCGGTACACTGGTCGTGGCTGGTGACTTCGGTGGGACCGTCAATCCCCTGCTTTCGGGTATCGGAGCTACTTCTCGGCTCGACGGGACGACACTCCGTGACGAACAGCAGTACACGGAATCCCCCGCGATGCCACTAGCGACGAACGTCAGTGACGACTCGCGCGTGGCTGACGTGGACGAACTCGCACTGAACTACGCGACGGTCGTCGACCCCGGAGCCGAGAGCACCGTTCTCGTTCGAAGCTCCCCGTACGGGTATCTGGACGCGAACGGGAACCAAGCCCTCGACGACAACGAGACCCTTGCCAGCTATCCCGTCGTCGTCACCGAGTCCGTCGGTGAGGGACAGGTGGTCGTCGTCTCCGACCCGAGCGTGTTCATCAACACGATGCTCGACCGGGGCGACAACCGGGCGTTCCTCTCCGCTATCGTGGGTGAGTCCGAGACGGTCCTCTTCGACTACTCCCACGCAGGGCAACTCCCGCCACTGGTCAGGCTCACGCACCTGCTCGCCGACTCGGCGCTGGCCATGCTCGTGACCGGTCTCCTGCTCCTTGTCGGTGGAACCATTGCCGTTCGTGGGCTCCCGGTATCGGTTCCGGTCCCGTGGGGACGGGAGTCGCCATCGATCACAAGTGTCACTCTCGACGAGGCGTCCATCACCGACCTGCTGGAACGCCGGCACCCGGAGTGGGAACGCGAACGTGTCCGCCGTGTCGCGAAAAGTATTAACAGGCCATCCGAAAATACGGTGAACGATGAATAACCCGGCCGACGCCTACGCCGCCCTCCGCGACGAGATATCTACCGTTCTGGTCGGCAACGACGAGCTTATCGAGTACCTGACAATTTCGCTGTTCACTCGGGGACACGTCCTCGTCGAGGGCGTCCCGGGCGTCGCGAAGACGACCGCGGCGAACGCCTTCGCGAGGGCGGTCGGCCTCGACTACACCCGTATCCAGATGACGCCCGACGTGCTGCCCGCGGACATCACGGGAACCCACGTTTTCCGTGAGGGAACCGGTGAGTTCCAGCTCCAGCGTGGTCCCATCTTCTCCAACCTCGCGCTGGCCGACGAGATCAACCGGGCGACGCCGAAGACCCAGTCCGCACTGCTCGAAGCGATGCAGGAGAACCAGGTGACCATCGAGGGAGACACCTTACCCCTCCCACAGCCGTTCATGGTCATCGCGACCCAGAACCCCATCGAGATGGAGGGCACGTTCGACCTGCCCGAGGCGCAACGCGACCGCTTCCAGCTGAAGCTCGTCGTCGATACGCCGACCCGTGAGAACGAGCGAATCTTGCTCGACCGGTTCGACGACGACGCACAGCTCGGTGCGCGAGATGTCGAACAGGTGTTGACCGCGCAGGACGTGCTCGAACTTCGAGAGGTCGTCGAGGACGTCCACGTCGCGTCGTCGGTGAAGGAGTACATCCTCGACGTGGTCCGGGCAGTGCGTGAGGACGACAACGTCGACGTCGGGTCCTCACCGCGTGCGGGCATCACACTCCTGAACACGACGAAAGCGCGGGCCGCGATCAGGGGTCGGGACTACGTGATTCCCGACGACGTGAAGGCGCTGGCGAAGCCCGTGCTCCGGCACCGGATAGTGCTCAGTACCGAGGCAGACCTGGGGAGCGTGGATGCGGAGGACGTCGTCGAGGACGTGCTCGACCGCATCGCGCCGCCGGAGGTCAGTGGCTTCCAGTTCGGTGACGAGACGCGAGACGCGCCGACGGCAGACGAGTAAGGGCCCTACCTCCTGATGGAATACAGACGGCTCGTTCTGACGCGGTGGACCCGACGCGACCGGCTGGCAGTTCTCACCATCGCGGTCACCGTCGCCTTCTTTACGAGCACGGTGCTCGCCGTGACGGCCGTCTCGACGCAGACGACCGCCATCGCCGCCGAGTTCGAAACCCCAGCGAGCGTCGAACACGTCTCTGGTGGCGCGGCCACGGAGCAGGGTGTCGCCATCCCCGCAGGGACGATCCAGGTCGACGGGACGAACGCGACGCTCGTCGGGCTCTCGAACGAGACGGTTCAGCGCCTGCAAGCCTCGAATATCGTCGTGCCGCCGCCACCAGGGGCCGGTGTCACCGTCGCAACTGACGGAGCAGGGCGGTCGGCTGGCAACGTGACTGTCGTGACGAGCGACGGGACCGAGACGACCGTCTCGCTCCAGACGCGGTCCGCCGGGCAGCAAGCGATACCCGGGGAGTGGTATGTGGCGAACGAGACGCTCGCTAGCCAGGTCGGTGGCGGGGACGGGTACCGAATCGAGACGGAGACGCCGACCGTCCCGGCCGACGGATCCCCGGTGCTCGGTGCACTCGCGTTCTTCGTCGCCGGGACGCGCTCGCTCGTCGGATTGCTGTTCGCCGGGGCAGTGGGTGTCGCCATCCTCGTGGGCGTCATCGTCTACAGCGTCGTCAGGATGACCGTCAGGGACCGGCGAGAGGAGATACGGCTGGTCAGGGCACTCGGTGCGCTCCCGCGACAGGTCCTCACACTGTTCGGCGGGCGGGCACTGTTGCTGACGGCGGTCGGCATCGCACTGGGGTATTCGGTCGGCGTCATCGGGGTGAACCTGGCCGCGAACGTGGGCGTGTTCCTCGGGCTGCCGACCTCCCTCTCCATGCGCGTCTCGGCACGTTCCGCGGTGTTGCTCTTGCAGGGGTACGGCATCGTCTTCGCCAGTGGTGGCATCGCCGGGATACTCGCGACGCTTCCGGCAGTCAGGGGCGCACCCTACGCCGAGACGGGCGAGGACTACTCGGACGGTCGCCTGACGAGTCTCGCACCTGCAACGCTCGAACCGGAACTGTTCGACTGGCGCGGGGTGGTGCCTGCCGCCGGAGCCCTGACCGTTTTCGTCGCCGTGCTGTTGCTCGTGACCTCGTTCGCCGGAGCACTCGGCCCACTCGCGGGCGGTGACGGTGCGACGGTTACCGAACCGGGCGCGACGCATCCCATCGCGAGCGACGTCCCCGGACACTACGCCGGTGTGCTCGAATCTCAGGACCAGATTACCGCGAGCCCGGAGATACTGGGTTTCTCGACCGTCGACGGTACCGCCGTGCTGGTCCGTGGGGCGGATTACGAGAAGTTCGCGACGGTGAGCGACGCGGCCCTCGTCGCCGGCCGCCGGCCGACCACACAGGGCGAGGCCGTCATCGGAGCGGACCTCGCCGCGTCACTCGGTGTCGAGCCAGGTGACGAGGTGACGCTCGGGGGGAGCACGCGACCCGCGTTCACCTCGGTGTCGGTGGTGGGGACCTACGAGGCACCGGGCTACTTCGACGACCACCTGCTCGTCTCGCTCTCGACGGCTCGTCATCTTTCGACGAAGCGCGGTGATTCGGTGAACTTCATCCGGCTGTCCGAGCGACCGGACGCCTCCCCGGGCGGCGACGAGGTCCAGGTCGTCGACCTCGGTGCGCCGAACCGGACGACGGTCGGGTCGACGGTCACGGTGACCGCAACGGTGTTGAACCCGACCACCTCGACAGTGGAGCGGACGGTGACGTTCACCATCGATGGACAATCGGTCGACCGGACGGTATCGATCCGGTCGTTCGCCTCGCGGACGGTATCGACCAGATTCGAAGCGACCGAGACCGGGTCGGTGACCGTCGGCGTCGAGGACCGCACGAGGACGGTGCAGGTGCTGCCCGCCGATGCAGTCACCATCCGCGGGCTTCCCCCGGTCGCGCCACCCGATTCGAGCATCCGCGTCCAGGTGGTCGGAGTGGCTGACGGCGCACCCGTTGCAGGGGCCACGGTGACCCTCGGTAGCGAGACGTACGAGTCTGACGAGAACGGCGTGGTGTCGCTTTCGGTCCCATCGACGGGAACCTACGACGTGGAAGTCGCTCGCGGGGACTACGCGACGACGCAGCGGCTCGAGGTCGCCACTGGTGCGCAACGTTCCCTCGTCGCCTCGTGGGACGTTCCTGCGGCCGCCTCTCCGCTCTCGCAGGTGGAGGGCCGCCTCACCGTCTCGAACCCCTGGAACCAGACGCTCTCCCGGACGGTCCTGCTCAACTATCCCGGCAGAACGCGGTCGGTGTCCGTCTCCCTCGCCCCCGGTGAATCCCGGACGGTGCCGGTTTCGGTCGGCAGGCTGGCACCCGATTCGTACGAGTTCACCGCCGTGAGCGACGGCGAGGAACTGGCGACCGCGACGCTCCGAGTCGAGGGCGACGCTCGGCTCGCGTCTGCAATCGCCTCCCACAGCGCGACCGAGGCCGGGACGACCGGTATCGGGCGGGCCGTCGCGACCGTCTTCGGGAACGTCCAGATAATCGTCGCTGCCCTCGTCGTGTTCGCCGGCGTGATGACCGTCGGTGGGACCACGGCCGCATTCGCCCGGAGCGTCCAGGCCCGGTACCGCGAACTCGGGCTGTACCGGGCGGTCGGTGCGAGTCGCCGGCAGGTCCTGGGCGTGGTGGTCCGTGACGGACTCCGGGTCGGGAGCGTGGCGACCGTGCTGGGGTTGGCACTCGGGACGGGGTCTGTGCTCGCGCTGGAACAGCTCGGGTTGCTCCGGGTGTACGGCGTCAGCGCACCCGTTGAACTCGGTGTTTCGACGCTGGGTCTGTCGGTCGTGACCAGTCTCGTGCTGGTCGTCACCGGGACGGTGCTGGCCGTCTGGCCGGCGCTGCAGAAAGAGCCGGTCGTGCTCGTCGAGGCTGGAGACGAATAGAGTCCTAAATCGGCTGCTAACAGGCTCAGTCCGACTCGTCTGCCCAGTCGTTCCAGACGTACACCAGCGTGTGCACGTCGATCATGTCGGCGTCGGGCCGTTCTTCCCTGAGCACGTCACGGAGTTCGCGACAGGTGAGGACCACCTGCCAGTACTGGGTCGGCCGGAAGCCGGTGTCGAGGCCGTCGACCGAGGAGTTCGCCGCGAAGAAGGAGTCGAAGCGGCTGTACTGGAAGGTGATGTAGTCCTCGGGGTAGGCGAACATCAACAGCGTGCTCGCAAACCGCATGAGGTTCCCCGGGGAGACGTCGAGCGGGGCACAGAAGTTCTGGAGTGCGCCGAGCCGGTCGGTGACGTGTGCGTCCTCGGTCAACAGGTCCGAGATGACTGCTGCGCCCTCCTCGGGGTTCTCGAGGCAGTGCTTCCGGACGGCGTTCCAGTCGGACGCGCCCCACCGGCCCATCATGTGGTTCAGGACGGACGAGACCGGCTCCATCCCCACGTCGAGGTCCGCGAAGAACGAGTCGAGTTCCTCGGGGTCGAGGTCGGTGATATCGTACTTCTCTCGAATCGTTTCCTCGAAATACTTCGCATACGCCCACTTCCAGGACTCGATGTGGGTCCCGCCCCAGTGCTCGGTCGTCTCGTCCTGGTACGCTCCGGACTCGCGCGCGGCGAGGTGGCCGTCGATGGCGGGAGCCAGTTTCTCGTAGTCGAGCCGTATCGGCCGGTTCGTCTCCGTGCTCCCGGACGAACCGTACCCGTCGAGCGACCGGTAGAGCGGCCCGCGCGGGCCGTCCACCTCTGCCCGAATGGTCTCGGGGTCGACCGTCGTCACCAGCGCAAGGAGTTCGTCAATCTCGACCCAGACGGGGACTTCGTGGTCGGTCCCGGCGGTCACGTGGCCGACGCGTTCACGGTAGGTCTCCGCGAACCGTTCGAGCGAGTCGACCCGTTTCTCGTACGTGTTGCCGCCCGCGAACCCGAACTGCTTGAGCCCACTCGCGGCCTGGCTCGTCGGGATGGGACTGGTCTCGGCGTGGGTTCGCCCGTACAATTCCCAGAGCGATTGCGACCACTGGAACTTCCGCTCCCATGCCGGTTCGTACGTCTCGGCGTCGCGCACCTCGGCGAACAGCTCGGCGAGCTCCTCGACCGACCCCCAGAAGGAGTCGAGGGCGAGGCTCTTGTTCGGAGAGAGCGACTCGTAGAGGGCGTCGAGGTCCCACAGTTCCTCGAAGGTCTCTGTCGATGGGTTCTCGATGAACTCGTCCAGACGCTCGGTACACACGCGGGTCCGGTTCGATTCCGAGAGGTCGTATCCCGGTCCAGTGGGATGCTCGGGAACTGTCTGCTTCCACGCGGAGAGTATCGCTTCCTGCCGGGGACCGAACGTATCTGTCACGGTACAACAGACCCATGCAGGACGTAAAGTTCCCAGGGCAACGGTCGCAAGTTTTCTTGGTGTACTCGACCGCCGACTCGCCTCACCGCCAGCGGATAGTGAACGTTCCTTCGGGTGGAATCCGGTATTGCCCAGACGGCAGATTGAACTTCTCACTGGCCAACACGGGCTGGAACCGGACCTCCGACTCGGAGGCTGTCCCGGGAGACGGGTTGTCGGTCCGAATGAAATACTCGTGGTAGTCGTCCAGGTTCTTCCCAGGGCCACCGTGCCCCTGCAGCTGGATGAGCAGGTCCCCGTACCCGAGGTCAGTCCCCGGGAACGGATAGGTGGCAACGTATCCCATGTCGAAGTGCTGCTCGTCCTTGTCGACGGTGAAGGTGCCATCCTGATACGCGTCGGCGAACGCAGACTGAACGTGCCACTCCGCGGGAAGCCATTCGAACGCCTTCGTGCTCATCTGTGTCGTCGCACTCTCCTCGATGCTGAACCCCTCGAAACTCGCGACCCCCTCCAGAGTACCCGTGTCGCCACCGCTGTTCACGGCCACGACGGCGAGGTTCGCCTTCGAGGTGGCAGGGACCACCATCTGAATCACGTCCTCGTCGCTCTGCCGCTGGACTGCCTTGGAGTATACCGCACCGTTGCTTGGATATCGGAGTCTGATGGCGACGTGCGAGAGATAGACCTGATTTGCGACACCCGGGGCACTCGCACCAGCGAATCGGGTCGAACTCGACGCCGTCTCGAGCGTCGATTCGAGGTGCTCCCAGTCGACCTGGACCTCGTACAGTGTCGGCTGGTCCCCGCTTCCATCTGACTCCTCTTGCGTCGTCGATTCAGTCGGTCGGTCTGTCGGTTGCTCCGTCGTCGCAGTCGTCTGCTCCGTCATCGCGGTCGTCTGTTTCGACGTCTGCGTCGACGATTCCGTATCAGTACCACCCGCCACATCCGCGGTGTCACTTTCCAGCCGAAGACAGCCTGCAAGCGAGACAGGGGCAAGCGCCCGAATGAAGGTACGACGATCCATCGTAGTGATACCAGTACTCTCGATAGCCTCCTAAAATGTGTTTCGCCCGCGAGTATTGTAGATGACCGGGAGTACGACAGCAGAATTCGTTCGCGAGCAAAAAACGAGGTCCACCCTTCAGGCCGTCCGCTTGAATCGGGTGATGAACGCAGGTCGTCCTGCGCTCAGTTGGTCCGACGCATCGCGAGCAGCGCCGCCGCGACCAGGGCGACGAGCGCGGGTCCGAGACCGAATCCGGGTATCGAGGAGCTGCTTCCGGAGTCGTCAGCGTCGTCCTCTGCCGGGGGTTCCGTCGTGGTGTCGGCCACGGTGGTCGACTCGGTCGTCGTCACCGGGTCGTCGCTGTTCGACGGTGCGGTCGTGGTCTGCGTCGAGTCGGTCGTGGTCGGCGTCGCGGTCGTGGTCGTCGATTCGCCCGCCGATTCGACGGTGACGAACTCGAAGTCGCTGCCGTCGGGACTGAGGCTGTGCGTTCCCTCCTCGCTGAAGCGGTAGGTGAACTCGACGGTGCGCTCCATGCCCTTCAGCACGGAGAGGCGCTTGCCTTCGACGAGTTCGCCGTCCACGTACAGCGCGGGGGTGATGGTCTTCGTGCTGTCGGCGTTGTTCGCGACCGTGACGGTGAGCGTGACCTGCTCACCGGGGGCGACAGTCGAGTCCGAGACGGACCAGTCAGCAATCTTGATGGTGCCAGCCGAGCCACTGCCCTGACCGCCACCACCGCCGCCACCGCCGCCCTGGTTACCCCCGCCACCGCTGCCGCCGTCACCGGCACCAGCCACGGTGAAGTTCACCGTCTTGTTGAGGGTGCGGCCGAGGGAGTCAGTGAGCGTCACGACGAGCGAATACGAGGAGCCGTCCGAGAGATTCGTCGCGGAGTAGGTCATGGTGTCACCGTCCCTGGTCAGCTCTGCCGTGGCAGGCTGGCCGTCGAACGTCGCAGCGACCGAAGTGACCTTCGCATCGACCGCAGTGAAGTCCACCGTGATGTCGGTCACGTCGGTTCCCGCGGAGAGCGTGCCGTTGTCAATGGGCTCACTGAAGGTCGTCGTCATGGCCGCCTCCTCCTGTGTGGGTAGCGTGAGCTCGAACGACCGGTTCTCGGTGACCGAGATGTCTCGGTGCTCCCACCGGAAACCGAAGTCGTCGGTGCCTTCCGGTGGTTCGAAAGAGAACTCAACTGGACCGGCGAGTTCCAGTCCGGCAGGGTCGTCGATGTCACCCGAGGCGTGGATGCGGCCGTCAGCGTGCGTCTGGATGGTGAACGGGAGTGCGTACTCGTCACCGGACGCGTTGGAGTTGTACCAGACGGTCGCGTCCTCGACCGGCTCACCGGCCTTGCCGACGACAGTCGGGTCAACGACGTGCCCGTCGGGGATAGTCACGTTCCCGTAGGACGTATTGCTCCAGATGGACGGGCTCTCGAACTCGTAGATGTCTGGGAGTCCGTCGAGGGGACCGGCACCGGCTTCGCCGCCGGTCTGGACGAACAGCATGGTGTAGTCGCCGGCGGGGACAGTGATGTTGAATCGCCCCTGCTGGTCGGTCTGCTGGCTCACCAGTGTATTGCCTTCGTCGGAGCGGACGATGAGCTCACCACTGGTCAGGACCGTGCTCTGCTCGTCGACGAACCGGCCGGAGACGGAGTAGTTCTTCCCCAGTGGGATGGTGATGTTCCGGTCGCCGTCGATAGTGAACGTCCG
Source organism: Haloarchaeobius sp. HME9146 (assembly GCF_025399835.1). NCBI lineage: Archaea > Methanobacteriati > Methanobacteriota > Halobacteria > Halobacteriales > Halorubellaceae > Haloarchaeobius > Haloarchaeobius sp. HME9146. Next base: position 250,862 of record NZ_JAODVR010000002.1, read on the forward strand.
AGTCTCGTACCCGTACGGGTGACCGTGTGACAGAACACCGATGGTGAGGTTCCCCGACGCGAGTTCGATGCCGGCGGGGCCATCCTGCAGATGGACGACGCCGTTGTCGTCGGTCGTCCCACTAGCTTTCGCCGCCGACCCGTTCCGTTCGTACTCGACAGTGACGTCGACGTCCGCGAGGGCGTTCCCGTTCTCGTCCGTCACGGTGACGTTGACCAGATGCGGCGCTGTCGGAAGGGTTCTGGTACCGATGTCGGTGTCGGACGCCCCGATGGCCGCCTCGTCCTCGAACACGTAGAGGTCGGGCTGCCCGTCCTTCGGGTAGGACCGGTCGGGGGAGTCCAGGTCACGCTGGTCGAACTCGAGTTCGTACGAGTCGTTCGCCACCACCTCAGTAGTGAACGACCCATCGTTGCTGAGGCCTTCGATATCGACGTCCTCAGAGCCATGGAGCGTCACCATGGACCCCGACGGGCTGGTGCCGTCGGCGTACTCGAACTGTCCCGAGACCTCGGCCGTCTTCCTGAGCGTCAGCGTAACCGTCTCGTCCCAGCTGACGGTCTCCTGGGTCCCGTTCGAATCGTAGCCCTGGTCCTTCCCGTTCGCGTAGAAGTCGATCTGTCCGACGACCTCGGCCTGTACCGTCCCGTTTGGACCAGTCTCCGTGTAGACGGTCGAGCCGCCCTTCATGTTCGGGAACTCGTGGGTCAGTCCCACGCGAATCCCCGAGAGTGGGTCACCGGACTGGTCCACGACGCGGATGGTCAAGTTGTTCGCGCTCGGCAGTGTCTCCGTCCCGAGCGCGGGGTCACTCTCACTGACGACGCCAAGGTAGTAGAAGTCCGGAATACCGTCCTGCGGGAAGCTCTCGGCGTGGTCGCCCTGCTCGGCCGTCTGGTGGAACTCGACCTCGTAGGAACCACTATCGGCGACCTCGGCGGAGAATGTCCCGTTCGAATCCGTCCAGGTCGTTTCGCCGTTGTTGTTCTCGAGATGAGAGATGCGAACGTAGTCGGAAGCCGCGGGCGTCCCGTTCGCGCCCTCGACGGTCCCGGTGACAGTCATCGCACTGGGGAGCGTCACGGTGAGGTTCGTGCTGTTTGTGACGTTCGTCGCGACCTCTGTCTCACCGTACCCCGGAGGCGTGTCCCATATGTCGACCGCGATAGAGCCATTCACCTCGATACCGGGGTCGGTCGCCCCATTCGGAACGAACATGCCATTCGCGTCGGTCGTCCCGGGGGCACTCGTCCTCTCGTTGTTCCGAACCGCCTCGACACTGAGGTTCACACCCTGGATGGCTACACCACTCTCGTTCTGCACCGTGACGTTCAGGTCGTGTCCCTTCGGGAGCTGGATGTCGTGGGTCCCGCCGTCACCGACCGCAATCGGGTCCGTGACATACACACCGGGGACGCCATCGTCGGGGAACGGGGTAGGTTCGGCCCGTCCCTGTTCCAGACGAACGAAGTGACTCTTGTTCGGGTGGACGGCAACCGTGTATCGCCCCTCCGAGTCGGTCACGTTCGAGTCGTACGAGCCATCGCCCGCGTAGTAGAGCCACATGTTCTCGACCGTCGCGCCGGTGTGGTCCGTGACCGTCCCGTTGACCTGCACCTGCGGGTCGACAGTCAGAGTCACGGTTCGGTCTTCGGTCATCGTCACGTCTGTGCTCTCGTAATCGAGATGGTCAGTCGGAATCACGTAGACGCGGATATCGCCCGTGACCTCGATGTCGACCGTGCCGTTCGCGTCGGTCGTCCGCTCGGCCCCGACGTGCCCCTCACCACGTTCGTGAATAATGCGCACCTCGGCGTCGGCGATGCGCGTGCCGTTCGGGTACTCAAGCTGGACCGTCAGGTTGTGCCCGGCGGGCAGCGAACGAGTCCCGAGGTCGGTGTCACCGGAGACCTCGACGTCACCGAATGTGTAGACGTCCGGAATCCCATCGGCGGGTGCCAGGGAACCGTAGCCGTCCTGATGGTAGGTGAGTTCGTGCGACCCGTTCTCCTCGGTCGAGAACGTGAAGTCGCCGGTCTCGTTGGTTTGATTGAGCGTAAACCGCCCGCCTGGATTGACGAGTTGGACGGTGTCTCCATCGACTGGTGTCCCATTGGCCGCCGTCAGCGCTCCGGTGACCTCGTTGTCCCCTGCGAGCGTGACGTTCCCGAAGGCGAAGACATCTGACACACTGTCCTCCGGTGCCTCACCGTCCGAATACGTCGGTGACCTGATCACGTCCACCGACTCCGCTTGTTCCTGCATCGGCATCGACACCGCTGTCCCGCCCACCGTGGCAGCCATCGTGACCAGCACCATCACGACGAAAACTGCTCTAAATCCGTTACTTCTCACATGCAAATTAGTCAGACTGCCCGAGATAAATATTACTCTTTAGATACGAAGTTGGTTGAAAATACGGCAGTTGGGAAGAAATGCAGGCGAGATAGTACAGCAAGATATCAGGTCGTGGCCGGATACGTCTGGTCAGAATCCGCGAATCACGTTGGGCACCGGCCCTGGCGGAATCCGTGCCTGTGCGGGGCCCAACGCGAACCGGACCACGGCCAGCTCACCGGCGGGGTCGAACTCGCCGTGTTCGTCGCGCGAGATCTTCAACAGACGCCGCAACAGGGGTCGCTGGTCGACGAACGCCGAGAGGAGTTTCTGGCGCTCCGGTCCCGAGGTGACGGTCCCGATAGCGGCGCGCTCCTCGCCGTTGTACCAGATGGAACAGGGGTGGCCGTCGTTGAAGTTCGGCCACCATGCGCTCTCGGCCTTCGGGGTCACCACGACGAGTGCGCCGTCGACGCGAGCGTAGGCGACCGGGAAGGTGTACTGGCGACCGCTCTGTCGGCCAGCGTACGAGAGGAGGATGAGCCAGCGGTCGACGGTTCGGTGTAACGGCGACCGAAGAACAGCACGGAGAACCGGATTCGCCACCCAGGCCTCGACGGCCCGGTGAAGCCAATGAATCCGTTTCGTTGGTGGGAAGGAACGCTGCGCAGGCATAGCGTAAGATACGACCCCAGAGAAAGTAGCTGTTCGCCTGGTATCGCTGCCCGGTCGAGAGACGAGGACAGGGCCTATGTTACGTTGCGAGCGCTCAGAATCGCCAGACTGGCCACGATGGCGAGTGTAGCGATTCCGAGACCGAATCCGGGGGCACCCCCACTGGACCCGACGTCCGACCCATCCGCTCCAGTGCCAGACTGTGTCGAGTCTTCGACGGCCACGAAGTGCGCTTCGAACCCATCGAGCGACGTGCCTCCGGCCCACGTCGCAGTGGCCTGGGTCCTGGCCGTCGGCGGCGGTGAGACAGTCACAAGTTCGTAGCCAGCGGGGCCGGTGACTCGGAACGCTCGGTCGATATCGAACCCGCTATCGAACGGGTCGCTGACCACGAGCTGGTCGTCTTCACGCGCAGCGAGGCCCTCCCAGGTCACCGACAGTGCAACGATTCCGGTGTCGTTCTCGGTGACGAACGCGATGTTGGGGTCTCGAATCTGCATCTCACGACCAGATTCAGTCTGGGCACCGGCAGCGACGTTCCGCAAACGGTCAGCGAACTGATTCAGCCGTTGTTCACGGGCGGTCGTATTGGCACGGAGCGCTTCGAAGGCAGCGCGTTCACTGTCAGTCGTCAGATCGAACGTGACAGCGAGCGTCGTCCGTGCGGACCCGTCTTCGTGGAGCGAAACCACGAACGCGGAGTCGGTCGGAACCGTTTGCTGTGGGTTGGATGCGTCCTCTCCCGCCGCTGAGCCGACTGGCGCAGTCACGAGGAGTACCAGCGCGAGGAGCACACACGAGAGGTGCACGTGACGTCTGGATAGCGTTGTTTCGTCTGTTTTCTTGGAAGTCATTGATAGGGAAACGGTGTGTGGATATCGGTTGAATCAACAGCAGGCACCACGGCGAGAATACCGCGGCCGAACCGGTGACCGGAGCTATACTGTCCCGTCGTCCTCGGACTCGTCGTGGTCAGGCTCGTCGTCTTCTTCCTCCGGTTCAGATTCGGTCTCGGTCTCGTGTTCGTCGTCCTCTTCCTCCGCTTCGTCGTCTTCACTCTCTTCTGCGCCGTCGTCGGCGTCCGAGTCCTCTACCTCTTCAGCCTCCTCTTCCTCGTCGCTCTCGGCCTTATCACCGTCACCTTCGTGCGCTTCCTCGGTCAGGACGAGCGACCCATCCTGGATGTCGTACCGAAGCTCGGCCTCGAAGGCGCCCTTGACCACCTCGAGTTCGAGTTCCTCGGTAGTCTCGCTGTCGAGGGTGAACGTCACCGTTCCCTCGGCGTCGGTCGTTCCGACGGCACGGTCGTTGGCGAACACAGACGCGTTCGCGACCCCGGTCCCGTCGTAGTTCACAGAGACGGTGACCGTGTCGTTATCGAGGGTCGCGGTCGTTGCCAGACGCTGGAAGACCTCGTCGTCCTCCTCGCTTCCGTCACCGAACTCGAACTCGAGTTCGCCGCTTGCATCACCACGCTCGGCCTCGAATTCTACCTCTCCCTGTTCTGGGAGCGTCACGGTCACGGTGCCGTTCTCGTCGGTGGTTCCGATTTCTCGATCGTTCATGTGAACCATGACGCCGTCTGCGGGTGCGCCGTCGGCGAGGGCTGTGATGGTGATAGTCGCGCCAGGGGCGGCGGCCCCATCACTGACGAGGAGTGCCAGTTCACCGTCCTCGCGCTCGTCATCGTCGCCGTCTTCATCGTCGTCGTCCCGTTCAGGCACCTCGATCTCGGACTCCAGCCGGAACACGTCGCCGGTAGAGCCGTCCACGCGGACTTCAGCCTCACCCGTCTTGTTCGACCCCGTAAGGACGAACTCGAACTTGTGGTAGCCGCTGTCCTCGTGGATGCTTGCCTTCTGAAGCGTCCAGTTCCCGGTCTCGGGAGAGCCGAGTGCCTCGCGAGCGGTGTCCAGGGCGTTCGCCTGACTGACGGTGATGCTGTTGTTGTTGTCGCGCGGTGCCTCGAACTCGCGGGACTGTTCGCCGTCTTCGTTCTCGATTTCGATCGAGAAGCCGTCGGCAGTCTCCAGTTCGATTTCTCCGCGCGCCTCGCCGGTGAACTGTTGCAACAGAGCAGCGGTACCGCTCCCGTTGACGCTACGGAGGTTCTCGACGACGTCCTGGAGCGCGCTCTGGTTGACGCCAGCAGCCCGAAGCTCGAACGCGGACACGTTCGCGCGCCGGTTCTGGAGGCGTTCGACGCTCTCGAGGAGGTTGCTCGCTCGCGCGTTCAACGTCGCCAGCTCCTGTGCGTACTCGGACGCAGTGAGTTCGCCCTCCCGGTACGCTTCGGTCGCGTCGTCGTAGTCCTCGCGGATGTCCTCCGCACGCTCGCGGAGTTCCTCTGTGCGCTCCGCGATCGCCTCGACTCGCTCGTCTTCCTCGCCGCGCTCAAAGGAGAACTCGAATGCGGTGTTCTCGAAGTCCGTCTGGACCTCGTCGCTCGATACGTCGATGACGGTCGAGAGTTGCTGTCCGACCGTTACGTTCACGCTGGAGTTGTTCTGTGGTGCGGCCGCCTGTGCCGCCGTCGTTGCTGCGTCCGAAGCGCTCCCAGTCCCTGCAGACTGCGCGGCGCTCGTCGACAGTGCCATCGCGGGGAGAGCCGTCCCCGCGACGAGGAGCACTGCGAGCAGCAATGCGGCGATTCCGGTTCGATTCATCGTAGCAACTACTCATGCCCCAGGGATGATAAACCGGTGAGATGTTGGCGGTGTCTGGTGGACTCTTGCAGACGTTTGCATCCGTTTTCATCCGCTAAAACCACGAATTTGGGGGCTTCAGCCGATGTTTCGGAAGTAGACCACATTCTGGAGAGTATGACAGAAAGTGCACCTGCTTCGCACGGTTGCACTCGTTTGCACCAGATCAGACTCGGTACGGGGGTATCGGCATTTGCGTCGATCACCGTGGCTGATAGGAGTCGTGCCGCCGGGGGGCCAGGTTCCCCCGCCTGGCACTACTCGATTGTCGATCCAGCAGGTGACAGAGCCGATGAAAGCGCACGACTTATGCGATTTTCGCGAGAAGACGACGGTAGCCGAATGGTCCCGTCACGGAATTCCCGACTAGTGTCCGTCCTCTCGGTCGCCGTTATCGGGCTGCTGCTGACCTGTGCGATAGCACCCCCGACTGGTGCAGCGACTGTGAATCAGAGCCAGCAGGCACAGCCTGAGACGGACAACACCGTGACGCGGATCGAGGTGTCCGCGGACGGGTCCGCGAACTGGACCATCCAGATACGGACCCGGCTGGATACCGACCAGCGGGTCGAGGAGTACACCGCATTTCAGGCGCAGTTTCGGAACGACACGGCCCGGTATCTGGGTCCCTTTCGTGACCGGATCAGTGGCGTCGTCGCGAACGCTGCCGACGCGACTGGCCGCGAGATGGCTGTGACGAACTTCACAGCGAGTACGAGCATCCAGGAGATCCCCCGTCGGTGGGGGATCGTCACCTACACGTTCACCTGGGAGAACTTTGCCGCTCCTGGGGACAACGAACTCGTCGTTGGCGACGTGTTCCAGGGTGGCTTCTTCATCGCATCGAATGACACCCTGCAGGTCGCTGCCCCCGAAGATTACGGAGTTCAGAGTGTGACGCCTGCGGCCAACAGTAAGAATTCTGGCGTCGTGACGTGGGTCGGGCGTAGGGACTTCCCGGATGGGCAGCCTCGTGTCGTCTTCGCACCGACCACCGCAGACGGGATGACGACCACCGGGTCGACACCGAACCGGAACCCGGAGTCGTCTGGCGGGTTGAGTCCTGCAGAAATCGGCGGTGGGCTCGCTGCACTGGTGCTCGTTGGAGTTGTGGCACTCGTACTGTATCGACGCCAGACCAGCGAGAAGAGCGCCACTGCAGCCGATTCACACGAGGCAGACCCCCAGGAGGAACCCGCTACGGGAATCACCGAACCTTCTTCCACCGGGCCAGAAGACGACCAGATGCCAGCCAACGACTCGTCCTCACCAGGGACAGCAGTCATGACCGACGACGAACGAGTGCTGGACCTCCTCGACTCTGCAGGTGGCCGCGTCCGGCAGGCAGCGATCGCCGACACGTTCGACTGGTCCGCCTCGAAGACGTCCCGTGTCATCGGCCGGATGGCCGACGACGGGACTGTCGAGAAACTCCAGCTCGGGCGAGAGAACCTGGTTACGCTACCCGAGGACGAAGACTGACCGCTGGCTCCCGTGAGGGAATCAGCGACCGTCGCTGACGACTCGCACCGGAGTCTCGAGTTCGGCCTGGATTCCGATGAGGAGTTCGTCGGGTGGGAGTGCTCGGGAGCCCTCTGCGGTAACCGAAACGAATCGGCCTTCGTCCTGGCTCTGGGTCGTCCAGGTCATCGTTGGCCAGCGATCGGAGAGCGCCCGGCCGAGCACCACGTCGTCGAGCGCCACCGGGTCGATGCTGTGGACCTCGAAGCTTGTTCGGATGGTCACATCGACCGCCGTATCGGTCCCGCTACTCACGCAGAGTCACCTGTAGCTGGGAGCGACGGCCAGCGTGGCCGACCGAGTGGGTGTTCGTCGGGCGATAGTGGGGGGTGTTGTGTATGGTCATACAGTCTGTGCTATCGAGGGCCAAGGTGTAGTTGGAGTTCAATGTACCGGTCACGGCGAATGGTGGACACACGCCGGGACAGGCACGAATATTTACACTCTGCGATGAGGACTACGAGACATGGATCCCACGCGGCGTCGCGACCTCCTGCGGCGATTGAGTTTACTCGGAGCAGCCGGGCTAGCGGGGTGCCAGGGGCTTTCGTCGGACGAGCAGACCGACACTACAGGGGAAACGAAGACCCACAGAACGACGACGACCGATTCCGCAACGGTGGAATCGACAGACGAGGAGAGGACGACACAACCCGTCGCGACGGGACCGACCTTCGACCTGCAGACGGCTATCGAAACCGGCGACACGTCTCAACACATCGTCGTCACCGGTCGAATCACTGCTGACACCGGCGTCGATTCGGTCACGGTCGAAACACAGGGAGCGGATGAGAGGCTCGATGCTGGTGGCGAATCCGAATTCACGCTCGATACCACCCTTGCGGTGGAAGGCGGGCGAGCGTACCAGATAACGGTCTCGGCAGTCACTGGCGATGGACGGGAGGCCAGCACACAACTGGAGACGGACCACGTTCCGGTCTTCGCCGAGTCCCTGGAGACAGACCGACTCGTCGGTGCCCACTACTACCCCTGGTACGAGATGTCCGGCGGCCACCAGGACTGGACCGAATGGACCGTAAGCGACCCTGTGCTAGGAGAGTATTCGGCTGACGACGCACGCGTCGTCGACCAGCACCTCAAGTGGTGTCTCGAATACGGCATCGACTGGCTCTCGGTGAGTTGGTGGGGACCGGAGTCCGGTTCGGACACCGCACTGAACGGGACGCTCGTCGAGATGGAGCGGTTCGACGACGTCCAGTTCTCCATCCTCTACGAGACGGTCGGTCGGCTGGAAGCGTACGAGTACGACCTCGACCGGTCCGCTGCTCGCGAGCGGTTGCAGTCAGACTTCGAGTACCTCGCGGAGAGGTACTTCGGACGCGAGAACTACCTCCACATCGACAGCCAGCCGGTTGTATACTTCTACGTCTCGAACAACCTCAGCGGTGACGTCGAAGCCGCGTTCGCGGATGCGACGGCGAATCTGGACACAGACCTCTACGTCCTGGCCGGTATCCCGTTCGGGTCCGCCCCGGCCACGTACCCGATAATCGACGTTGCAGACGCAGTCACCTCGTACAACCCCTACAGCCCCCGGGCAGACATCGAGGCGGTGTTCCACGACAACTACGAGCAGGGGAACAAGGTGATGAACCTTGGAGCGCGGGTCGCCGACATCGGGTTCGTCCCGGTCGTCATCCCTGGATTCAACGATACCGGAATCCCCGACAACGTCCGCGAGGACAATCCCATCCTCTCGTCCTCTCCCGACCGCTACGAACGCATTTTAGAACAGGTTCGACCGCACCTCGCCGACAGCGAAGCGGTTCTCATCACCTCGTTCAACGAATGGTACGAGGACACCCAGATCGAACCGGGAGACGACTTCGGGACCGAGTATCTGGAACTCACAGCCGACAAGCTCGCGAACGCGACCTCCGCCGGGTTCAACACCTCGGGGACGACCCTTCGCTTCGCGTTCAACGAGACGATCGTCCCCGCGGAGACGAACCCAGATAGCACGGACGACCGCGAGTTGGCGTTCATGGCCGGTGGGCTTCGGTTCCTCGACGACGGCGAGGTCCTCACAAACTTCGACATCGGGGACGCCTCCAACGAACCCCTGCTGTTGAAAGGTGTCTACGGCACGGCGTCGAACGACTCGTACTCCTGGCGCTGGTTCGGTGGTCCGGACGCCGAAACGGTCCTCTTCGTCGAAGCAGACATCTCGAACGCAGACACTGCGGTCCTCACGGGCGAACCGATGCGCTCAGACCGCATCGAGGCCGAGGTCTTCGTCGATGGGGCCAAGACCGACCAGTTGGTCTTCGGGAAGCGCGACGGGAGGTTGGACGACTACACGTTCGCCGTGTAGTGAACGAATCGCGATCTGCCACACTCTCACTCGGCAGTCGATATGCAGGCCGACTGGAGGAGTAACAGATCGCCCGCAATCGAAGGGAACGTGCTGTTACTCTTCCATCGCTTCGATGTCTTCGAGCGAGAGTTCGGTGTCACTGAGTGGCATCGCGACGAAGCCCTCGTGGTGGGTCGGCCAGTAGCAGACGACCCCGGTCTCCGTGTCGATTGCTCGAACGAGTTTGGTGTTCTTGTGCGCCGAGAACGTGTCCACGATGACGTCGTCGGAGTCGTCGCCAGAGAGTAGTCCCATGACCCGTAGTCGGGCCGACATCTCTTATACTCCACCGTAGGCTGGGACGGAACCTCCGACCCTGCAAACGAGAGTACCGCGACCACACGATTGGTAGGGCTCGCCCTCCTACGGCGAACAGATGACCGAACACGACCCCTCGGACGGCGGCCCAGTCCCCCGCCAGGCCGGTGACCTCACACATCCGGGTGGGATGCGCGCCCGGCGCGTCTTCCCGTTCGACCAGCTGCCCAACCTCGACCCCTTCGTCGTCTTCGAGCGGTTCTTCATCGAACCGACGCAGGGCTTCGGTACGCACCCACACCGCGGTTTCGAGATAGTCTCGTACATGCTCGACGGGGCGATGGCCCACGAGGACTCCATGGGTCACGCCAGTACCGCACGGACTGGCGACGCCATGCGAATAACCACCGGGAGCGGGATGGAGCACTCCGAGATGCCCGGCGACGACGAGGCCTGCAGTGGCCTGCAGTTGTGGGTCAATCTCTCCCGGTCGAAGAAGGACCTCGAGCCCTCCTACCAGGAGGCATCGAGCGAGGAGTTGCCGGTCACAGAGCGCGATGGAGCGACCATCACGACGGTCGTCGGAGCGGACGCTCCAATCGACCTGCACACTCCAGTCACGTACCAGGACGTGGCGATTACGGACACCTGGGAGTGGGAGGTTCCGGACGGCTGGAATGGCTTTGCGTTCGTCATCTCTGGGTCCGGTCGCGTTGGCGAGCACTCGCTGGAGTCGGCAGCGTTCTTCACCATCGAGAACGGTGGGTCAGTCACCATCGAATCCGACACCGAGGTTCGCATCGCCGCGATAGCTGGCGAGCCACATCACGAGCCGATTCGGCAGCGTGGACCCTTCGTGCTCTGACCATCAGCGACGGAGGGTGACCCAGATTGGTCTGTACGTGGAAGCTGTAGACAGTGTTCAGACTACCACGACCACTGCTTATTCCTGGGACGTGCGTAGTTTAGACATGGTAGCACTTGACAGTCATGCGCTGGACGAACTGTTCCAGCGGGGGCGCTGGCTCACCTTCCCGGATTTCGTGCGTCTCGTCGAACAGGACCACCCACACGACGAGCCGGGCGTCTCCAGAGAGGTCCTCGACGCGTACGCCGAAGCCATCGAGAACGACCTCGGCGGAGCGGCCCCTTTCACGGTCGAAGAGATGGAGCAGCGACTCGAGCGACATCTCAGTGACTCTGGCGGTTGGTCGAAACGAGCAGTGTACGAGGTTGGGTCGGACCGCATCAGTTTCTATCCCAAGTCCTGGCACGACCGGCTGCGTGGGGAGACCGACCCCCGGAAGTACGTGGCGGTGATGCAGGCAGATTCCGACCCATCGACCAGCCAGTACCCCCGGGGGATACGGGGGGCGCGCGTGCCGAAACAGCAGTTGCTCAACGCGATGCAGATTCTGGGTAGGATGAATATCCATGCGGCCACCCAGGCGGTGGACGACGGCCGAAAGCGCGGCGAGTTGCTCGTCTACCCGTTCCAGAACCCGGAAGCCGACGTACTGCTCCCCTGACCGGCAGGAACGAGGCGGAGGCTCCGTATTTCTGCGGAATCGAGCCGAGGTAGCGACAGAATCGGCTCTTGGAGAGACAGTGAGCCAACTCGGTCTGAGGGTGAGTATTATCATGGTAGGGCGTGCGTGAGGGTACATGGGTGCTGAGGACGTCGCGTTTCTGGCCAGGTCGCCGAACCGGGCTGCAGTGTTGGCTGCGCTGGTCGACGCGCCGTGCGACCGTGCAGAACTCCGTGAACGCGTCGGTGCGTCGCGGGTGACCATCGGGCGCATCACGACCGACCTCGAGGCGCGCGGGTGGGTCGAACAGGACGCGACTGGGTATCGAGCGACCAGGTCAGGGCAGACCGTCGTCGCAGCCTACGAACGATTCCTCGAAGTCGTCGACGCGACACGCCACCTCGAACCCCTCCTCGAACATCTGCCGGTAGAGGCGTTCGATTTCGAGCTCTCGGCCCTCGGCGATGCGGATGTGGTCGTGCCGACACCGACGATTCCAGATCAGCACATCTCCAGACTCGGCACGCTCTTCCAGCAAGCCACCTCGGTCTCGATGGTTGTCCACGCGATGTCACCGAAGGTCGTCGCCTCGAGCCACGCATCCGCACGAGACGGAGACCACGTCACGAAAGGCGTCGTGACGCCGATAGTGACCGACGCGATTCTGGCGAACGAGACGGTCGCCGAGCAGGTCCGTGAGATGGTCGGTGAAGGGACACTGGAACTGTCCGAGCGACCATCGGTCCCGTTCCAGGCGGGCGTCTACGACGAGACGACAGTCATCTCTGCTGACGACGAGGCGGGGGTCCCCCGAGGAATCGTCGAAACCCAGTCCCGCACCGTCCGGGAGTGGGCACTCGGAGAGTTCGAGCGACTTCAGGCAGACGCGACGCCGTTGTCCGTCGAGGCTCTCGAACCGGACCGCTGACTGAGACGGGTGCGCACTGTTGGCACACTGTTCACACCGTGAACAGGTGTTCACGAAGTAACCTGATAGTGTTCTGTTCCACACAACTCGTATGAAAGAAGTGTCACGGCGGCGGTTCCTTCTCGGTACATCGGTCGCGACGGCCGGGTTGGCCGGGTGTACAGGTGGTGGCGAAACCGATACCAGTAATGGCGGTGGGAGCACGGACAGTGGTCAGACCGATGCATCGGGTGGGTCGTCCGGTGGCGGCGGCGACCAGAGTGAGACGTCGACACCGAACAACGACCCGGACCCCGACTGCACGCGCCTGGAAGGGAGTCCGACGCCATTCGACGTGGCTGGTACGCCCTTCGTCTTCACCTTCGACTACATCGATTCGTGGCAGCCGAAGGACCCCCTTGCAGGACCGAAAGGGCGAGTGCAGGGGTTCTCCTCCGCAACTGTGACCGTCGATGGAGAGACAGAGAGCGCTGGCCTCACCGTCATGCAGTCGTACGAGGCCATGACGGCGGCCCAGGTCGACGAAGCAATCTCGGATGCCGTCTCCGGTGACTACGCCCGGTTCGAGGTCGTCGCAGAACAGGAATTCAACGGTGAAACGGTCCGCGTCGTCGGGTCACCCGACGAGGACGTCTACTACTACAAGGTCTGGCTTCCCTACGGCGACGGCGACGCGCGATACTATCCACTCGAACTCTCGCTCATGACGAGTATCGTCAGACTGGACGAAGAGAACGTGGCACAACCGCTGTGTGTCGACGCGACGGTCGCGAGTATCGAGACGGTCCGAGAGAGCCTCGCGGTCAATCCCGAGTCGACCATCGAGGAGGTGTGATTCCGGTGGATACCGACAGCACCCGGCGACGGTTCCTCCTGCGGGCTGGGGCAGCCGCAGCGGTCTCCGGGCTTGCAGGCTGTACCAGCGACAGTGGTGGGTCACCTGAAGGAGACGAAAGTGACACACAGACGGCCACTGCAACGGCGACGGACACCGCAACCGCAACGGCGACCGAGACAGCGACAGACGAACCCGCCACCACGGCCAGCCAGGCTGCCTCGTTCTGTCAGCCCATAACCGGCTCTCCGACGGCGTACGAGGTCGCCGACACCCCGTACGTCTTCGCGTTCGATTACATCGACAGCTGGACCGTCGAGGACCCGCTCGACCGGAGCAACGCACGTATCCAGCGCATCGTCAGCCCGGAACTGACCAGCGAGGGGTCGGCCTCCAGCGCCACGGTCCGGGTTGGCCAATCCCTGGAGGCGGTCACCGCAAGCAAAGCCGAGTCAGAGATCGAAGCAGCCATCGAACGCGAGGGAAGTTCTGGCGTCGCCTACGAGGAGGAGTTCAACGGCGAGACGGTCAGGTTCGTCGAGTTCCCGAACGTCGACGTCAACAGCTATACGACCTATCTGCCCTACGGCGACGGTGACGCCCGGTACTACGCGTTCTCGCTGGTGACGTTCCTCGACATCGGTAACAGCAACGTCGAAAATATCGGCGACTGTACCGACGCGGTGAACGTCGCCACCCAGACGGTCCGCGGGAGTCTCGCGGTGAACACCGAGTCGACCATCGACCAGACGTGAGGTCGACCCTCCGGTTTCATTGACGAGGCCTGTTCTCCGGTCGGCACTCACACATCGACCGAGTGACGGTCCGACTCACGAATCGCGGCGTCCTCGCAATCGAAGGTCTGGTCACCCTCCTCGACGACGACGTTCTGCGTCGATTCCGCGAGCACCTCGGGCCCGTCGCGAACGCGGATTCGCACGGTCGTCGTCTCACCCACGGCGAGGGTCTCGTCGTCCTCGACGATCCAGAAGAAGCGGACCGTCTCCCGACCCGAGTAGTCACCGGTCTTGGTGGTCGTCTCCCCGACATCCACGAGGGTCATCACAACCTGATAGTCGTGGTCTGCGCGGTCGAACCCGTCCTGTACCGGGACTGTGACTGTCACGGTCCCGTACACGCCGATGCTGTCCCCTGGAGTGCCCGAGGTGATGCACGTCTGCACGGAGTCGTTCGCGCTCTCCGGGAGGTCCCACTCGTCGTTCAACCGGACCGAGAGGTCAGTCCGGTCGATAGTGGCGTCCGAGTCCGATACCTGGGGTCCGGGGCCGGTGAAGGTGACCCACGCGCCGGCACCTACCAGTATCACGAACAGGACGGCCATGGCGAGACCACGACCACGAAGCAGATTCGACACAGTCGAACCTACATGTTCAGAATCATAACAGTGTTTGTTTCCCCGTAGGTCGTGCTCCAGCTTGCCCGGTCGATGGTCCGACAGCGAGCAGGTGTCCTTTTGCCGACAGGGGCCGAAGTCCCGCCCGATGGAAAGCCAGTCGGAGAAACGGGCGAGCGAGCGGCCGGAAACTGCCGACCGGTCGGGAGAGGACTCGGACCAGACGCCGGCCATCGCCGTCGAGGGGCTCACCAAGACCTTCGGGAAGGGGGACGAGGCACTCACCGCGGTCGACGACGTGTCCTTCACGGTCCGGGAGGGCTCGGTCGTCGGTCTGCTCGGTCCGAACGGGGCGGGCAAGACCACGACCATCAAGTCCATCCTCGGGATGATCCTGCCCGACACCGGCACGGTCCGGATACGTGGCATCGACGTGCACGCCGACCCGCGGCGAGCCTACCGCCACGTCGACGCCATGCTCGAAGGGGCCCGCAACGACTACTGGCGACTGACCGTCCGGGAGAACCTGCGGTACTTCGCGACCATCAGTGGTGTGAAGCCCAACTCGGTCGCTGGCCGACACCAGCGCCTGCTCGAACAGCTCGACCTGGCCGAGAAGGCGGACACACCGGTTCGAGAGCTTTCCCGCGGGATGAAGCAGAAGGCATCGCTCGCGAGCGTGCTGGCGACCGACTCCGACGTGGTGTTCCTCGACGAACCGACGCTGGGACTCGACGTGGAGAGTTCGCTGAAACTCCGCCGTGAGTTGCGCCGCATCGTCAGCGAACGCGGCCTCACGGTCGTCCTCTCCAGTCACGACATGGACGTCATCGAGGACGTCTGCGACCGCGTCATCATCATGAGTGAGGGGCGAGTCATCGCCAACGACACCGTCGCGAACCTCCTCCGTGGCTTCGAGACCCGGGGATTCCGGGTTTCGAGCCCGAACCTCGACGAAGACGCACTGTCCGAGGTCCAGGCCGAGTTCGACGTGACCGACGTGCAGCAGTACGACGGTCACACGCGCATCGAGGTGGCGACCGACTCCGACGGCTTCTACGAGCTGATGGCTGTGCTGCGGGCCCACGCGGTCACTATCGACGCCATCGAGACTGTCACTCCGGACTTAGAAGAGGCATTCCTCGAGATGACGAAGGGGGAGCAACGATGAGTCACGAGACTGGTGAGGGCACCTCATCGCAGGCACCGTCAGTAGAAGACGATGACCCACAGCCGGCGACCTACTGGGACCTGTCGAAGGCCGTCCTCTACCGGGAGTTCCTCCTGTTCGTGCGCTATCCGGCGAACGCCATCGGTGGCATCGTCATCTCCCTGTTCTTCTTCGGCCTGCTGTTCTATGGCGGGCAGATGCTCGCCGGGCAAGCCCTGACCGACTCGATAGAGGGTATCATCGTCGGGTACTTCCTCTGGACGCTCGCGGTCGGAGCCTACAGTTCGCTCTCGAACGACATCGGGAGCGAGGTCCAGTGGGGTACCCTCGAGCGCCACTTCATGACGCCCTTTGGCTTCGCCCCGGTCGCGCTCGCGAAGGGCGTCGCCAAGGTTATCAGAACGTTCGTCACCTCGATAGTCGTCCTCGCCGTCATGCTCGTCCTGACCGGGACGACACTCCAGTTGAACGTCCTGACCATCGTCGTGGTCGCGACCCTTTCGATCGCGTCCGTGCTTGGGCTCGGGTTCGCTGCAGGCGGTATCACCGTCCTCTACAAGCAGGTCGGGAACTGGCTCAACCTCCTGCAGTTCAGCTTCATCCTCCTCATCTCGGCACCCGCATTCGATTTGGGCTGGACGCGCTTCCTCCCGCTGGCACAGGGGAGCGCGCTGCTTCAGCGCACGATGATCGATGGCACCCGGTTGTGGGAGTTCCCACTGCTCGACCTCGCCGTCCTCGGGGGGGTGGCAGGTGGCTACGTGGGCGTCGGATATCTCATCTTCCAGTACACGACGAGACGGGCGCGAAAGCTGGGCGTCCTCGGGGATTACTGAGCCGCCTGAAGACTGGGGGAGCAGCCAACCCCTATTTATGTAATTTGGCCAAGTATTATTTGTGTCGAATATCGTGACTGTACCATGCAGAAAGAGGTGGTGATAACCATTGCACTCGTTGCCCTCGTCGCACTGGCAGGGTGCCATGGTGGAGGTGGGAGTGACGAACCGGATCGGTCTATCGACATAACGAACGACCAGCGATACGAATCTGGGGTCAGTCCGGCAGACGAACCACTCATCAAGGCTGACGCCACACGAGAGGACGAACTGGAGAACGTGACGCTGGCGTGGACAGCCTACAACCGGAGTGGGAGCCCGGCCATGGGGCCCGACGCCGATGGGACGAAATCGATGACCGAAGAGGGAGACCGATTCCGTGCCTCGCTTCCTGATTTCCCCGCAGGGTACCAGGTAGAGTACGAGGTGCGAGCGAACTACAACGACAACGAGACGTACACCGACGACGCCTCCTACACCGTCTCGTACGTCGAGTCGGTCGACGGGCCGAACACGAACGCCGAAACCGCCAATCTCACCACGGACGTGTCGGTGGAGCTCTACTCCACTACCGCCGTCAAACGGGTCGAACTCGTATACGAACGGGATTTCACCGAGACCGGCAACGTCGAACAAGAGACCGTCGTCATCGCACGTGACCCCAACACGACGACCGTCACGGGCAGTATCCAGAACGAAGAGGACGGCGAGTCCGCCAACAGTATCGACGTGAACTACAGCGTCAGGGTCGTGTACGGGCAGAACACGAGTCTGGCGTACCGGACCGGGAACAGGACATACCGGTACCGTAACGACAAGCCAGACGTCCTGTACGTCCCGATCACGTTCGACGACAGCGACACGTCGACGAACTTCGCGGACCCGAAGGACGTCGATGCGGACCTCGACTCCAAAGCTGCGAAGTCGGTCGCCTATTACCGACTCGAATCGCGCGGGGAAGCAGCGTTCGACTACGTCTGGGCCCGCAACGATACCCCGAACGACTACTTCGTGTTACCCGGGCATCCGCTGGATTATCGCGGACAGCTCGAAGAGACGCACAACAGCTCGTTCCAGCAAGGGAACGCGACGATTAACGTCACCGAGTTGGAGTACGCCCACGACGAACGGGCGATTCGACAGGCAGCGCGCACCGAGGTGGAGCAGGAGGCCAACGTCGACCTGGGCTCCTACGAAGCGGTCGTCTTCGTCTACCCCAAGCTCAACGGGACGGAAACGACGACGTGGAAGACCGCCAACGAAACGATGAGGCTCCCGAACGGGACGACGGTCTCCGGTAACAACAGGTCGTACGTCGTCGACCGGGGCAAGAACTGGGAGAACGCCGTCGCGTACGGCAACGATGCCTACATCATCCAGTCGGCGGACTACGGGACGCACGTCCACGAAATCGGTCACGCGGCGTTCGAGTGGGCTGACTACTACAATACGAACAACGACGAACGTGGCATCACCGGGTCCTGGGCGCTCATGGGGAACGGAAACTACAACGATGAGCACCCGTCGCAGGTGATGTCGTACCACAAGCTCCAGGAAGGCTGGATAACGAGCGAATCTCTCCCCGTCTGGGACCTCGACCACAACGAGAGCCGAACGAGGTTCATCCCGTATATGAAGGACTCGAACACGGTCGACCCCGGGTATCGGGTCGTCGACGTTCGACTCTCAGCCCTGACGCTGTTCGATAGCTACCTGTTCGAAGCTCGAGACCCGCCCAACGACGAGCTGCCCAGACAACCAGGGTTCGCAGGTGGGAACCGGCAAGGGCTCGTTGCCTACGCAGTCGGGAACGACCAGGTGAACGTGGTCTGGTCCCAGACACCCAACTCCGGGCGTATCCGCCGACCGAGCCAACCGACGCTCGCCGCGGGGAACTACAGCGGACAGTTCTACGATCCCGACGCTGGTATCGCGGTGACGCTCGACCGAGACCCACGTGCGCCAGCAGAGGGACTGAAGCTCAACGTCACCCGCGTCTCGCCGCGGAACCTCAAGGGCGTCAACGTCTTCTATCGAATCGACTGTGAGAACATCACGACGAACTGGGCCTGCTCACGGTACCGGAACCAGGGAAGCGAGGGACAACCAGCGACGATCGGCGTCGTCGCACACACCGAGGAAGGACGAGTCGGGACGACTGCCAATGGGACGATCATCAACGAGGTCGAGGGCGCATACGTCGTCTCGGCTGGGACCGCCCAGAAAGTGTACCTTCCCCGGAACCTCTCGGCTCGATTCGTGGTGAACACGAGCACCCTCCCCGGTGAGGCGTCGGTGAACGTAACCAGCCAGACGGTCACCCGCGACAGCGAGGGGACCCGTATCGCATCGACGCTGACCAGCGAGACGGTCGCTGGAAACACGACCGACGCTCCGCCCCTTGCTCGACTGAATGCCTCGCAGGCGACGTGGGATGCCGGTCGCTTGCGGACGCTTCAGGGGAACTCCACGACGGTCGCGTTCCAGAACACTGGTATCGATGAACTGACGAACGTTACCGTCACCACCGATGGGGCGCTCGTCTCTGTCAACCGAACGGATGTCGGGGCGCTATCGGCGACCGAGCGGGTCCAGCTCGAACTCGACGCCGATGTCCCCGGAGGGAAGCCGGTCGGGGTGTATACGACGAACGTCACCGTCACTGGCGATGGACCTACGGGGCAGGTCACGCAGAACGTGACCGTCACCGTCAGCGTGCTCCCGACGGTGTACTGGAACGCTACGCCGGCTGCCTTCAACGGAACCATCGCGGAGACCAACACGACCACGCTCTCGGCCGTGGTCTCCAACAGTGAGGCCTCGAACGTGCCGCTTCGGGACGTCGAAACGACCATCTCCGGAGCCGTGACCACGTTCCGTGTCGACGCACCGCGATTCGTCGAGACGGTCGAGCCGGGAGCGAACGTCACGCTGACGACGACGTTCACGGTTCCAGACGGTGGCATCGAGAACGGGAGCTACGCCGGCACCCTCGCCGTCAGCCCACGACTGAATTACGAGGACTACTACGACTATCCCGTGACCATCCCCGGGGAGTACACCGTCCCCGAGCCGGCCTCGGAGACCACGAACGTGACGGTGCAAGCGGTCGGTCCGAGCGTCGACTCGGCAGCGACCTTCCACCCGACGCAACAGGTCGCCATGCGGAAGGGAGCGGCGACGGAACGTGTCACGGTCGACCCTGTGTCCGAGGGAACCGAGATTCCCGCCGAGGAGGTGACCGTCCGTGCTGAGATTCCGGATGGCTGGACCTACACCGGCAACGCCGGTGCGAACCATCTCAAGGTATGGATAGTCACGGAGAAGCGGGATACGAAGGCGGGACACGGTGGGAAACGTGTCCAGCTCACTCGGGACGACTACGACCTCACCGTGACGGACGACGCAGTCGTCCTCCACATCGACGACGTGCGAGAGACCACCTTCGGCCGGTACATGAACGAGAACCACGTGCTTGAGTTCGAGTTCAAGCTCGACAAGCGACCGAAGGCGACGACCTATCGCTACGTCTCACAGGTGGACGCTGCGACCACCAGTCCGGTCGGTGTCTACCGGACGGAGCGGCCAACCGCAGCCATCGACGTGTTCACGCCGCCAGCTGGCACGCCTCCGGGACAGGTCGGGAACGGCCGACATCGCGTCGCTAACGGGCGTATCGCCGTCTCGAAAACGGCACTGGGAACGAACGCGACCCTCGCGCCGACCCGGCTGTACGTCTTCGACCGCGACGGTGAGCAACAGCGGTGGGCACGGTTCCGTCTCGAAGCCACCGAGAGTAACCGTACCAGGAACGTCTGGCTCCCGGTCGAAGAGGTCGGGGGAGGCTATCAGATCGAGGTCGATGCCGTCGACGAGGACCGCGCACTCCTCGGTGGTGTCGTCACTCGGAACGTGCAAGGAGCAGTGTCGAGCGCACTCCGGGATGGGAAACCGATTCGCATCGCGGTGCCGATGGACGGCAACGTGAGTGGTGTGAGCGCGCTCCAACTGACTGTGGCAGGGAGCGACAACGTGACCGGCGTAACGCTGGCCACGCCCGATGGGGACGCCAGCGCGGCTGCCGATCCGACAGTCCCGCTCCACGTCGTCGTCGGCAACGACGTGTTCGACGCACCAGTCGATAGACGAGATGGTGACAGCTCAGAAGCGGACGACCGAGCCCGTCACGTCTATCCGATGCACAGCCAGCGTGGCATCGTCACCCACAGTTAATACCCGATGGCCGATATCTCAAACCCAACGATGGACCGACGCGCCGCACTCCGGGCACTCGCCGCCGCGGGAGTCGCTGCTGTCGCGGGCTGCCAGACGACGGCCCAGAACGGGACTGAAAGTAACACGACAGAGACGGCCACGGAGTCGGCGACAGCAACAGACACGTTTGAGACAGGCCGGTCGGTGTCGGGCTGGGAAACGTTCCGAGGTGACCACGGCCATACTGGCCGTGTCGGTGACGCCACTGGACCCACGGGCTTGACCGAGCAGTGGGTGCAGTCGCTCCGGACGGTCGATACCCTTCGGGTCTCGGCAGCCGATGGCGTCGTCTACGCGGCGTCACGGGCCGGTGGAATCGCCGCGTTCAACGTGGCCGACGGTCGTCGGCTGGGCGGTGACCTCTCGAGTGGTCGGCCAGTGACGACAGAACCGGTCCTCACCGACGGGTGGGTCGTCTTCGGGACCCGGGCCGGCGAGGTCGTCGGTGTCAGTCCTGGTAACGGCGTCGACTGGACGATACAGGCACCGCGACCACAGAGTCACGACGGGACCGGTCCACACCGCCTGGACAGCACGCCGATTCTCGACGAAGAACTCCATATCGGGTTCAGCGAGTATCCATCCACGGACGACGCGAACGGCGCGGTGGCCCGCGCAACGGTCGGCGACGAGGCTGGCTTCACCGCCGACGGCTGGCCCATCGAGACGAGGTATCCGATCCGGGCCAGTCCGACGAAAGCCGGTGGCCGAGTGTACGTTCGTGACGGGCCGGACGTGCTCGCCGTCGATGCCGAGACGGGGACGGCAGAGTTCCGGTCCGCCGTCCGGTCGAGCCCGCGACGCGTCGGTCGGCTCGACCGAAGTCCGGCAGTCACCGCGGGGACGCTCGTCGCGGGCGGGGACGCCATCGTCGCACTCGAGGCCGGCTCCGGTGACGAGCAGTGGACCACACCCGTCGAACCCGTCGACGGCAGCGACCATACCCGCCAGGTGTACGGGGCGGCGCTCGCGGACGGGACGGTGTACGTCGGGTCCGCAGACGGAGCGCTTCGCGCACTCGACCTCAGTACGGGTGAACTGCTGTGGTCCGTGTCGACGTCGGTGCTCCGGTGGTCGCGACCAGCAGTCGGGCAGGACACGCTCGTCATCGCCGGGAACGAAGGGTACGAGAGCGGTGGAACCCAGTACGTAGACAGAGAACGAGGCTTGGCGATGCTCTTCGACCGCGAGACTGGTGAGCAGTTGGCGACGGTCGAACGCGACGGGCTCGTCGGCGACCCCGTCGTCGTCGGAAGCCGGGCCGTGGTTCCGTTCGGAAACCGTCTGGTCGCGCTCGAGTGACCGGGGCGAGCGAGCGCCTGTGAGACGTCTATCTTTTGGACACAATTGCCTGCATCCATCCGGGGCGGGGTCGGAGCCTGCCAAGCCGACCGGAATATACACAACCGGCCCGGCCATTGGACCTGCCATGTCACCCACCGTCCACGCCCTCCGGAACGAGATTCGAGTCGCTGTCGGCCGGTACGAGCGGATGGAATCGACCGGCTTCACCAAGGAATCCCTCGCAGCCATCTGTGAGGCAGTCGGCTACGAAATCCCCGAGCACTCGCTTCCCTCAAAACCAGAGATGCGAGCAGGCATCCTCTGGAAGATCGGTGAGATCGAGTCGGACGACCCGGACGAGGTCGGGAGTTCGTTCCGGAAGGCGGAGCTGACCGCGATTGCGACGGAACTGCGAGACGAGTAGGAACATTCCGTTCCAGTGATACCCGGGTATCCGGACTGTTCCTGACGGTCCATCCGATTGTGTTCGATCGTCGAGAGCGCCGCGCGCTCGCGTTCGAACCAGACACTCGAACTGCATTGCAAACTCCACTCGGCCAGCGGCTGCTCGCTCACCGGGTATGACTAACGTTCGCTATCGCTGGTGACATTGGCACTGAAAAAGGAGCTACGACTGACGTTGGGGTGACCGGAGTTACGCGGTCGTGGTAGCCGTCACGGTGGCGTTCTCGTTCGCGTGGGGGGACTTGTCGCCGCCGACCTCGTCGTCGCTGTCAGCGTTCTCGTCCTCGGCGTCCTCGTTCAGGTCGCTGAGCACACCGCCGAGGGTTCCGTCCATCGCGCCGTCGAGGAACTTGTTGATGTGGTTGTGGATGTTCTCGACGCGGTTCTCGACGTCATCGGGGATGGCATCAGGGAGGTCGCTCGGGGGGCCCTGCTGGCCGACCGCTTCGGGCTGCTGGCTCCCGGCATCCGTGCCGTTCTCGCTGGCGTTCGCGTGGTCACCAGCCTGCCCAGACTGGTTCTCATCGCCTGCGTGTTCGCCAGCGGTTTCGTTCGCATGGTCGTCAGCGGGGGTGGTCGGCTTGTCGTCGTCGCCAACGTTCAGGGGACTATTCGTCGGACCAGCTGCAGCCGCGACCGTGCCCGCACTCACGAGGAGTGCAGCCAGGGCGACCGCGGTCAGTTTGGAGAGTCTCATTGTGGGGTGCCTCCACTCGAACCGAAGTGGCCGGAGGGATATGAAGGGTGAGAGCCGTTCAGGCAGTTCAGGAGTGTGAACGCTCCTACTGCTGTTTTTCGCGGTTTCAAATCGTTTGAACGCTGCTGAACGCGGTGCAATGGTTCGTGGTCGTTCACGAGACCGAAAACGTTCGCCAGAACCCCGGGAGAGAGCCGGCTATTGTCCTTCTCGGTGACAAAATGGAAGGGAGTTCTCGAATACCAGCCAACCCGGAACAGGAACGTGGAATCGGTTGGACCTGTCTCAGCGCCTTGCAGCTGCAGCTTCGAGCGCGGCTGGCGCATAGATGACGCCTGCTCCCACGTCGGCGTCGCCCTTTCCGTTGCTTCCTCTCGCCGTGTTCTCGATGATACTCTGGACCTCCTTCGCACCGAGGTCGGGGTTGACCTCGCGGATGAGCGCGACCAGGCCAGCTACCTGTGGCGCGGCCATCGAGGTCCCCGCGTACCAGGCGAACGCCTCCCCGTCGTTCAGGTCCGGTGGGACCGTCGAAAGGACGAGATTAAGTGGGAACGGCCACTCGGTGTCTGCCGCGAGTGTCTTCTCGAGCGTCTCGTACCCGCCTCCGGGTGCGCCGACGTCGATGTCGCTGGTGCCGTAGTTGGAGTAGAACACGCGCTTGTTGTTCGGACCGGTCGCGGAGACGCTGATGGACCCCGGCACGCTGTTCGGGAGCGTGTAGTACCCTTCGTGCTGAAGGTCGGCGCTGGCGTTGCCGGCGCTCGTGGTGACGACGGTGCCGCGCTGGACCGCCGACTGGATGACGCGCTGGTATGCGACGTGCTCCTTGGTCTGGTGGTACGGTCCCTTGATGACGCCCCCGCCGAGGCTCATGTTCGCTGCGTCCGCTCCGATCGTCCCGGCGTAGTCGATGGCGCTCAGGATATCGAAGTCGGTCGTCCAGAGGGCGGTGACCGTGACCTCGTCACCCTCGTACGGATAGCCCTCGTACTTCTTCCAGTAGAACACGCGAAGCGGGATGACATCGGCGTCGGGGGCCATGCCCGCGATGCCGAAGTCCTCGCCGACGGACGTATCGTCGTGTTTGGCCGTCGCGATACCGGCGCAGTGGCTCCCGTGGGAGTCGATGTCGTCGCCTGCCGCCTGTTCGCGCGTGTCCGGCTCTCCCAGGTAGATGTAGGACCCGATCTCGGGGCCGCCCGGGAACCTGGCTTCGATGGTCGTATCCCCCGCGACTGTCGGCGACCCGTCGGGACTGGATGCGCCGTCAGCCCGGAAGAGCATCCCATCTCCGATGTTGTTCCGGAGGTCCGGGTGGAAGGTGTCGATACCGGTGTCGATGATGGCGACGCTTCGGTCCGCGCCAGTCGCCGTGTCGTGGGCCTCGAAGGCTCCCGTTGTCTTGTCCTTCTTGTCCCACTGGAGGGGCGCGAACTGCTCGTCGGTGGACTCGTCCGTCGAGGTCTCGGCTGGCCCGACCGCACGGTAGCCGATGTTCTCGCGCACGTCGACGACGCCGCTGGTCCCGCGCAGGGTGTCCGCGTCGGCGGCGGCGACGAGCAGTACCTGCCCGTCTGCGATGGACGCCAGGACGTCGGCGTCACTTCGTTCGAGTCGGTTCTTCGCACCCTTCCCCCGGACCGTGACGACGAACTGGTCTCGGCCGTCGGCCGCGCTCGCGACACCCATCGTCGTCAGTGCTGTCGCGCCGGCCGCAACGGACTTCATGAATCGCCGTCTGCTATGGTCTGTCATACCAGCCAATGGTAACCGGCGAATGGTCATATATCTGAGGGTCGTTCAGGCGGATTGCCCCTTCTCGAACATGCCGGAATCCGAGACGGTTTGAACCGCTCCGGGGTATAGGCCTGAGGGGATCGTGTTGTTCATCTGGAGACCGCAATACTGAATCGAGATATCGTTTCGACCAGTTAACTTTCCATCACTTACTCGGTCCTCGGGTTGACGGTGATCGCACGTGGCACCACGGCCAGAGAGGACGGTCCGGTGCGTTTCACATGGCAGGGGCAGGTAGCGGCGAGAGCAGTCGTTGCCGGTCCGGGTCAGCAACAATGCCTCCCGGCCAGACCTGAACCTGCACGATACACTCAAACGACAGCAGCAGGTTAGGACTGAGTATGGAGCGCCTCACGCTGTCGAACGCTGCGTTCGAGGGGAACAACAACGCCTACCTGTTCAACGATGGGCCCGAGACGGTGCTCATCGATACGGGCGACTGGATGGACGCGACACGAACGCAGCTGGAAGCGGCTCTCGAGGACCATGGCGTCACGGTCGAGGATATCGACCGGATATTCCTGACGCACTGGCACCCGGACCACACCGGCCTGGCTGGCGAGATTCAATCGCGGAGTGGGGCAGCGGTGTATGCCCACGTCGAGGACGCCCCACTCGTAGAGGGAGACGAGCAGGCGTGGAATGACCTGCATAGGACCCAGGAGCGGTATTTCGACGAGTGGGGCATCCCCGAGCCGAAACAGGCAGTGCTCCGAGAGCGGATGGTCGACCCGACGACGATCCAGGCACCCGAGGTCACCACGATGGAAGACGGCGACGTTTTCACTGTGAACGGGCACGACCTGCGCGTCGTGCACACCTCGGGACACGCTGCAGGCTTGTGCATGTTCGAGACGACGCTCGATGGCGCTTCGGTCGTCTTCACTGGGGATGCACTGCTCCCCGTCTACACTCCGAACGTCGGCGGTGCCGACGTGCGGGTAGAGAACCCGCTCGAGAAGTATCTCCGTGCGCTTCGACGCATCGCGGATGCGGAGTACACGCGCGCCTGGCCCGGACACCGTGACCCCATCGACGACCCGACTGGCCGAGCCGAGCACATCATCGACCACCACGAGGAACGAGCCTGGCGCGTGCTGAACGTGCTCGACGAATCCGGCCCACTCGACACGTGGGAGGTCAGCGCTGCGCTCTTCGGGGAGCTCTCAGACATCCACATCCTCCATGGACCGGGAGAAGCGTACGCGCATCTCGAACACCTGGAGCGGACCGGCGACGTCATCACGAAGGGCCGGACGTATCGCATCGCCGAGAGCGCGATCGAAGACCTTCAGCAAGGCACTACTCAACGCTGGAAGCTCGGGTTTTAGCTTTCGGCTGTCGCTCGGACGACCACCCAGAGCCGTTGAGGTACCATTGTGTGCAGTCCGGATAGGAACTCGAGTTCGCGGCTGTTACCGCCAAAGTGAGCCAGAAGATGGCGTTTCCGAACGTGGGCCCCTCTTGTTGACGCATCGTAATCAACACCATCCCATTGACGGTTATCTCGGGAAATCGGTTGGTCAGCCGTCTCATCTATCGAGCGTTCACTATGCACGGAGTCGCTTGATCATCCGCGACAGCCGAGAGCGAATCGAGGCCTGTTTCGGTTCGGGTGGTTCTCGTTCGCTCTGGGCCTCATCCATCCGTCGTTCGAATTCCAGTCGCTCTTGGGCTCGGGCTTGCCGTTCTTTGTCGAGGTCTTCTCGTGCGAAGGCGAGCTTCTCGTCGAGGTCGTCGACACGCTTCGTGAGGAGTTCGTTGCGTTTGCGAAGACTGTAGAGTTCATTCTGCGTCTTCCGGTCGAGCGTGGTCGACTGGACGGGCTCGGAGGAAGCATCCTCGGCCGGTGGAGTATACACATCTCCCGTCACGTTGACCGCACGCTCTATCGTCCGCTTCCCGTAGGTCGTCCCGTCCGAATAGTGGACTTCGTCCCACTTGGGTCGATGGAGCCCGGACTGGCGAAACAGGCGGTCGATTCGAGATTCATCGTTGGCCGTCCAGAACGCGAGCAGGCAACAGAGTGCCATGTCGGCCTCGGAGTGGCTCTCGTAGCCGGTCGTGTTCCCACCCCAGAGTCGCGTGAACTTCTGGCCGTTCTCGGCAGATTGGGCCTTCTCGAGGAGCTCCGAATCGTCGAGCGTGGTCGACGTTCCCATTGAGGTGCTCCCTGTGGCGTGTTGTGCCGACTGCTCGGGTTTCCGTTCCTTCGGAGGCGAGACGTATGTCCGGTACATCGCGTCGAAGGCGACCTGCCGAGGCTCGACCGCGGGAGAGCCGGTGGCGAGTCGGTCCCCAGTCATCGTGAAGAACCGGCCAGAGTCGTAGCACTCGACCGACCCCTTCCGCGAGCGACTGCCTGGAATCGAGCCCTCGAGGATCACGTGGACGCCCGTTCCAGAGGGGCTGACCTCGGTGTACGAGTCGAGCCGGTCGACGATGTCCTGCGCACGACTATCGAGCGCGCCTCCTGCCCGGCAGTTGTCGAGGTCAACCCCCAGGAACGGGTCGTCGTCGGTGAACACGAATCCAAGGCCGAGGTTGCTACGGAGTGCGCGACACGCGTTCTCGAAGTCTGTCCACGTGTCCGGGTCCGAGACAGACGCGTACTTCTTCATCCGCGGAACGACCGGGAGCTTGGTCCGCTTCCCGTTCCGGATCACTTCCCGCCAATGGACCCACTGGTCGTACTCGCGGAGAGCTTCCGGGATTACCTCCGTGTCGACGGTCATGGCGATTCACCTCCATCGGCTCGGGGAATGCTCGTGGACGTCTGGTCGAGGCTGGCCTGCACCGTCCGTGACGGCCCCGGTGAGACAGGGGGTTCGGAGCTGTTCTGCGTCCCCTCCACAGCCCCAGCCAGCACCTCACGTTCGTAGGGACTGGCGCGTACCCGCAGGGGGAACCAGCCGGCTTCGTCGATACCCAGCAGTGCTTCGGAGAAGCCGTCTTCTTCGTTCCCCGCCTTTGCGGTTCGGACCCAGTTCGCCTCGCGCTCGCTCAGGCCGAACCACTCGGCGAGTTTGTCGGCCTCCTCGTTCACCCGGTGGATGAGCGTGAGCGAACAGAGGCTCGCGATGGTCCGGGCTTCCGGCGTCAGTGCGAACTCGCCACCTGTCTGGGTGATGAACTGCAGTGAGAGATCGTAGTGCCTGCTGTGTCTGACCGCCGTTTCGAGGAAGCCGAGCGAGGTGGCATCGTTGAACAGGTAGTGGGCCTCGTCGATGACGAACACGACGTTCTTGTCCGTCCCCTTGGCGCGCTCGTAGACGGCGTTGAACAGCACCTGCATCATGAGACTCGTCTGGGCACGGCCACGGACGCCCTCCTCCTGGTGCAGATCCAGGTAGACGACGGGCGACTCGAGGTCGAACTCGGTGGGACGGGCCAGATTGGCGAGGTCACCATCCGGCCGGAACGAGGGCCGCAGGTCCGTCAGCAGGGAGCGTGCATCGACGCGGACACGCTCCTGTTCGCCCTCCGTCGGATAGTCGAACGAGCCGGGGTCTTCCAGCATCGTTTCCAAGACCGAGATGAGGTCGGTGATCGTGGGTGACGGCTGGCCGTGCGTCGCCGGGTCGCGGGTGATGCCCTGGTGCTCGTAAGTCTCCTGGACCGCCCGCCTGAGCGTCTGGGTGCGCTCTCTGAGTGGGTTCGCGGCCACGTGCTCGAAGAACGTCTCGAAGAACGTGAGCACCCACGCGACCTGCTCCGCCCACGGGTCGAGGTCCGAGACCGATTCGAGGACGCTCGCGGGCGTCTCACGAAGTTCGAGCGGGTTGAAGCCACGGGTGCCGCCTACGGTGATGCGTTCCCCACCGAGGGCGTCGTTCACGCTCGCGAAGCCCTCGAGCGGGTCGAGCATCACGATGACCGTCTCCGGGTCGTACATCGCCCGCCGAAGGAGCTGGAGCTTGGTCGAGAACGACTTGCCAGCGCCGAGTTTTCCGATGACCATCGCGCAGTACCCGGTCTCGCGGGCGAACCGGTCGAGGATGAGCGGGCTCTCGTTGAGCGCGTAAGTGCCATACTCGATGCCGGGTTCTGCGAACGAGCCCGCGACGAACGGGAACATCGCACCGAGCGCCCCACCGAGCATCGGCGTCGTCGTCTCGAACGATTCCTCGAGTTTGTCCACCGCGACCGGACTGGCCGAGATCAGGGCATCGAGTTGCTGCCAGCGCGGCGTGACCGGCGTCAGGTTGGTCGGCGACCGCCTGGCCACGCCCATCACAGCATCCACGTCAAGGACGTCCTCGGTCCCGCCGTGGAGGCTCAGGTACATCGAGACGTCGAATGCCTCCATCGACGTGTTCCGCAGCACGTCGTAGAGGTCCTGGTAGTCTTCGAGATCTTTCCGGACGCCACGAGCGCCAGCGCGATGGCGCTCGGTGAGGTACTCGAAGTCCGCCTCGAGGTCTTCGATCTTGTTCTCGAGGGCGTCGAGCGTGCGAGCCGTATCGCGCGGGTCGATGTGCAGCGAGATGTCCGTCTCGCGGGTCTCGGGCGTCGCATAGAGTGACTCGAACAGCCCATCGACCGGTGCGTCGGGGAACTCACCCATCCAGAGCGTGCGTCGCCAGCGGTCGCCCGTTCGAACCGAGTTCGGATGCCGTTCGAGGCTGTCCGGGCCGACAAGCGTCTGGTGGACCGTCGATTGGTCACCCAGGCCGCGGTCGCTCCCGGTGTACTCCTCGGCACCGTCTCGGTCGGCTGTGTGGTCACGAGCCGAATCGGGCGAGCGTCGTCTCCGGAGCCAGCGTCGAATCATCGTCGCCCCCGGACCATCGGCCCCGTTCGAAGCGTCTGGGCAACGTCCCGGTCGGTCCCGGTATGCCCACCCCAGAACGAATCGAGTAACGCGACCGTGTCAGCCGCGGAGACCCGGCTCGCGTTACACCCCTGCATCTCCCTGATACCGGCCCTGAGCCGGGCCAATCGGTCGTCGAGTGCATCGTGCATGGCCGTGCGCTGTTCCTCGATAGGTGGTGCAGAGAGTACTCGAACGAACGCGCCGAGGACTGGAATCGTGGTCAGTTGCTGGGAGAGACTCTCGCGCTCGAAGCGCACCTCGTCCGGGCCGACCGGCACAACCACGTAGTGGTCACGAATGGTCATCTGGCGCGCATCGAGGTCTGCGGCGTACCACTCTGCGTAGTTCTCGATGAGTGCAGCCAGGCGTGGATTCGCCTGCACGTCCGGGTCGCCGAGGCGAGCCTCGTAGTGTGCGAGATACTCTTCGACCGGGAATGCCTGTGTAGTCGCATAGAGCTGAATCGGGAAGGCGACGCTCGTGTTCAGGAAGTCCTGGAAGTCATTCGCCATCGCCGCCCACTCTTCATCCGTCGCCAGCGCGAGCATGGGTGGGTCGACCCTGAGCAAGCCGACGAGAGTCCCATCGGTGCGCTCGATGAATCCCGATACCGGGTCGATCTGCTGAACCTGGGTGTACTCCCGGGCAGTCTCGTGTGGGAGGCGTTTCTGTCGTCTCCGGTACCCCACCATGGTGAACACCCAGTCGAGGCTCGACGTGTGCGCGGGCGTGAGGTAGACGAACACCCCACCGACCAGGGCTGCAACGGCTGCCACAGGGAGCACCAACAGCTCGACCGAGAATCCACCGATGGTCATTCCGGGTGGGACCAACAGCTGCGTCCCCAGGACGACGACCACGGCCGGGACCAGCCCGACTGCGAGGTCGCTCAACGTGTACTGCCCGAGGAGCTTGGTCTCGGTTCCCAGCGACTTCGGGACCCGCTTCGCTTGCTCATTCGGCATCGGAGTCACCTCGCGGGGTCTTGTGGGTGCTCGATGCCTCCGGGCTCGGTGCTGGTGGGAGCGCCCGGGGACGCAGTGTATCGAAGCTGGTGTTTCGAGACTCTTTAGGACGGGTACTACCACCGGGTCCGCCCTTGCCACCACGCCGGCCCCCTGGTGTGATCGCATCCGAGAGGCGACTGCCTGCATCACGGACTCGGGCCCCTGCACCGTGTGCCCGAGAGCCACCAGAGCCCAGCATGTACTGCCCATCGCGTCGCACCGCAACGTCACCACGAAGGCCACGGGAGAAGTTGCGGCCGCCCTGGGTGGCAGCAAGCCCGGTATCGCGGGTTCGAGCCATTCGGTGCTGTGCGCGACGACGGGACATCTGGCCGGCGATGCGCTGGGTCGCGACGAATACAGCGCCCGCCTGCCAGAACAGGATGAGTGGCGCGATGATGGCCATCAAGGGAACGATGAGCGCGAGAATCCACGCGCTAAGCCCAT
Source organism: Haloarchaeobius sp. HME9146 (assembly GCF_025399835.1). Taxonomy (NCBI): domain Archaea; kingdom Methanobacteriati; phylum Methanobacteriota; class Halobacteria; order Halobacteriales; family Halorubellaceae; genus Haloarchaeobius; species Haloarchaeobius sp. HME9146. The sequence continues at coordinate 282,179 of NZ_JAODVR010000002.1, forward strand.
CAATCGATAACCCGAAATTCTTGCCGAGGAGTCCACTGAACTGAAGCAGGATAGCCACTGGGACCGTCATGAACAGGAACGGGAGGTAGAACCCAGCAAGTCGGATCATCAGTCTAGACATGAGGGCAAATGGACCAACCCCTGGTATCCAGAGGGCGATGAGGATGGGCATCAACAAGACGTACATGTACAGCGCGACATGGCGCACGATGTACAGTAGTAGAATCGCCACGACAAGCGTGAGATTCACTGCTTGCGAGATTGCGTAACCGAGCACCCCAATTCCTGCGAATGAAATGGACTGGACCAAGTCGACGTCGGACAAATCCGGTGCAAGATAGACAGCAAGTACATCGGTGAACTGTAGCGATAGTGCGGCAATCCACCACCACGATAGAATTCCGAGTAGACCCGTGACTGCCCGCTTCTTCAATTTTGACCGGTGGTAGCCACTGAACAGGTGACTCGTCGCTTCGAGGAAGATAACGAGCCCGACTGCGAGTCCCCAGAGGAATAGAGAGAGCGGGATGATGGTCTCCCAGTAGTATTCGTAGACCGATGGCCAAGGCGTGTTTGTCGGAGACGTGAAGATGGTATTTGGTGCAGGTGCACCGACAACTACTGCGATGACCTCATTCCCGTATTCTTCCACAAGTCCCTCGACCGGAGCGAATAGGAATTTCAGAAACTCCTCGATTGCCCGGACGATTACGTCTTCTAATTCTCCCATCTCGACCTCTTGATGGCACTAATTTCTACGCTCGATTCACTGCAAGCGTACTCCCCAAGCAGGTCTTGGTTAATCTCATCACCGTCGATCTGACCAGCTAGGTCAACCTGAATCATTTCACCGGTTGCGACTCCTATCAAAGCACGAATCTCGAAAATTCCCAGGTCGCACCCAGAGTATTCCCGAGATGAGAAGCGTAGCGGATTGGATTCGGGGACGAGTTCCACCTGTTCGTTTGGACCCAAGACCAAGTCTGGAGCTTCACTCGGAGACTGTAGTTTTGGAAGACCAGGAAAATCGCTAAGCGGATCGTTCGCCCCAAAGTTAGGTGCCCCCTCATAGGTAATGTCGAATATCCAGGTAGGAGCAGTACCTTGGTTCTCCATCCGGAACAGTAATTTTCCTTGCCTCAAGCCATCGCGAGCAACCGAATTCACTTCGATATCGACCAACTGGACATCTGGTTCTAAGCTCAGCTGAGTTCGCTTGACAGAATCCTCAGTGATGACCACTAATTCGTGGATGCCAGGACTGTAATGTCTATATCTACTGGATAGCTGTCTGAGCTCCAGAATCGGAATCCGAACGGTGGTCGCTCCCCTCGTAACGGACTTGCTGGCGAACGCAGTCCCGTCAGGCGAGATGAGGTTCAACTTGGATACTGCGGCGTCCGGTCGTAGGCCGACGACGAGGTCCATCCCCTCGAAGCCTATTTCAGTTACCACGTCAGGGAGCTCCTCGGTTGTCGTCGCAGTTTCAGAAGCCTCGGGCTCTCCGGAATTCGAATCGTTCAGACAGCCGGCGAGTAGCCCAGCCCCCGTCAGACTCGCACCTGCGAGGAACCGGCGACGGCCATACTGCCCCGTCATCGGAGGACACCTCGCCACGGTGGCCAGACGCCCCAGCCGGTGATGCGGTCGATGATGAACACGCCGAGTAGAATCGAGCCGAGCGGTATCGCCATGTTGTAGAGCAGTTGAATCACGGCCAGCGGCGAACCTTCGACGTAGAGCACGTCGGCAGCAGGCAGATGCGGGGCATCATCGTCCCACCAGGTCCCCGGGTCGTACTCAGCCGCATAAACGTTCCTGCGCGGGAGGGTGATTCTCCCCACACCGTCGATACCCGTCTCGACCGGATTCCCATCCACGGTGACCGTCCCGCCGATGCGTTCGGTGCTGATGGGCGCGCCGCTCACCGTCTCGTTGAGCCGAACTTCCAGAGTTACCGTCTCCTCGGTCGCCTCGGTGACAGACAACCGAAGCGTGCTCTTGGTGAGTGGATTCGTCTGTACGGACGAAATCGCTCGCTGTCCCGAGACACCCCTGACGAGGCCGTAGACAGTGAGTGAGGGGGTCAGATTCGCGGCCTCGTGGCGCGCGACGACGCGGTCGCTCACGGTGTAGGTTCCGTTCGGGGTCCGAAGTTCGACGAGGGGTGGGAGTTCCGGTGTGTCTCGTTCGACGCCATCCGATGCGAGGAGCTGCACCGGCCCGGTTCCGGTCGCAGGTCGGTCGCCCCATGCTGGCGCGGGATAGGCGTGCACCTGGAGCGGGAGCGCCGAGGAGTTCTGGACCGTCGTGTTGTTCGCGGTCGTGACCACCAGCGTATCCCACGAAGCATCCCGAGCGGAGTAGAACGCCCAGCGACCGTCGACGGTGGCCTCGCTGGTCGCGTACCCACGCCACGGCTGGGTCGCACTGACCTCGAGGCCGAGGTCGCCATCAGGGTATTCGACACCCGTCGCCGACGAGACCAGCTCGTACGCGGTGACGGCTACCGAATCGTCGACCGTCATGAACTCCGTCACGGTCGTCGAGTTGTTCGCAGGGACGCCCGGACAGGTCGTGTTTGGACTCCCACCAGGTGGTGAACAGGACGAATTGAGCGGTTCGACGGTTCGGTTAAGCGCGACCGTGATGGTCACGTCGACCACGAGGTCGTGCTCGGTCCCCGCGTACTCGTCGAGGCGCGTGTACTGCAGCCTCGGTCGTTTCGACCCCAGGCTCACGTCTTCGACCTGCCCGTCTACCAGAAGTCGAACGGGTGAGACGGTCGTCTTCTCCAGCGCCCAGGAGACGCGATGCGTCGAGTTGTTCGTGGCTGCAGGGACGGCGATCCGATAATCCAACGTCGCCAACACGGTTCCGTCTGCGGCCACGTACAGCGGTTCGTCATCCAGGGCGATGTGTGCCCGCGTCGACGGCTGGACGGCGAAGACGGTCACGTGTGCGTCCCTGACGAACTGGCCGGAGCGAGGCGTCGCGGCCTGTGGGTAGACCGAGACGGTGTGGTCTGTCCGGGGGTAGTCCTCGATGTCACCGGCGTTCCACCGCTCAACGGCCGGTGGTGGGGCCGCGAATGGGATGTCGGTCAGGGCACTCAGTTCCTCGAAGGCCGAGGCGTTCTCGTCGACCGTCCGGTTGTCGAGATCGCCCGCCCAGAGCGGGTAGAACGTCTCGTTGGAGAGGCCGTGGTCCAGCCCCGGTGGTGCTCCTGGGCGTGAGGCAGCACTCTGGACGGCTGCGAGCAGGGCCACCGTGACGACGAGGAGTGCGACCTGTGCCCTCAGAAGGCGCAACTCGCACCTCCAGCGACGACACTGGTCAGCAGGAACTGGATGATGACAGTCCCGAGCGGGGCGACGATGACACCCCAGACGATGCCCTGGTTGCGCACCTCTTTCAGCTCCTGCTTGAGGTCGGAGCGTCGAACCATCGGCGTCGCAACTGCGGCCCCGAGCGCGAGCAAGCCCCCGACGAGGGGACCGCCGAACTGGATGACAGAGAACAGATTCCGGATGGTATCCGCCATATCGGTGGTGCAGAATGCACTGCCACTCCCCTGGGCGAGCACAGGCATACTGAACACGGTGATCATTATTCCACCGAGGATCACCCAGCGAAGGGCGTGTTTCGTACGGTCGATACCCGTTGCTAATCGTGCAGCAGTTGCGGTCATGGTATATGGAAGAACGACACCTCTCGGCGAAGCACAGCTAGACAAAGCTCGCAGGCACCGCAGCGGATGAAGTTCCACTGGATACCTCAATCGGCGATAGCATAAAGGTATGCAACTGATTAGCACAGGATAATTCCAATTACTAGTCTAGAAATACCAACTGGTTTGTATTGATATTTCAGAGCTACCGACAGAGTACTCTGTATACCTCGAACAGAGTGGCCCCACATCAGGTTTCGAACGTTCGTGCCCCAGTCCGGTAACAGTGCCAGCAGGGGAAGCCGTCGGTCAGGTCTTCACAAGCGCATTCGTCCTCTCCGTCCTGTTCGTCAGCGGCAGTCTTCCGACCGCCATCGGTCAGGATTCCCGGTACGCTCTCTGTTGGGTGCCTCCCCTCATCAGCAGGGCCTTGACATCGGTGTCGACGCGCCTGCTGCAGTTCATGGTCGTTGTTGCTGTCTGGTTTCATCCGTATGACGAGGTGGTCGATTCGGCAACCCCCCGCACCCCTCAGGGGGCGATAGAATCGGCTGCGGAGAGTTCCCTGTACCGAGCCCGAAGCGTGGTGGCCGTCGACCCCGCCGCGTCTGCGATGGCTTTCTGAGTCAGTGGGTATCTCGCCTCCCGCACCGCCAGATACAGACAGGCCGCCGCGATACCGGATGGACGCCGGCCATTCGTCAGTCCCTGTTCCCGTGCTCGTCTCCCGAGTTCGCGGGCGCGACGCGAGAGGTCGTCCGGGACGTCGAGTTCAGAGAGGAGTCGCGAAAGTCGGGCATCGTAGGAGGTCGGCTGGGTATCGAGCTGGAACTGTTTCTGCAGGGCGCGATAGCACGCATCAACCAGGCCTGCGGGACATTCCACACAGCAGAGCACCTCCTCGCGAGTTCTCCCAAGCCCACGACAGCGACACGTCGCGTAGACACAGGCCGCGGCCATCGCCTCGACCGACCGCCCAAGAAGCAGGTCTGCCGTCTGGGCGGCACGGAACAGGGTCGACGCTTCCTCGCGGACAGTACGAGAGAGGTCGAGCATCCCGCTCAGTCGCGACACCTCTCGACAGCCACGGGAGAGGTTCTGTTCGGCCGTCGACTGCCAGCGCCCACGGTGATGCTCGCGCTGCATCCGGTAGACACGCCGTCGCTCACGGGCCGAGAGTTGGTTCCCCTTCGAGTCCCTGGTCACCCAGATCGCGGTTGAGAGCCCGCGGTCGTGCCTCGTCGCTGTAAGCGGGGCACCCGTATGCTCGAATTGGGTGATGCCCGGTTCGAAGGCTGGTCCATCGACGATGAGGCCACAGTCACGACAGCTCGTGTCTGCTGCCTCGTGGGTGAGTCGGCCACCGCATTCGTTGCATCGAGTCGATCGGGAGTCGGTTCTAGCCGTCGCTGGTTGAGTTCGTTCTGACGACATGGTCGAAACGGGGCGAACGCCCCGCACCCCCAGTGGGCCGATACAATCGCTCTACAGCATGACCCGCAAAACGAGCCATCTGGGCCGGCTTCTCTCGTCCGACTCTTCGAGGTTCATCACCTGACAAAGACGCCTTCGGGCCCAGGAACCACTCCAGCTTCGCAGGCGAAGAGCACGCGCCGGTAATGCTTGCATCCGCCCTTAGGAGCGCGTTTTACATGGTCCGGGCAGGAGCACGTCTTCGATTCGAGGTCCACCGTGTACGTCTTTCCTGATTGGCTGTGTATCCTGTATCTCGGCCCGATGTCACCGAACTTGACCTCCATTTCTTCGGTTAAGGCGCGGTACGTCCGTGGGTCCTCAATCTCGTAGCCAGTACTGGTCAACAGTCCGGGGAAAGTGACCGCGCCGCACGACTCCGAGAACTCCTGCTCCGTCAGCCGTTCCTGGCCACAGGCACGACACCTGACGTAGGTCCGGTCATGAGTCTGCGTTCCTCTCGTGGTGGCTCGTTCGGTCACCCGAACGAGCAGGTGTTCGTGAGTGTCGGTTCTGCGGTGCTTCTCTGCGGTCTGGAATTCTATCGACATTGGTTCAGGAGGCACGTGACGCGCCTCAGCGCCCCGGGGCCGATAAAATCGATAACTGATTCAGATTAGTCACCAATCGTCGAGATACGTTTGGAGTGCATCGCTACGGTCACGATCTCGGCCGAGGTGGCGTCGTTCGAACTGTTCGTGGCTATCGGATTCGCATGGATAGTGGCATAGGTTGTGGGAGGATGCTTACTCGCTGATGTCGATGCTCGGGTCGAACGCTCGTGCGGCTTCGGCGAGGCGGCACAGCTTCGGGAACAGTTCGTCGATGTCTGCTTTCGCCTGTTCGACGGTCGGTGCTTTCACCGTCCCTTCGAGGCGCTCCTGGTCACGAGTCCCGGTTCCCCGGGTCATCGTGAGCTTGATCGATGCCCCCGTGTCGGTTCGGTAGATGTGCTCGGTCGTCTCGAAATCGTCTGGTAGGCTGTGCTGATCGTCGTCGTGCGGTGGGTCTGTATTGGTTTCCATCTGAGGAATCTCCCTCACTCCTGAGGGAGGGATAAAATACCGTGTGGAAGGGCCAGACCGATCTTCCTACAGGAGCAACTCTACCGGTTCGGGTCGTACGGGTTCGTCGTCATCTCAAGCCGATAGGCCGCTTCGAAGATACCCTCGTTTATCTTCTGATGCGCCACCGTCCCCCGAGTTCGTCACGTTCGAAATCGTTGTATTTCCCGTCTCGAAAGGTTGTCACACGCCCGTTCTCTTCACTGAGTGTCACCGCGGCAAGGACCTCTTCGCGGAGAGAGATCTCGAGCGCACTGAGATGCTTGGTCCCCATCCAATTAGCAGACGCAATGGGTGGCTCTTCGGTTGGTTCGGTAGCACTCGGGCTTCGAACACGAACCAGTTGTTCCTGTATCGTCCGGTCTGCAGCGATCACGACCGCCCCATCGCAGCTGAACGCCACGTTGCGGGCAGCATTGATGAACTCGTCAGATGAGATCGTGACTGCTGGACAGTGCTTGACAGGCCAGGTATTGTCTCCTAACGGGTCGGTGTACTTGCCGAAATCGATGTCTGCGACGATGATGAAATAGAGACTCGGTCCGGTCACGTATCGTTCATCCCATCGGGTGAAGTTTAGACTCAAACTCTCAGCACTATATCGAAGAATATCGATTGTTTCTGGGAGAGTCGCGTATTCCGCCTGACCGACATTGGGTCCTGTAATCATTATCTGACCGCTTGGCTCATTTAGGAGGAGCACCAGTTTGAGTTCTCCGCCTGTCGTTTTCCGCTTGACCCGCACTCGGAGACGCAGGATTGTGCTCGCACGATGTGTCAGTCTCTTGGCTTCGTCCCCGTGCGGAGGTTCTCGCGGTACTCGCCCCATGCCCGGTAGCGTTCGCCCCGTTCGTCTTCGGTCAGGGTATCGTGTTCCGCTTCGTCATAGAACGGGAGTTCCTCCTTCTCAGGCATCTCCAGCAAGCGGCCAAGGGGGTAGAGTTTCTCGTAGTATTGCGCTAGCACCCACGTCTCACCGTGTTTCGCGACGGCTTGCTCGATGACCGGAGCTGCATCTGGATAGTCCGCTTCGAACGTTTCTTTCATTGGGAGTGCCGATTGGCTCTCTGGAGTGTGCTGATTGGACCCACCTGCTGGCGGTCAGGCATCGGTGTATTCGGCGAGAGAGTGGTTCGAGCTCTCTGCAGTCCACTTGCCGATCTGGATGAACTCGAACGCCTCGATGGGTACGTCGCGCACCTCTGAAAGCTGTGACTGGACCGTCGGAGAGAGTTCACCGATGGGAATCACGGTGAGGCCGTGCTGGGTGAGGAAGTAGCTGCTCGCCATGGACGTTGGAGCGATGACGATGACGTCCGCGCCATCGGTCTCTGTAAGCGCGAGTTCAGCGTCTCGACCCTGCAAAACCTCCGCGTCGAGGTCGCCGACAGGGAAGAGAACGCTCGCATCTCCGTGGTCGATGCTGGCACCTGCCGACCCGAAATGCCCTTTGGTCATAATCAAACAGAAATTTATGCTTAATGGGCATTAATCTTGTGGGCAGGAACGACCCAGACCACAGATAGAGTTCGCAATCAGCACTGAAACGGGCAAGCGGCGCTGCCGGCCCTCGTGACCTCCTCCCCGCCGTGAAATGTTGCTGAAAGAAGAGAGGGATTGGCCTATCGAGAGACCCTACATACAATATACTGCAAAATTGGACTCAGGAGTGTAGACGGGCGAGAGTGGATGTTGAGACACCAGGATTAGCGATGTACCAATCCCAGTACTCTGCTTCGAACGTCATCGGCGGAGTCGTAGGTCTGGTTTTCGGTTCGGGAAAGCACGTCTTCGAGGGATTCTGATCCGCCCTGCGTTTCGATCTCGTAGTCTCCATAGGCCTCGACCAGTTCGTTTGTCGTGGTTGGATAGCTGTGGGTCTCGAGTGCCTCATCGAGGGCACCAAGCCGTCCTCCAGGGTCACCGTCCATCGCACGGGCTTCATGGGCGCGGTCACGTACCTTCTCTTCCGCTCGTTCTGGCCGTTTTCGGGGGTCGTTGCCTGCGTTCTCGTATCGGCCTCGTTTATTGTTTGACATCCCTAGGAGTAGGCGCCCGGTTCGGATAACTGTGTGGACGCACGCCATTGTCGGATTCGTGCCATCCCTGAAGAGGTTGACTTCCTTCTTGTATTCAGAAAACCAACGCGAGTACCCCGGGGTTTGACCCCGAGGCGGTTCATCGAGATTTGATGACCAACGGCATCGAAGACGATCCGCCTGCGAAGAGGTGCGCGAGACCCAGAATTTCGTATGTTCTTAATCCGCTGAAAGGGATCCGTACACCAGTTTCCATTCGCGTGACAGATAAATCGACCCGAATGGTGGGCTCTAGTCACCGACCCCCGACTGAACTCGTGGGCGTCCACATTACATCTCTGTGAGAAGCGACTGCACCAATTACACCAGGAGGCAAAAAGAAAGGGCCGCGACCGACGACTACTCGCTCGACCACCACCGCCCGCGCTCGGGGAAGGTCACACGCGACCAGCCCGTCAGTGCCAGGCTGCACCGGCCCTCGTACCAGCTCTTCGCCGCCGCATGAATACGGACCACATCGCCTTCCGCGAACAGGGGTTGCTTCGCGCGCTTCCAGACCGTCACCTTCACCACGCCGCTCTCGTCCTCGACGAGGCCCACCTGTTGAATCTTCGATGACGACGGCTCCCACAGGGTCTGTACGCGACCCTCGATGCTCACCTCGCTACTGTTCACGTCTCCGACCGCCGAGATCGGCACGACCGTCCCGCGCCGCGTCCGTTCTGCTTCCATCACCGCCACCGCACTGCTCAGTCCGTCCTTCCCCGCGACCACGTGCTCGGCCAGTTCACGCGAGAGTGCCGCCCGCGACGACTTTCTGAACTCTCCATGGATGCGCGCCGCCTGCTGGTTGATGACTCCCAATTTCGATTTCGACACCCGTTCTCTCGGGTCCGCTTTCGTCTTATCCAACCGCTCGTTCACACACGCCGCGCGCGCCTGGAAGTCTGCTCTCTTCGCGATGCTCCCTGTCGCAACCGATTTCGAAGTTCTCGCCTCTCTGTCCGAGTGCTGTTCCCGGTCATACCGGGTTCTCGTCCGTTCGATCTCCCACTCCCGCGCTGCCAGCCGTTCCTCGGCCTCCAGCGTCAGCCCCCGTCTCTCCTCGTAGGTCACGTCGACCCGTGCCGCCCGCTCCTGTGCATACGTCGCCTGCAGTTCTGGGGTCTCCGCCCCCCACGCTCTCTCCGATTCCGCCGCCGTCCACGCGTCCAGCGCCGACTGTTCAGTTGCCAGTACCGTTTCCGTACCTTCTTTGCCGAGTGCGTTCTTGCTTGACATTGGAGTACTCACTCCGAAGGCGTTCTCGCAACGCCCGACACCGCGATCTTGACCATCGCGGTTTTCATCGACACACAACACCGAGACTCGTCTCCGCGCGCCGCTTGCGCCTTCGCTCGTGCCCCTTGGGGGCGCGAGCGGCGCGCGGGCTCAGGGGCAAAATTTCCAGCACGCGCGCCAGGCCCGGCCGTCGACCGCGGCCAGTGGAGTTAGTCCACCGTGTCCGAGCACCGCAGGGCGCAGGACCGGGGGGCTAACCCGCTGGACCCGACGAGGGGAGCGGTCGACGGACGAGCTGGCCGGCGAGCGAGCGGGCCGCCTTACTGGAGGAATGAAAAAACGCGACAAAGAACCAATGCGTGCCACATGCTGACATAGCTCTTTATGCGGGTCTCATGCGTCGATTCGCCAGCCAGACCGCGGCGACGAGATGTCACACCCACGCACACCCCCAGATACAGATAGCCTGCCCGTCACGGCCGACGACTCGCGCTCGTACGTTCGAATCCAGCCCACAGCCGAGGCGCTCGACGCAGAGACGGTCGTGGCGCAGTTCCGGCGGTTGCATCAGGTGCGACTCGAGTCTCAGAAAGAATCGTTCCTCGACCGCTTCAGGGGAAGTCCGAGTCCGACACTCGAGGCCCTGCTCGTCAGCGATGGCGAGGAGACCACGTACTACGTGGGCGTCGACACACAGGCGCTCGACGCCACGCGGCGCATCCTGCGGAGTCTCTTTCCCGATGGCTACGAATTTAGCTCGCAACAATGGGCACCGGACCGCGTCGTGCAGGATTCCAGAGCCCTCGCTGCGGTCGAGTACTGTGGCCGGGTCAGCCATCCGAAGGACTGGCAGACTCGCCTTACGAAATTCGAGTCGTTTCTGACCGACGCCACAGCGAGAGTCCCACTGGCCGGCATCGTCGAGGCGATGGCCGAGTCTCCACTGCCGATGGTGTACCAGATCCTGCTGCGTCCACGTGCGGACTGGTCGGGGCAACGCGCTGCCCGGGTCGAGAGCATCGAGAACCAGCACGACCACGTGAGCGACCAGCTCACGACCGCCCTGTTCGGGGCTCCGGACGAGGTGCTACTCACCCAGGACGACGAGGAGCGTCTCGAAGAGCTCGCGTCGCGTGACTCACGGCGCTCGTTCGACGTGAACGCCCGGCTGGTCGTCGCAGGGAAGCGGCGTCAGGAACCAGCCGATGCACTCGCCCGGGAGCTCGCCGACGCGCTCAGTCACGTAAGCCACACCTGCTACGAGGTCACAGGACGAGTCAGGACTGGCTCGGCAGCCGAGAAGGTCCTGCAGGACGTACGCGATCGGACGCTGTACCAGCCGAAATACGGGCGTCTCAGCAAGATGCCGTGGCGTCGCCCCGAGAGTCCCGGGCTGGTCGTCGATGTCCACGAACTCGGGAGTTTCTGCCTGCTCGATGGGGCAGCCCTCACCGCAGATGGCACACGAAGCGTCGATGCCACACCGGGAGAACGTCGGTCGGTCCCCCAGCCGCCACAGACCGTGCTGGACCGGTATCGCGGAGCCGGACTCGCCCTGGGGAAGCCCCTGACCACGGACGGAACGGTTCATCCCGAACCGGTCGTCCTGCCTCCCGAACTCCAGCCCATGCACGTCGCCTGGTTCGGGAAGACAGGTTCGGGGAAGTCGACCGCGCTTACCACAGCGATGCTGGAGAACCACCGCGCCACCGACGGTGCGAGCATCCTCATCGACCCCAAGGGAGACGGGATGGCCACGGACTACCTGCGAGCGCACTTTGCGCGGTACGGCCACCTCGAGAACGTGCTGTACTTCGACTGTTCACAGACCCTTCCCGCGTTCTCCTTCTTCGATATCCGCGACCAGCTCGCCGCGGGCGTGCCCCGGACCACTGCGGTCGAGGACAGCGTCGACCACTACCTCGAGATACTGGGTCAGGTCATGGGTGTCGAACGCTTCGAGCGGGCGGTCCGCTCTCCAGATATCATCCGCTACCTCGTGAAGGCGCTGTACGACCCAGTGAGTGGCAGTGACGCCTACGCACACAGTGACCTCGAGACCGCGGTTCGCCAGCTTCACGAACGCCAGACTGCGCCCGCCGTGTCTGATGCCTCGCTTGAACAACTGCTCGCCGGCGTGGTCGCGAATAAGGCCCGGTCGTTCGACGAGATCATGCAGGGCGTCGCGAACCGCATCGAGAAGATCCCCGTCGACCAGCGCCTGGCCAGAATCTTCAACCACGTCCCCGGGGAGGGCGATTCCCACTTCGACCTCGCAGACTACCTCGACGAGAACGTCGTCATCATCCTCGACACGGGCTCGCTCCGCCCACAGGCTCAGCGCGTCCTCACGCTGGTCGTCCTCTCGAACCTCTGGACCGCCCTGCGTCGACGGGCGGCTCGCAGCGATGCGGACGAGCGCCCGCTGGTGAACCTCTACATCGAAGAAGCCGCGAGCGTCGCCATCTCTGACCTCCTGAAAGAACTGCTCGCCCAGGCCCGGGGCTTCGGCTGCTCGGTCACGCTCGCGATGCAGTTCCCCGGGCAGTTACGACGAGAGCGCGACGTCTACGACGAGATTCTGAACAACGTTTCGACAGTGGTCACGGGGAACGTTCCGAACGACAGGGACCTTGCCCGCCGGCTCGCGACCGACGACATGGACGCGACCGAGGTCGGGAACCGTCTTCGCGCCTTGCGACGCGGCCAGTGGCTGGTGAAGCTTCCCGCTGGATTCGGGTTGGCAGAACCACGGCCGTTCACAGTGGCGTCGTTACCGCCACCACTCGGGCATCCAGCAGGGACGAAACGCCGTCAGAAGGAACGGTGGTCGGTCGATGAGACACTCGTCTCGGTTCAAGAGCGCACATTGGCCGAAGCAGGGTTGGCCCTCGGGCAGGCAAGCACAACTTCAGACCCGGTCGATGAGCCTGCCCTCGATGCCCCAGACTCGGCCAGCGAAGGCGTCAGAGTCGATTCTGCACTTCCCTACACCAAACGGATGCCACCCACGGTTGCCTACGACCGGGGACTCCACGCCCTTCGCTGTCGGGAGTGTGGGAACCGGTACGACCCCAGTTCGATGGGGATGGTCCGGGCCATCGAGTGCTGTAGCTCACTCGCAGATACCGACCCTGACGACGTGCCGATCTGCGCGCTCAATCTGAAGCTCGCCGCTGCCGAGCGTGCTGCATCGCCACACTCAGACCGCCAGCTCATGTTCCTGCAGGCGGTGTACAACGCCCAGCAGCTTCGATACGATGCGCCAGAATACGACCTGCTCCACGACAGCATGATTCGACTCCAGGAGTACGTCGGTATCGCCAGCGATGCCGTGCAGGACCTCATAGACGCCAACTTACTGACCCACGACACCGACCATCCGCACCGGCTGTTCACGGTGACCGTCGATGGTCGGAAGGCAATCGGCGAGAGCTATCGCGAAGGCGTCGACTACGGCCACGGGAAAGGCGACCTCGAAGAGTCCAGCCAGCACGTCCTCGCGGTCGAGGTCGCCAGACGACATCTGGAACAGAACTACGTTGCAGACCCAGATTCGGCCGTGGTTCGGGTGCAACCGTACTACGACCTGGACGAGAACCGTCGCCTGGACCTCGCAGGGCTGGATGCCGCGGGTGAAATCGTGGTCACGGTCGAGGTCGAACGCATCAACAACGACGTCCGTCGGGCAGTTCCCGCGGATTACGACAAGATGGCCGCGTGCGAGCCCGAAGAGGCTATCTGGGTCGTCATGACCCACGCAGGTGGGCACGAGGTCCTCGCCGCACTGAACGACCCCCTCGAGGGCGAACCCCGCGTCGAGAAGACCTACAGTCCGAAGACCCCGCCCTACCAGTTCCGAATCGACACGCCAGGCATGACTGCCGTCTACCCGGCCGACTATCTGCGGGACCGGCTGTCTGACTGACCACGCTTTCGGACATGTTTTTCAGAGTGGGTGAGTAGCGACTCGCGCCTGTAGCAGCGCGAAAACGTGGTCTGGACGATGCTCAGCGGATTCAGATTGGACTGCTGCTCCGCAAGGTGGCCTGTGGCGGTACTGCGAGAGCGGTTGGAAGGGTTCGATGACTGGATGAACTGGGTAGTCGCGACTCTGGGTTCAGGGTCGTCTCGAGACGCCCGATATCGGGGGGTTGAACGGTTTCAATGCTGGCTTTCTAGCGTCGAAAGCGGTTGTTCTTCGGGGGTGAAATCGAGAGACGGAAACCGTGTCTGAAGATTTTCCCGGGGAATTCGCTGGTGTCTAGTTTGAATGGTTCTACGGATATCTAGCTCTACAGCTCTCAGTCCATCGAAGACAGCCGATTCCTGGTTTCTGCGACTGTCCCCGGATTTCGCCCTTTCAGCATATGCCCGTCCTAGTTCGAGCGTCAATTCCCGCACAGGCCACTTTGCGGGGGTTCTCCCAGTCCTGAACGACCTGAGAATCGCAGAGACGACCTGTGGGGGCGATTCATCGGCCCAGACCTTTCAGGGAGGGGTCTGGGTCAGTGAATGCACGTCTCGATGCTGCCGGGGCCCAGAACTTGCTCGACAGATTGGTTCCTTCCTATAGAGGTCTCTCCCGGAGAACTATGTCGAATGACTACGACGTCGAGATATGACAACTGAGTGGATAGAACGAGTCCGACAGAACGCACTGGATGGTGGGGGAGCCTGTGCTGGATGTCCGGCCCATGAAGACGGCCGGTCGTGCCGTGTGAATCCTGGCCTGTTCGATCCCGATGGCGACGTGATGTTCGTCACCATCGAGCCCAGTCACCAGTTCGACTGGGATGACTACGACGACTGGGCCGAATACAACGATGAGATTACGGAGAAGTTCATGGACCAGTGGACTGGCGGGCCCATCCTGGAGAAACTGCTCGAGCCGATTCCCGGTGTGGACATGACGTCCGTGTGGATGGCGGACGCGATCAAGTGCCCACCAGAAGGTGGTATCGACGACCAGGTCCGCAACGAGGAGTTCGCACACTGCAAGTCATACCTTCAGGAAGAGATCGAGCAGGTCGACCCCGACGTGATTGTCGGCCTGGGAAAGAACGCCTGTCTTCGTACGCTGTCCGCGCTTGGAGAACCTCGAGACAGCCTCTCGGTAGCACGTGAATGCGGTCGCATCGTCGAGACGGACCCGCCCGTCGTGATTTCACCCCACTGGAGTTACGGTTGGCTGAGTCGACAGACGAGCGAGTCCTGGGGTCAGGGCTGGCTCTCTGAGCAACCACAGCTCGACGACTCGTACTCGCAGAACATGGAGGCCATCAGGGCATCCATCGAAGCGGTCCGTGCCGAGGCTTCAGTTGCGGGGGATGCGAAGGCCAAAGAAGAGGAGATTACCGTCAGGGCGGATACCCACCGCGGCCGGGTCTGTAAAGCACTGTCTACCGAGGAGTGGATGGATAGCGAGGGCGTCGCGGACCAGACCAGATACAGGACGGGTGGAGCCTCGAGTGTGCTGTCTGACCTCTACCGGGCGGAGTACGTGATCCGTCGGACGTCACAGGGTGAAGGGAACTCCCAGTACGAGTATCGGTTGGTGGAGGGCGTCAGTGTGCAAGAATAGTGAAGACGCTCATATCGATGGTATCCGATTACAGCGATTTCCCCCAACAGACAGCACCTATTTCTGTGAGTAAAAGTACCGGATTGACGAACTACGCTTCAACCAACTGTTCAAGGCGTTCTTCTGCCTTGTCCCGGTCCTCTGGGTATCCGATATCGGACCGCCAGCCATCGATGCGAATCGCGTCGATGGTCCGCCCGCTCTGGATCAAGAGGTCGACCGCATCAGAGATTTCGTACTCGCCGCGGTTCGACGGCTGGACGAGATGGCAGGCGTGGAAAATGGCGGGGGTAAACGTATAGAACCCAGTCATCACCAGATTCAACGGCGGGTCCTCTGGCTTCTCGATGACATCCGTGATCTCGCCGTACTGGTTCGTGTCGCACACGCCATAGCGACTTGCGTCTTCCCACGGCACCTCTTCGACGAGGAAGGCCGCATCTGCACGGTCTTCTCGTTGCCGACGGACCACATCTTGTAGGTTGGCCTGGAAGATGTTGTCCCCGAGCATCAGCATGAAGTCGTCGTCGATGTGCTCTTCCACGGTCAAGAGTGCGTGCGCTAGGCCATTCTGTTCGCGTTGGTGAGTGTAGGTGATGGGGATGCCCTCGAACTCATCGCCGTAGTGACTCACGATCTTCTCCTTCATGTAGCCAACGACGATGATGAACTCGTCTGCACCAAGCTCTTTGAGCTGTTCCAGACAGTGCGTGATAATCGGCTTACCTGCGACTTCCACCATCCCTTTCGGATTATCGTCGGTTAGCGGGCGGAGGCGTGTCCCCTTCCCAGCAGCTAGAACGACAGCTTTCATATCATATTTTCCACTTAACCAGAGCAAGATAGTATTTTTGGCTACCTTGAGGCGTGACGTGACACCGATTCACCAGATAGTAATCAGTCCCGACAGTTACGGAAAGAGAGCCAGTAGGCTTTAGTTACGTTTCGAGCCAGAAACAGTATGGACGGAAAACGGGTCCTCGTCACAGGGGGAGCTGGCTTCATCGGTTCGAACCTCGCGAATCATCTCGCAGAATCGAACGACGTGATCGCACTCGACGACGGCTACCTCGGCAAACCGGAGAACCTGGACGACGCTGTCGAGTTCGTCGAGGCGAGCGTCCTCGACGACGACCTTCCAGTCGATGTAGACTTGGTGTTCCACCTTGCGGCGCTCTCCTCGTACGCGATGCACGAGGAGAACCCGCATCGGGGGGCTGAAGTGAACGTCGACGGGTTCGTGAACGTCGTCGAACAGGCACAGAAGGCAGGCTGTGACACCCTGGTGTACGCGTCGACCTCGTCGATCTACGGGAACCGCACGGAGCCCTCCCCGGAAGACATGGACGTCGAAGCGCGGACAGGCTACGAAGCGTCGAAGCTCGCGCGAGAGCGCTACGCCGAGTACTACTCGAACTTCTACGACATGTCCGCCGCAGGGATGCGGTTCTTCTCCGTCTACCAGGGCTACGGCGGCAGCGAGGAACACAAAGGCGAGTACGCGAACGTCATCGCCCAGTTCGCCGACGATATGGCTAACGGCGAGTCACCTGTCTTGTATGATGATGGGACGCAGACTCGGGACTTCACCCACGTCGACGACATCGTGCAGGGACTGGTCGTGGCTGCTGAAGAGCGACTGGACGGAATCTTCAACCTCGGGACTGGCGAGAGCTATTCCTTCAACACCGTCGTGGAGATGCTGAACGACGAACTCGGGACGAACATCGACCCGGAGTACGTCGAGAACCCGATTCCGGACGACGTGTACGTCCACGACACGATGGCTGATATCTCGAAGATTCGTGATGCGACCGGCTGGGAGCCCGGGATCACGTTCGAGGAAGGTATCGAACGCGTCTGCCAGCAGTATCAGTAAGTGGCAATCCACTAGGGCGCAGACACGGAGCAGTTGCGGATTTGGACGTGTGGAAGACCGGTTCGGGGTTCCACGTGCTCGCGATATTATTCTCAAGATGTTCTCCGTTGTCCGGTATTTCAGGGACTGTTGGTGTCCTCGGTGGACGCGGTCCAGCCTGTCGCCTGGTAATGCCGTCGACCGCCGTTCGAGGAAACGGTGGAACAATCTGTGAGCCGTTTGTAAAAATTGACAAATATTGGTAATAAACAGGTGAGTTGAGCAGAACCCACTCGCGTTCACTACCAGTTTTGGTGTGCACTACGATCTGCTGCACATCACGAATGTGCTGCACAGCAAATCGGCATACACAATGGGGTTATTCCGAATGTGCAGCACACCTTTAACTTGCCCAAGAAACTCAGCACAGTACTCCATCGAAGGTCCTTATATACTGGCCCGAATCACCGTCGGAAACAGTCGGGCGAATTTTCGAGGACTTCTCGCACTGTAAATCTGACATAGGCGTCGATTCTGCTGCCAGGTCAGGGCGTGATCCAGTTTGAAAAAAGAACTGGAGACGGTGTCGGCGAAGGTCGCTTGCTTGCCGTTGCTCGGCATTGGGAAGTGTACGTCGACAATGTCAGCGTCGAGGATGGGACCGTCCTCGAGATGTTCACCGAACAGGCGACCATCAGGCTCGAGACGATCCTCGTCGGGCGCGTCGGGGCGATGCTGGAGGACTTCGAGACCCAGCACATCGTCATCACGTACATCTCGAAGGCGTAGACGGCTGCTACACCAACGCTCGGGTTTTCATCGCCGTGAACTTCAGCGCCGGCTGCCGACTCAGCAGCGCCCGGGTGTGAAATATCGGCTCGATTCCCCACGTGTTCGCGACACTCTTCCTCGTGTGTCTCGCCGGCACCCAGCGTTCCGGGGACAGTTGGTGTCCCTGGTGGACATGCTCCAGCTTGTCGCTTGTTAGTGCCGTCGACCGCCGTTCGAGAGGTAGACCCACAGGTAGCCCAGCCGCGAACAGGGAACCGTATCGTCCGTGTGTCGTGTGTCCTGTGGGAGTTCAGTGGTCGTCAGTGCTCACGCGCTGGCCGGGGACAGCGTCACCCGGGGACACCGATTGTCCCCGGAGGGTCAGTGTTCGGTGCCGTCTCACCTGGAATCTCTGAATCGGTCGGGACGACTAGCCGGCGCTCTTTGTACTTGAGACCGTCTTTCCGGTGTGACCGTCGCTCGATATAGACGCGATTCTTCGCGAGTTCACGGATTCGTTGCATCGCCCGACCAGCGAGTTTCTTCGCGTAGTCGTGACTGAGGGATTCGTCCTCGCGCTCGAGTTCAGATTTGATGTGTAGCCTGATGTCACTCGCATCGATGTACTCGCGAACGCTGCGACAGCCCTTCGACCAGACACTCCCCGGTGTGTGTTTCCCGCGTTCTGCCCAGACCTTCGCCGCGATGTAGTCCGCGCGTTTGCTGGCGGCACTGGCAAGGAGATCTTCGTCCATCCACGCAAGTTGCTGAATCGGAAGGAGATCAGCTGCCGGGAGCGTGGTGGTCCCGGAGCGGTCCAATGGGTCGGTACTATCGGGGAGCCGGACCCATTCCATTCCGGTGTCACCGGTGAATCGTTCGAGCCGGTCGCCGTCGACGTCGAGGTGTTCTACCGTCGGTTCGACGTGGTCGTACCGGAGATGCGCTCCCTTCTCGAGTTCTCTGGATTGGAGTTCTGCGACCTGTCTACGAGTAACCGCTCCTCGTTTCCTGAGAGCATCCAGGAGTGCGTCCTGCCTCTCGACCGTATCTTCGAGAACTGCGCACCGCTCTTCCAGAGACTCCCGATCCTCGTGTGCCTGTTCGAGGTCGGCCTCAAGTTCTCTGATAGAGTTGGCCTGCTCCTCCACGATAGTCTCCAGAGCTGCAACTCGGGCCTCGATAGTCTGGAGGTCTGTCATCGACTCCCCCCACAGTCGCTAAACCG
The DNA here is from genome assembly GCF_025399835.1 of Haloarchaeobius sp. HME9146. Classification (NCBI taxonomy): domain Archaea; kingdom Methanobacteriati; phylum Methanobacteriota; class Halobacteria; order Halobacteriales; family Halorubellaceae; genus Haloarchaeobius; species Haloarchaeobius sp. HME9146. Next base: position 301,147 of record NZ_JAODVR010000002.1, read on the forward strand.
CTGCTTCGCCTCGGTTGGTCGCGTTGCAACTACTCGGGCGGGCCATTGAAGGCCCCGCGGAACATTTTCGAACATGTCGGTATTGGCCGACCCTACGCGGCGTCCGTGCGGCAACACGGTCGCCACATTCCTTTCGTGACGAAACCGCCACGTAGCGTCTCTATAGGGTAGTCTTTCTTCGGGCACATAATTGTTACCGTGCGGTGATTAATATCCACCCGGAGCCAAATATCAATCCTACAATACTTCACGTTGGACACTGATGATTCGGGCAATGACTGGGGCTGGGCGAAAACCAACTGTCACCGACATCGAAATTCTCCAGCAATTCGTCCGTTCTCCCGATCCCGTCCTCCATCCGACCGAATTGACCGAGACGCTCGATATGTCCCGACAGGGGGTCTACAAACGGTTGGAGAAGCTTGTGGACGATGGGGCACTGTCGTCGAAGAAGGTCGCCGGCACACGCATCTTCTGGATAACGGACGCGGGGCGTGAGCAGGCGACTGCCGAGAAAAAACAATAGAGCTCAGTTCCGCAACTCTGGTCGTACATTGTCCCGCCTTCGACCGGTTGTTCGGCCCTCACAGACGGTACCTATTTTTATCAGCCATCGAAATGACCAAACGACAATGGCCTTGCCCCGAATCACCAACCCGCACCCTCCTCACGAACACGAACTCGTGAGCACGAGGTGATTCGTTCGTGCGCCGTGGCCGCTTTTTCCTCGTCGTCTGCCTGACCGTCGCGATCGGCGTGATGCTCCGGACGCTGACCCTGTACGAGTCACCTCTTCCCTTCAATCCCGACGGGCTCGTGTACGCTGGGCACGTTCGAGACGCACGCGCTGCAGGTGAGCTGTTGCTCGCGAACCTGGCGACCGACGAATTGCACTTCACGATGTTCCTCGCCATGATATCGGAGGTGACTGGAGTGAAGGCACTGTATCACTCGCAGTGGGTTATCTCGGTCGTGGGGACACTGCCAGCGCTGTTCCTGCTCAGTGTGATTCGCCGGCTCGGTGGGTCGCTGGGATTGGACGCTGGACAGGCTCGTTTAGCCGGTGGGCTAGCCGGGCTGACGCTGGCCATCGAGGGGCTGTACCTACATAGGTCGATGCCGGTCGACGAGCAGACCGTCGGACTGTTCCTGGTGCCACTTGCAGTGATCGGCGTGGTCCGGGCGCACCGGGATTCGAGATGGTGGATCGTCGTTGGGTCGGTCTTCGTAGTGCTGCCGGCGATTCACAATCTGGATGCGATGGTGTTCGCGCTGACGCTGACCGTGCTGGCCGGGCTAGCGCTCGGGACAGCCGGACGGTTGCAGAGTCGTGAACTCACCCTGTTGGCACTAGGCTACTGGGGCTGGTTTGCTACGTACAATTACGGCCTAGAGGCGTTGACCGGGGCTCGAATCATTCAGCAAGCTCGAATCACCCAGGTCCCAGGGTTGCTATTCGCGTGGGTCGTGCTTGTGGCGGTAGCGCTCCTCTGGTTCCTCGATCTCGATGCACGGTTCCAACGCGGGTTCGTTGGAGCGATCTTCGGTTCGTGGTTCCTGCTATTGGGCGTGAATACGATGATACCGGTGTTCCCAGGACTGTGGCAGACGAACTGGATCATCGTCGCTGGTGGGCTCCCCCTCGCGATTCCGTTCGGGTTGTCCGCACTGGGGGTTGGAGACACCGTCGAGGACGGCGTCGGTCACGGGCTACTCGGGTTGCTCGGCGGTGCCATCGTCCTCATCGGCCTCTCGTTCAGCGCAGCGTTGACGGCCGATTACATCAACCTCCTGTACCGGGTGCAGACGTTCGTGCACCTGCCTGTGCTCGGGTTGGCTGGGTACGTGTTGGTTCGGTTGGTTCGTGGGTGGAGTTTCGGTGTTGGTGCGAAGCAGATTGCGATAGCCATGTTGGTGGTCTCGGCGAGTGCCAGCATCCCGATTGCATTCGGTGAGTTGGAGGTGCTGTCGTACAAGGGAGTGACGACGCCTACGGAACTGGAAGCCGCCGGGTTCGCTGTTGAGTATTCGGGTGGAGATTGGACGAGTGATGATCATCTGACACGGGTGTCACTCTATTACACGGCCAGCCTTCACGAGAGAAGTGGTGCTGGTAGTGGACCGGCATATGAGTGGATTGTAACTGACCGTCAAGTTGACTGCCTATTGTTGAGTCAAACTTCTTGGAATCGTGTCGGTGCACAGTTGTATCCAAAGCAACCAGTCGTCGTCGAGAGGGACAGGTATTCCAGATTCCATAACCACCGTAACCAAGTCTACTCGATATCGAGCACTGAAACGATACAAGCGAGTCTTCCGATGTCAGTGAACCCGAAATCCTGCTGATAGCCAGGACCGGTGGCCGGTCGAATCCCGTGGTCTCGGTATCAGTTCGGCAGTGTGCCAGCGAGCATCCGATAGTACTCGTCGATGGACTGGTCTTCGGTGAAGTTGTTCTCGAAGGCTTCGCGAGCGTTCTTTCCTTGCTCCCGGACGAGTTCGGGATTTGACTGCCACCGGTTGATCGCCTCAACGATGCCCTCGACATCACCCTGTGATACCTGAATACCGGCTTCGAACTGCTCTACGATTCGTGCCTCGTCGTCGTCCGGCTGGGAAATGACGAGCACTGGCTGCCCAGTAGCCATCGCCGTGTAGAGCTTGCTCGACACACAGACACCTTCGAACCCTTCTTTCACAGCCACGACAGACACGTCGGCAGAGGTGAGACTGTACGGAAGGTCGTCCCACGGCTGGTACGGAAGGAAGTCAACGGTTTCGCCTTTTACACCGTGTTTCTCAGCGAGGCTAACGATATTTTGCTTGTTATCGCCCTGTCCGACGATGAGGAATTTGACGTTCTCATCCTGAAATTCGGTCGACCCTTCGACGAGCGTCTCCAAATCGTGGAAGTCCCCGATGTTCCCGGAATACAGCACAGAGAACGGTTCGACCAACCCATGCTCTTCACTGAACCAGTTATCTCCTTTGGGGACGGGTTCAATGAACTCCTCGTCTTCCCAATTGTGGATGATCTCGACCTTTGACTCGTCGAACTTCCGGCCAGCGTTGTTGCTGATTCGCTGTTTCATGACTGGGCCGAGTGCCACGACGTGCTTGGCTGCTAAGAACGCACGACGGTTCAGCATACCCCAAACTGTGTCGATTACACCACCCTCTGTAATGTAATCGAGCTCGGCCGGTTGGTCCGGATACAGGTCGTAGACGATGTAGGTATATGCCCACCCACGGAGCCGGCAAACCAACCAGAGAGCCACCGGTAAAAACGGGGGATTAGAGACGAAGACGACTTCACGCTCCTTCTCGGTCCGGCTGAAGAGCAGTGCAAAGAACATCCAGACCGTAAAAACGGTCCAGTTGAACAAGCGCCGAGGGAGGGACGATTGCCTGACTTGAGGCGCTCGAATGCGATTTACCAGCACCCCCTCGTGTGTCGAGGTGTGCGGTTGCTTCTCGTTATCTCCACTGTGGTAGTTTGGCTGACCAGTAAAGACCGTCATATCGAGCCCACGCTCCTGAAGACCGACGGCCAGATCTGTCATCAGTTGGCCAGTCGACGCAGTATCCGGGTGAAAGTACTCCGTGACGAGAACGTACTCTTTGTTTGACTCTGGCATCTATAAAAGATCGAGGATTAGTTATCGCTCGTGGAGGAGCGTTTCGAGGTTCTCTTTGACGTACTCCTTGTCGCGGGCTTCTACGTACCAGTCGAGAGTGCGCTTGATACCCTCCTCGACTGTGTACTCCGGTTCCCAGCCAAGGAGTTCTTCAGCGCGAGTCGTGTCTGCCGCGCGGTGGCGGACACCGACCGGCTTGTCAGTCATGTAGTTGATCTCATCCGGCTCCCACCCGAGGTGGTCGAAGACGTGTTCAACGGCCTCATTCATCGTCACGTAGCGGCTGATACCAGCGTTAACCGGCGTCCCATCAGTGACGTTCTCAGCAGCAAGGCGAAGGGCCCGAGTAATGTCCTTCACATAGGTGAAGTTCCGCGTCTGCTCCCCGTCGCCCCAAATCTGATACGGGTCTTGTTCAGCGAACGCCTTCGCCATGAACGCGACGATTGCGTGGGTCTCGTTCTCGCGTGGACCATAAGCGGTGAAGATACGGACGATGCTCGTGTCGATGTCGTACTGTTCACCGTACGCGTGGAGCGACCGTTCGCCCATGAGTTTCGCCCATCCATAGACTTCATCGGCGTAGGCACCACCGCGTTCCTCGAAGCTGACCATATCCTCTGAGAGGCGCTGTCTCTCCTGCTGGATGTCAGTCGGGTAGGTACAAGCACTGGACGCGAACGAGATTCGCTCGACGCCGTTCTTCGCGGCGGCCTCGTAGACGATATTGTCCAGGGCCATGTTCGTCGCACAGTTGGCTGGGTAGTTCGAGATGTACCCACGTCCACCGTGGTCAGCTGCGAGGTGGAACACCGTATCGATGTCTTTCGTCGCCTCGTCCGCAAAGTCGTAGTGTTTGAGGTTCCCCTCGAGGACTTCGATGTCGTCTTTTACCTCCTCAAGGTTGACCATTTCGCCGCTGGATAGGTCGTCTGCGACTCGGACATTCGCGCCGTGTTCGACCAAATCCTCAACCAGATGACTACCGATGAACGAGGCACCGCCCGTGACCAGAACGTGTTCTCCATCCCACATTGTCATATCAGTTATCTCCCTCTGCAGGAGCAACCGGCTTAGTTCCTTCGAGTTCGCTCCTGGCCCATTCGAAGACCTGCTGGAGACCGTCGTCAAGCGAAACACCCGGTTCCCAGTCAAGTTCCTCTTTCATCTTCGTCATGTCGCAGGCGTACTTGTCCGTCCCGGTGGGCTTCGAGAGGTCGTGCTCGATTGATATATCCTTGCCGCTGATTTCGATAATCTTCTCCGCGAGCTCGTTCATCGAGACGACCTCCATCGAGTTACCGAGATTAATCGGTTCCCCATCAACCTTCTTTTCGATCGTTTCGATCATCCCCTCGACGAGGTCGGTGACGTAGATGAAGCCACGTTCCTGCGTCCCGTCACCGAAGAGTTCGATGGACCCACCGTCCGGTTCTTCGATGACTTTTCGACAGAGCGACGGAATGACGTGACTGCTCTTCGGGTCTAGGCTCTCACGCGGCCCGTAGCAGTTGAAGATCCGGACTGAACCAGTCTTCAGGTCCGTATCGGTCTGGTACGCCTCGCAGGCGACCTCCCCGAGTACTTTCGCCCACCCGTACGTGCTGTGTGGGTCAGCAGGGATTCCCTGGTCTTCACTGAACAGGTTCAGGTCGTCGTGTTCCTGCCGGTAAATACAGGCGCTCGACGCGAACAGGAACCGGTCGACATCGTTAATTCGAGCCGCTTCCAGCATGTGCTGGTTCATCAACACACTGGGTGTGAGACCGTGGACATTCTCACGCTTGATGTAGTGGATTCCGCCGACAGCGGCGGCGAGGTGAAACACGTCGTCGACACCTTCCGTCGCCTCGATACATCCCTTGTGCGTGGTGAGGTCAGTCGGTCGAACCTCAATGTCGTCTTCAAGGTGACTAATCTTTTCAAAACCCCCACGTGAGAAATCATCCGCGACGACAACATCCGCACCGCGTTCAAGGAGTTCTTCCGCTAGATAGGAACCGATGAACCCTGCGCCACCGGTCACCAGCACAGCTCGGTCTGTCAAGTCCGTCATGAAAATAGTCTACGAGATTAATGATTGAAATACCCTTCTCTCTCGCTGTCGCCATCAGATGCAATGTGTTTTCGACGAAAGAATTTATCAGAGCACCCACCATCTTCACCACTAATGAAGAATGTTCTGATGGTGACCGTAGACAGCCTCAGAGCCGACGCGTGTGGGTTCGTCGGTGACGGTGGGCAGACTCCCTATCTCTCCTCGCTCGCCGACGATGGTGTGGTGTACGAGAACGCGATTGCTCCTGGCCCTCGGACGCCTTGTTCAGTACCGGTATCCCATACTGGCGAACCGGAGCGGAACAGCGCGTTCACTTCTGACGAACGGTGGGCCGCGATTGGAAGACACGTGGAGACCCACACAACGATACCGGAACAATTTAAACAGCTCGGATACCAAACAATTGGTTTCACCGCGAATCCATGGACTGCGTACGAGACGAATTTCGACGCTGGCTTCGACGAGTTCTACGAACTCCGGCCGGGGGCAGATAATGGCTTCGAGACGCTTCCCGACGTGGGAATGTTGGGGACTGTAGACGACATCCTGACCGGAACAAAGATTGGTGACCGGTTCAAGTGGAGAAATCGGCGAGAGTGGTTTGCCCACTGGACAGCGTTCTACAAAGAAATTGAACAGAAGCTGTCCGACATGGATGAGCCGTACTTCGCTTGGGTTTTCGTCATGGATACACATCAGCCGTACATCCTGCCGTCGGAGTTCCGTACCGAGACAAACCTGCCGAAGACATTGTACTCGCTCATGCAGTACGAACGGGACGACGAACAGCGGCTACCCTCTCATGTGGTCAAATGGCTAAAAGAAGCTTACCGGGACTGTGTTCGGTCCGCTGATCGGTTCGTTGAGCGACTCTACAAGAACCTACAGTCCCCCGAGACGTTGTTGGTATTCAACGCAGACCACGGGGAAGCACACGGTGAACACGGGACATTCGGCCACGAGTACCAACTGTACGAGGAGAACATCCACGTCCCGTTTCTCGTCCACGGCTTAGGCGAGTGTCAGACAATCAAAGACCCTCTCTCGCTCACGAGGTTACCACAACTGCTGGAACATTTCGCCACCGAATCGCGCCCCAATCCAGCGTCGTTCACGGACAAATTCGTGGTGTCAGACGTGGAAAGCCACCGGTTCTCGAAACACCGTGCGGAGTTGAACGGGTACGCCCCACACTTCGCAACAGTTCGAAGTAACGACCTCAAGTACATCGATACGGCCTCCGGTGCTGAGTTGTATGACCTCTCCGCCGATCCCGACGAGACTGACGAACTCTCTCGCGAGCACCCCGAGCTTGTCGAACTCCTCTCTGAACTCACAACCATTCGAACCGTCAAACCGAACGAAAAGCTATCGATTGTACAGGCTATACAGAAGATTCACTCGTGAGCGTTATTTGAGATAGCCGAGCGATTCCAGTCTCGATTCGACATCCTGTTCGCTCCGATGCTCCTGGATTGAATCCAGTTCCGCTAGCGTTGCGGAGAGAACGTATTCGATGTACTCTCTGGTCGAGTCGAACCCGGCAGACCGGGACCGGTCAGATAGTTCCGCCACGAGAGATGCCGAGATTTCGACGGGCTCAGTTTCCTGCTCGTCCATGTCTTGACATCCAATCACAACCACATAAATCGGGCGAATCGACCGAAAGGATTAGTCGAGGTACCCCATCTCGCGGAGTTGGTCTCGGGTCTCGTCGTCGATGTCGTCGAGCGCCGCCCTCGGGTCCGCTTCACCGCTGCTGATGGCCTCTCGCCACTGCTCCAGTTCGCGCCTCAAGTCGTCGGATACGCCGGCGGAATCGACGAGGTTCTCGTGTTCCTCCGGATCGTTCTGGAGATCGTACAGTCGCTCCGAAGATTCGCCGAATCGTCGCCGCAGGAAGTAGATGGGATTTGTCAGTACCTGACGCATGAACTGGAGGTCTACTATCTTCTCCAAGTACGGTGTCAGTCCCTCGTTCGGGGACTCCGTCTTGATGTACTTCCACCGGCGTCGCCGCACCGAGTAGAACGAGTTCTGCACATCGGCGTAGTCGGTCTCGGAGTACACGGACGTACGACCGCTGTCAAGGATGGACCGACCCGTCGCGTTCTCGACGCCATCCCACCGTTCGTACTGATCTATGTAGTCCAGTGCCGTCGGCAGCAAGTCGACCAGGCTCATGAGATCTCCTTCGCCTTTCCACGCCGGGTTCGTCTCCGGGTATCGAGCGATGATTGGGACGTGTACCAGTTCCTCGTACGGTACGTGGGAGTGCCCGACGTTCCCGTCGTGGTCACCGAAGGCCTCGCCGTGGTCGCCAACCAAGAATACGATCGTCTCGTCGTAGACGCTGTGGTGTTTCAGTCTGTCCAATAGGTCGCCGAACGCGTGGTCCACGTACGTGATCTCCGAGTCGTAGAGGTTGATTAGCCGCTGGAAGTCCTCTTCAGTGCTGGCATGTCGGAGGCTCTCCCTGGTGCCATCGATCTGGCCCTCGTAGTCAGGGTTGACAAACGACTGGAACCCCTCGGGAGGCTGGTACGGGTCGTGGGGGTCGATCGTCCAGAGAAACCCGAAGAACGGGTCATCACTTTCGGATTCGAGGACGGTGCGTTCAAACTCGTCCACGACTTGCTCCGCAAGCGGGAACACGACCCGGCCGCTCTCGTGTTCGAGGAGCTCGTCGCCCGCGGTGGACGTGCTTCTGTGTGGCTTGATGGAGTCGTCCTTGTACAAGTCGACGAACTCGTCGAATCCGCGATCAAATCCCAGCCCTGACGATACGTTTCCTATGGCCGATATCCCCGCCGTGCGATAACCCATCTCGCCGAATATCTTTGGCCACCGTGGTTGTGTCCCACCGAAGTAATCGTCCAGGGTCTTGACACCGTGGACGGAGGGGTGTGCACCCGTGAGGATAGATGCCGCGACAGACCGAGTCCAAGTAGAGGGGGTGAAGCCGTTCTCGTACCGGACGTTCTCCTCGGCGAAACTATCAATATTCGGAGTGGTTTGTCGGTCGTAACCGTAACAGGAGAGGTGATCTGCCCTGAGGGCGTCCGAGACGAAGATTAGGATATTCATGATGCTCAGTCAGTTGAGGTGAAAGTTAATTCTCCCGGTTCCCAGACCTGCGTGGCATGAGTAAATACTTTACCAACACCGCCGTATCGATTGGATAGTCATGTCTACCAGTTTTTTTGTTCTCGGTTACTTCGGATTTGGCAACGCTGGGGATGACTCTATCGGTAGAGCAACCGTTCAGCAGTTGCGTAGGAGCACCGAAGGTGCCGATATTTCGACAGTATCCGCGAACGGCGAGTTCGACCCTGGAGGCAACGTTCGGTTGATCGACTTCTCGTTCGGTGCTATCGCGGCGGCGGTCTGGCGCGCAGACGAACTGATACTTACTGGCGGTAGTCACTTCCATGACGAAAGGTCTAGTCTCGCGAGCCTGAAGGTCAACGTGTTCTACCTCCTCGTGGTTTCGGTCGCCATATTGTCGTCGACGAACGTTCACGCCCTCGGTCACGGAATTGGACCACTCTCGCGGACTTCGTCTCGTGTGCTCGCCTCACTAGTACTGCGACTCGCAGAGACGGTGACGGTCCGAGATCCGGAGTCTAGAAAGGTCGCGCGGAATCTGGGTGTCGACGCGAAGTTGACCTTCGATCACGCTGCACTACTGGAGACCAACGATCTGGACCACTCAACCGAACGACTGGGGGTCTCGGTGACGCCAGCGTTCCGCAAGTACCACGACAGTCCCGACCGCGACGATCAATTGGTCGCGGATCTGGCCACAGTGCTTGACGACGCGCTCGACGGTGATCGATGGGATGGAGTGACGGTGTTCGCGTTCCACAACGGGGACGCGAATGGGGACGTGTTGCTGTCGGAACGTCTCCGTCGGCATATGGAGACTACGGACGTCACCGTCGAGACGTACGACGACGACCCAGTCGCGTTCCTCAATTCTATCTCGTCGATGGATGTGTTCCTCGGCATGAAGTACCACTCACTGGTCTTCGCGTACCTTACAGACGTGCCGGTGGTCTCAATTAGCTATCACCCCAAGTGCGATTGGTTCCAGAACTATACCAAGACGGATGATTCGTGCGCGACCCAGATGACCAACGCGTCTGAATCGACCCTCTCGGAGTTGGTTGCGCGGCTCTCCGACGAGAACGGCATGTGTCAAGCGACGCTCCCGAGGAAGCGTGCCGAAGAACTGGCTTCCAAAAGCATCAAGTCCGCAATCAATAAATGAGTGAAGAAACCGAGTCCACGTTCATCATGCACGTGCTCCCCAAGAACAAACACGGTGGCATCAGCCTCCAGGTACTGGATGTCGCGCGCTCTTTGGGCGAACGTGGTTACGAGAACCTGTTGGTGTTCCCCGACGAAGACGACGACGATTTCCACTCCTACGCGGCCGACCAAGGAGTTCCGTCCGAACGCCTGCCGTATCGAATGCCCAAGGAGTTCGACTCTCTCAGCTCCGTGCTATCGAACGTGATGTGGGTGCTCGGATTCATGTTCTCCGTCTGGAGTATCCGGAACGAAATCAAGGAAACGTCTCCGGACGTTGTTCACCTGAACGGTCTCCTCGTGCTTCAGCCTGCGGTCGCTGCAGCACTCGAAGACGTCGAGATAGTGTGGTATCTCGTGAGCGATATCTACCCGGAATGGTTGGTACGGTTGCTTATCCCGTTTGTGAACTACGTTTCGAGTGAGGTCGTGTTGATTTCCGAATCAAACCGGTCGTACTACAGACAGGACGGTCGGGACGTACCGGTCATTCCGGGAACGATCGACATGAGCCGTCTGACCGACGGTACAGTCTCCGGCGAACGCAAACGAGATTTCCGCGACACGCATGGAATTGATCCAGATCTTCCGATCGTCTTGACACTCGCGAAGTTGAACGAGGTGAAGAGCCAGAAATCAGTGGTTGAAGCAATCGTCGACATGGACCTTGAAGTCCAGTACCTCGTTGCAGGGCCCAAACAAGACGAACAGTACGCAACAGAACTCGAAGTCCTCGCAGAGCGCGAGGGCGTCGGTGATCGCGTCCACGTCACCGGCTTCGTCGACGACAAAGCGGCGGCGCTGGCGATTGCCGACGTGTTCGTCCTTCCCTCCTCGGGCGAGGGGACGCCCCTGGCCATCATGGAAGCGATGAAGACCGGAACACCGGTAATCGCCAGTCGAGTCGGCGGTGTTCCGGAGATGCTAGCGGACGGCGACGCCGGACAACTGGTTGATTACGGCTCTCCCGGAGAACTTCGAGACGCACTCAACCGTTATTTAAGCGACCCTGAGCTCATAGAGAAGCATACCAAGGCCGCAGAATCCAGAGTCTGCCAAAAGTACGGAATCCAAAGCGTGACAAACGACTACGTAAACGTCTATGAGTCACTGTAGGATTCACACCGTGATTTCGGCGAGGTACAAACTCAGCGGTAAGATACCCGACAAATGTTCCGCGGATTACGGACACCCAAACCATTTCGCACGTGAGATATGAACGGATCACAAGCAAATTCGACCATCGGGCCGGTTAAATCCAGACGCACTGTCCGAGTCACGATTATCGTACTCTGTTTGATTATTACGGCCATTAATATCAGATATCTTTCATATCGGGGCGTCTCTTTCGGACCAGCACATTTCCGATTCGGTAGGTACAATACCATCGTTACAGCGGCTGAATCTGGATTCTATCCACCGCCAGAAAATGCAGCGAGCATCGCCAACCTACGGGTCTCGATCGAAGATCATTGGACACACATATTCTACCATTCAACGCTCCTGAACTTTTTTGGGTTCGAGAGTGAAGCGGAGCGCTTCTGGTATTTCCGATACGTCGTCGCCACTCCCCTAGCAGTAGGTGGAGCACTCGTTACGCTCGTGCGCCGCAGACACGCGTCCGTTCCATGGTGGGCACAAGTGCTTGTTTTCGTCTTACCGTGGTACGGTGGCTTGTTGTTCATAGGCCGAACTAATTCCTCTCTAAACGCTTTCAGCTTCGGCGCGGCGTTTTTTGTCCTATGCGTTGTTGGTTTATTACAGTTAGAGTCTGGGCAGAATCCAAAAAGGTGGGGGGGGTTAAGTATACTATTCGCTTTGTTCACAATTGGATTCCGTCACACCGCAGGACTCGTCCTCCTCATGTCTGTGTTTTGTCTATTAGTCGGTACTCTCGTCCTCCCACTTCAGAACACGAGACGAATAATTACTATCTGCTTGTCTATCATAGTCGTATTATTCATAAATAGCGCCGTCATATTCCAGTTCTATACCAATCAACTTGTCCGAGTGTTGTTGTACCTCCTAAATCCAATAAGCGATCAAACCGGGATTTCGGCTACCCCGGGAGAGGTAGGAATAAATGTCGGCTTGGGGGAAATACTCTCAATTGTCGACCACGCAATCATATGGCTCCTCGTAGCCGTCACCGGAACCCTTGCCTTCTTAGTCTCCATTCATCACTGGAAAAATCAAATCGGGGGGCGTTCAACTACAGGAATAAACGGTCTTAAACAGGCACCCACCAATACAATTCAACGAGATCCCACCGTCAGAAACTTGCTCTTATACGGTGCGCTGCTGGCAGGTGTGGCACTCTCGATGGTAGCCTTCGTGTTTCATTCTGGGGTAGGAGGCCTAATCCGCCGAACGACACAATATGGAACTATCTTTGCTTACATCGGGTTACCGTTGTTACTCCAAATCACCTACCGCCGCAATCTCATTCCAGATGTAACTGAAGAATCCGTTACTATGTGGCAGAGAAGGCTGAAAGTCTTCACAGTCACGGCCGTGCTGCTACTGTCGGTCGTGTCACCTGCCTCGTTCCTCGCAACACCAACCATACCGAACTCGAATCAATACCTCAGTCCCGCCGAGGTGCAGGGCACCACGACCTCCAGCGAGTTCATGCCTATAGACGACCGGGTCTACGGTTCTTACCACATCGCATCACCGTACGTTGCTGTCCAAGAACACGTAGTTGGTTTCGGATTTCGGAGGTTCACCGATACTGAGATCGAATTCCTTCTAGATAGTTTATATTACGAGCCGAAGCTGTATTCGACGAAACGAGCTATCGGAATGCTCAATGAGGAGTATGGGAAGGTCAGTTTCTTGGTATTCAGCACTCGCGAAAGTGAAGAGCTTGGCATACAGACTCGAGCTCGTAGGTGGCCACCTGCACCTCAGAACCACCCTCAGGGACACGACCAGCAACCGATTTCCAGTCGAATCTATACGAATGGTGAGGTCATCGTTTATCGGGTGAAAAACAACACGTCCTGAACGAAAGTCAGAGGTCAGTAACTGCTGTGTCTATAACGGTCTCCAACTGGTCTACATACGATTCAACTGTGTAATCTTTAACGACCATCTGGTAGCCGGCTTCAGCAAGCCTATTCTTTTCACCCTCATCGTTTATTAGCCGTTCGATATTGCTCACCCAATCTTCCGTAGTGTCAGCTAAGAGTCCCGTCTCGTCGTGCGTAAGGAGATCACCATACGCAAGAGCGTCAGATGCTACAACCGGTAATCCCATCGCTAGATGTTCCAATACCTTGATTATTGACTTCCCCTCCATCATTTCGTCGGACGGATTCAGTGGCAAGACTGCGATATCGAACGTAGCCATCTCTCTCCGCACCTGCTTAAGTGGGATTCGGTCATTGTACCCGTAATCAACATCCACATACTGTTCAACTTCAGTGAAGGTGTCTCTGATTTCTCCATTGCCGAGACTGCTAACCATCCGGAACGTGATGTCGTACTTCTTTCCCAACGTCATCAACGGCTCCCGCAGTAGCCTAAGGTTGTGCTCGTGACCGGGGCCGATTCCCATCCATCCGAGAACAGTCGAATCGTATGTCGCTGCCGGGTCGGTTTCCTTCTGGAAGACGGAAGCGTCAACCGGGGTTGGTATCGTCGTGATGTTTGAGTTGAGACTCGATAGCTCCGACTCAATATTGCTGTTTCCGGTTGTTACGTGTGCCGCCTGCTGAATAACTTTATCAAGGAATATCCGGCCGGGTATCGGGATGGGTGTCTCGTCTATTCGCTTCTGATGATAGAGTGCGTCGTCAATGTCGAATATCAGTGGAATCTCTTTGCGGTTACAGAGGAGAGCAGCCAAATACGCAGTTGGGCTCCCATCGCGATTCATCACGACCGCGTCGTACGATCCGCCATTGGATAGTAGCTCCACAATTCCTGCTCCCGCAACGTATCTGAACGGACGACCGAAGATAGATCGTTGCTTCCCATGAATCACTGAAACGTTATATTCGCGTTCCCTCAATTCGTCTGCAATCGGGTCTATCCTATGCTGCGTACTCTGGTCAGTAACTCCAGCTTTAGACAGAAAGAGAACTTCTCTCGAACCCGCTGCCGCGCCGTCAGTCATCCCGTACCCCCATCGTAATACGTGGCCCAAAAACCGATGCAGACAGTTTAGCGTGAGTACGCATTACTTGTACCCGAGGTCCCTGAGTCTTTCTTCAACAGACGAACCCACGTCTTCTGACTCTGAAACTTCACCGTCAACTATTTGTCTCCGTTCGGAGAATGGAAGCTCAAGCCACGGAACGTCGACGAGTTCTTCAACGAACTTGTGGCTAGGGTGACCGTAGATCCCCCATCTTCCGAAACAGTTGCCGTGATCGGAAGTGACGACTGTTTTTCCTCTTAAATCGTTCTTGAGGCCCTTTATTACTGGAAGGACAAGATTAAGATTCTCTCGATACGCCTTTCGGATAGTTCCTTCATCTATATTCCTTGCTTCAAGATGGTCCCAAATCGAGTTGTCGTCTCGTTCGTCTGGTTCGATACCCGTCTTGGCTTTAATATTTTGTTCCAGTCCCCGACCAGTTTCACCGATGAAAGGATAGTGTGGTTGGACGAAGTGCGATATCAGGCGCTTATTCGGGAAGAGTTCTGCTACCTCTAGTGTTCGTTCCGCGACCGCCTCCGGGGGGATGGTCCGCAGTTCTTTGTCCCACGCGTCTCGCCAGACGTGTTCGACGTGCGCGAACCGATCAGCCATCCCCTCTTTTTCGAACTGTGGTGTCGCGGTGACGTACACGGTATCGGGGAACTCGTGTCCGTCGAAGTTCGAGTGGAGGAACTCGACAGTGTGAGATCCCGCCGAGGTTACCTTGGAGAGCTCGCCGGGTAAGGTGTTACACTCCGCAAAGAGGTCGTACCGACAGGCGTCGAGGATGAGCAGGTTGTCCCAATCACGGGTCATCAGTTTGACGCCAGTCTCCCCCCGGAAGTGGCGGTGGTATCGCCAGTGGAGGTGGTGGAATACCGAAGCAGGGTTGCGCGCCGCGGAGAGAGCGCGGTTTATCGTACCCATTTGTGTATGCATGTCAGATTTTCATTTGCATAGGTATACCGGTTCGCGGAACGACGCGACTCTGACTGATATCGACGTGACACAGGGCGGCAGTCACAATCCAAGCCATCATTACGCTCACTCCCCCGGAGACAAGACCATCTCGACTAAGCGAATCGTGAGCCGACGGTCAAGTTTGGCAATCAGTTTGACGTCTCCCTGCGTGAATCCTCCCAGGGTTCGCAACCCTATCAGGAATGAAACGGCACTGATTAGCGGGAGGAGACACGCGACCACAATCTGTCGGTTGACGACTGACACGAAGGTGATACCCAGTGCGAATGCCAAGGCGCCTGCCATCCAAACCCGAACGGTCCGCCAGGAATATGGCTGAAACCCCTTCAACAGGTATATTTCTAAGACACCAACGGCTCCCGCTACTGTCAGTCCACAACCTGTGGCGATTCCTGCACCGAGGATACCGAATCGTGGTACCAAGACGAAATCCAGAAACGCATTGATGCCCACCAATAGCACTGTATTGAACAGCGTCAGTCGGGTGTGTCCCAGTCCTTCCAAGATCATGCCCTCGGGACCGTAACCCGCGTTTATCATGTAGCCAACGGCGAGTGCAGCAACAGCGGGGCCTGCTACGGTGTACGCTTCAGTGAATACGATCCCGAGATATACATCTGGCGCTACGATGAGCGGGACCGCTAGTGGAATCGTGAGAATCGTAATCCATCTGGTAGCGAGTCGGTATCGCTCTCTCAAAACGTTACTGTCGTGGCGGTTCTCAGACACCATCGGTTTGAACACCGGCGTGAGCGCGGTCAATACGATTAGAAGGTTCACAGCTAGCATGTACCCAACCCTGTAGTACCCAACCTCGTCAGAATTCTGAAAGAAGCCGATTACGAAATAGTCAATTTGCGAGACGAGAGTGTACATCACGCCGGCGAAGACGAGTGGCAGTGAGTACGAGAGGAGGGAACGGTTTGAGATTGCATCGAAAGAGGAGTACCGTATCCAATCGGCCTCCCGGAAGAGCATGACGATACCGAAGGCGACTGCTACGCTGACTCCGAGCAGATATCCTCCAACGAGTCCGGCTAAGCCTGCACCGGCACTTAGGAATGCAACCACCGCGAAGACTCGACCCAGTGGGTTGAGGACGTCACGCATCACTACCCGATACCTCATTCTTTTTATACTATTGAACGAAGTAACGACAGTCCTGTTGAGGGTCTGTAACGGGATCAGTACGAAAAACAGCGAAAGCACGAGAGTGAGCTCGGACTCGTCAAAAAGCATCGAAAGTTCGTCTCTGAGCACGAACAGCGCTATTGCTCCGACGGAGGATGAATACATCCCAATGAGAAGTGAATTACGCAGGACCGTTCTTGCACGCCCGTATTCCCTGTCCTTTAGATATGCTGGAATGAAGTAGTCGATTGATCTGTAGATGTTGAGACTCGCGAAGCCTTGAACGAACATGACAATCGACAGCCCCAGCGTGAACACGCCGTACTCCGAGGGAGAAACCATCCGCGTGACGACAGCGATGAAACCGAACCCCAGGATCTTACGGGAGATGTTCCCGACCA
This sequence comes from Haloarchaeobius sp. HME9146, assembly GCF_025399835.1. Classification (NCBI taxonomy): domain Archaea; kingdom Methanobacteriati; phylum Methanobacteriota; class Halobacteria; order Halobacteriales; family Halorubellaceae; genus Haloarchaeobius; species Haloarchaeobius sp. HME9146. The sequence continues at coordinate 317,821 of NZ_JAODVR010000002.1, forward strand.
ACGTAATTCCTCCCTGTCTGGCGAGCGTCACTATGCTATCCCTGTTTCCCTCACTCATTGGAAACACCCCAGAGTCCACGTCCATTAATACTTCTCAATCAGCTTTCAGTCCAATCAAACGATTGTCCTTCTTCGGCGTCCCTCCGTTGAGATGGAACTTCCTCGCCCAGTACAATTCGAGTTGGCGTGCATTCAACTAGAACCCGGTGCATCGTTGGGAGGTGTTGGAGTGCACGAACGGCGCAAGGCATTCGCAGACGCGCGCGACTGCCAAGTGAAGCAGTCCGGAGAGCGATGTGACGTTCTACCAACCCATTAGAGTTAACCCCCCTCCTATCGCACCAACATATGAAATGATAGATGGCGTGGAGATACGTGACCTGCAAGTAAACACCGACGAGCGCGGTCATCTCGTCGAAGTCTTCCGCGAAGACTGGGAAGAGTACGACCCAAAACCCGCGATGTCCTACTTCTCAATGACCTACCCAGGTATCATCCGTGCCTGGCATCGACACCTCGAAGGCCAGATTGACCACTTCGTCTGCCCGAAAGGGCGCGTCAAGGTCGGTATTTACGACGACCGCGAAGACTCCCCCACACAGGGCGAGTTAAACACCTTCGTCATTGGCGAGCACAACCAGAAGGTCATCCGCATCCCGGAAGAATGCTGGCACGGCTTCAAAGCCATTGGCGACGAGCCATCATTCCTAATCAATTATCCGACCCAGCTCTACGACTATGACGACCCCGACGAGGAGCGAATTCCCTACGACACGGACAAAATACCTTTAGACTGGGAAGAAGAACCACACAAATAGTACGATGAAAGGGGTACTCCTATCAGGGGGAACAGGCTCACGGCTCCGCCCAATTACCCACACTGGCCCGAAACAGCTCGTCCCAGTTGCGAACAAACCTGTCCTCGAGTACGCAATTGAAGACCTGAAAGAAGCGGGGATTACCGAAATCGGTGTTATCCTCGGAAACAAGGGACGCAAAGCCATCCAAGAGCTCCTCGGCGACGGCTCGAAATATGGCGTCGAAATCACGTACATCATCCAGGGCAATCCACTAGGACTAGCACACGCAGCCGGGTGCGCAAAAGATTTTGTCGGCGACGACGACTTCGTGATGTACCTCGGTGACAACATCCTCAAGCAGGGTGTCACCGAATTAGTCGACTCCTTCGAGGCAGGAGACCACGGAGCTGGCATCGCCCTCCAGGAGGTCGACAATCCCCAGCAGTTCGGTATCGCAGACGTCGACGAGCAGGGGAACGTCACCGAGCTCATCGAGAAGCCGGACGAGCCACCGACGAACCTCGCACTCATTGGGATGTACGTCTTCTCACCTGCGGTATTCGACGCCATCGAGAGACTCGAACCATCCTGGCGTGGCGAACTCGAAATCACCGACGCGATTCAGCTTCTCCTCGACGACGGCCACGACATCGACTCGCACGTCGTCACCGGGTGGTGGAAAGACACCGGGAAGCCGCAAGACATGCTCGAAGCGAACCACCTCGTCCTAGAGGGCAAGTCGCTCCATCTCGACGGGACCGTCGAGGACGGTGCAGAAACAGACGGCCGCATCGAGCTCGCCGAGTCAGCCGTCATCGAATCGGGTGCGGTCGTCCGTGGACCAGTCTCGATTGCCGAAAATACGACGATCAAGAGCGGCACCTACGTGGGACCGTACACCTCGATTGGTCCGAACTCGACTTTAGAGGGCATCCACATTGAGAACAGCGTCGTCATCGGGGACTCTAACATCGCGGCTGCTGGCCGAATCGTTGATAGCCTGCTCGGTCGAAGTGCGAATGTCAAAAGCGCTGATGAACTCCTCCCCGAGGGTCGGCGGCTCGTGGTCGGTGAAAACTCACAACTCAAGCTCTAACAATGCGCATCATCACTCACACCTGTCCGACGTGCGGAACCATCGTCGCGGCAAACGAGATCGAGTCGAACCGCGTGATGAAGTGCCCCGGCCTCGAGTGCCAAGAAGTACTTCGATTCGAGGACCTCAACGAAGACGCCAGGGAACACTTCCTCGAGAACCGGGAACGCTACCAGATGTAGCTACAACGCGTCTCGAATCTCTTTTAGATCCTCTGACAGAGTTGGTTGAGAACGTCCCAGTGTCGTCTCTACTCGCCCAACATCGAGGCAAGAGTACGTAGGTCTAGTCGCTGTCCGGTCGATGTCCTCCGTGGAGCCCTCAGTAAGCAACGCGTCACCTCGTCCAAGAATATCAGTAATCGCCTCACCGAACTGATAGGGAGTAACACACGATGTGGATGCGATGTGATAGTCCCCAGAAACTCCTTCTTCTACGAGTTCCAGTATCGTATCGGCAGCCTGGCCAGCTCTCGTCGGCGTCACCCACTGATCAGTGAACAGAGGAATATTCGAACCATCGTCAATCTGGCCAGTAACCCAGGCTGGGAACCCAGTCAATTGCTCACGGCTTCGATGAATCCCATACACGAAGGAGAGACGCGCAATCAAAGCGTCCTCGGACACGTCTCTAACCGCATGCTCCCCTGCGAGCTTAGACTGCCCATACACCTGAACCGGATTCGTCTCCGCGCCCTCAGTGTAGGGCTCTCGGGCCTTACCATCGAAAACGTAGTCAGTCGAGACATGAACGAATCTGCTGCCGAGTTCTTCGCACTGTTCCGCGAGTCGCCCAGGTGCCTCTCCATTCAGCGTACGTGCCTGTTCAGGATTCTCTTCACACCCATCAACATCCGTCATGGCAGCACAGTTGACTACGATATCAGGATCGTGTTCTTTCAGGATTTCCTCGAACCAACTAGTCGCCTCTAAATCGAACTGTGTGAGCGGTGCGTCGAAGTCCGGCTTCGTAGAGTGATACGTCCCAGAGACTTCCCAGTCTCGTTGAAAACAAGCGTCGACCACATTACTCCCGAGAAGTCCATTGGCCCCAACAACGAGCACGTCCATGTGAGAATGTTCCGACAGTAATGTAAATAGGTGCCGCTAATGAGGTACTATCATGCGCATTCTGGTCACCGGTGGTGCTGGATTCATCGGTTCGAATTTCGTTCACTACGTTCTGGATAAGCACGACGAAGACGAAATCGTTACGCTGGACGCACTTACCTACGCAGGTTCACGAGACAATCTCGATGGCGTTCTCGATGACCCACGTCACGAGTTCGTGGAAGGAGACATTCGCGACCGTGACCTTGTCGCTGAACTAGTCGAGGACGTCGACGCTATCGTCAACTTCGCCGCTGAATCGCACGTCGATAGGTCTATTCAGGGTGCAGAACCCTTTGTGTCCACGAACGTACAGGGCACACAGACCCTCCTCGATGCTGCAGTAGAGGCGAATGTGGATCGATTTCTCCAGATATCCACCGACGAAGTATACGGACAGATTCTTGAAGGGAAGTTCAGCGAAGACGACCGCCTGAATCCACGGAACCCGTATTCTGCGACGAAGGCGAGCGCTGATTTACTGGCAAAGAGCTACCAGACGACCCACGGTCTCTCGGTGCTCATCACTCGAACTTGCAACAATTTCGGCCCCCGCCAGCACTCCGAGAAGCTCATTCCGAAGTTCCTCCAGAAAGCCGCCGCAGGCGAGGAACTTCCGGTGTACGGTGACGGGTCGAACGTACGCGAGTGGATCTACGTCGAAGACAACTGTCGTGCTCTTGACCTCGTTCTACGCGAAGGTGAACCAGGAGAAGTCTACAACATCGGTAGCGACGAGGAGAGAACCAATCTGGAAGTCACTGAAGCCATTCTCAATGCGGTCGGTGGGTCCAAGGATCAGATTACCTTCGTGGAGGATCGGGCTGGCCACGACCAGCGATATGCACTCGAATCGAACAAGGTGAAGGAATTGGGGTGGAGGGCGACAACTTCGTTCGAGGAAGGTTTAGAACGAGCCGTCGATTACTACCTATAGTTAGTTAGATTCTGAACTATTGGAGCACTTCGAACAGAGTACGGCAAGGGCTGTTTCGTTCTATCGACGAGAGAGAGAAGATCGAGTTTCAGCTCTGCTGTGCGAGCGTGCTCAGGAAGAACGAACCGAATACAGTTTGCAGTCCAAGCACGATTAGCGTGAAAGCAGCGACGTCCAGCGTTAGTGACGGTAGGGTACCGTATCCTGCGGAGATCCACTGGACCACAGTGTAGCCAGCCCACAGTCCACCGACTGCGAACATCACAGTCCCAACACTCGCACTACGCTCGAGGCTCACACCAGAGCGAATCCGCCGAGTGACCGGATCGTTCGGCTTCCGAATCGGATCCGAGGCAATCGAAGAGAAGATGCCGAGGCTCCCGACCTGGTATCCAACCATGGTGAACAGACTGCCGGCAATCATGGTCCGAATACCGAATGTGGCTTCACCAATCGAAACCCCGAGTCCAGCCATCCCCATCAGCACTAATCCAACAAGCCCCATCACGAGACCAGGAACAGAGAACAGATACCCGGGAGCATTAACTAACATGAACCGGACGTGCCGCCACCCGTCCTTAAAGCTCTCAAGCTTCTCCTCGCCTTCGCGCTCGTGATAGATAATCGGCTTCTCCTGAATCTCCAGGTCACGAGCCCCAGCCTCCATAATCATCTCGCTGGCGAACTCCATCCCATCCGAACTCAAATCCATCCGCTCGTATGCATCCCGAGTAAACACCCGAAATCCAGAGTGAGCGTCACTCACACCAGCACCGTAGAACACGTTCAGGAACTTCGTCAGCAGCGGGTTCCCGATGTACTGGTGCAGCGTCGGCATCGCGCCGTCTCGAATCTCCCCCTCCAGACGACTACCCATGACCATGTCAGCCTCACCAGCCTCCACGGGCTCCAGCAATCGCGGAATCTGCTCGAAGTCGTACGTAGTATCAGCGTCACCCATGACGATGTACTGGCCACGGGTGTGCTCGAACGCAAAACGGTAGGCGTAGCCGTACCCCTTGCCGTCGGGTTCGACGACGATCGCACCGTTCTCTCGAGCGAGCTCGGGTGTCCGATCGGTCGAGTCGTCACTGACGATAATCTCGCCAGTGAGTCCCGACTCCGCAAGCGCAGTCTTCACACGGTCGATACACTCGACGATGCCCTCCTCTTCGTTCATCGTGGGCATCACGACGCTGATAACCGGGTCCTGTTCGCTGTCGGCATCGAGGAGCAACTCTCCCCCTTCCTTCACTGACCCCTTCGATTCCACCGTCCCCATATCAGGAGATGTCTCTCCCTGTTGTCTCGTTGCCATCCGAATTCCTCAGAGTTCCACGCTACGCTTCTTTATCGGTGAGTCACCGCACTGCACACAGACATATTCGTCCGCAGTGGTTTCGGTCACCGGTGCGTTGCAGCGTATGCATTTGATCTTGGCTCCTCTGGCCCGCCGTGGAAATCTACCCATCACGTGCACAGATTTACTGCAAGGATAAATATGTTATTGCCGAGACTTAACCCACAGCTAAAAAATAATGCTGGAATCGATAGGTTTGGGCCGTAGTACCATGATTTCTAATGGTGATATGCAACAGATATCAAATGAATATCATGCAATGGGAGGGCAATAATAGCACATTACTGTGACTACCAGTCATTTTTGTGGGGCTCTCCCGTCGGGATAGTCCCGAGGAAGTGCTAGAAGAGGTCCACGCCGGACCATCCGTGCACATAGTCGCCGTTCCTGAAGCCGGGAGTAGCAAGGCCAGTCAGCCACGCATTGCTCGGCCGGTAACGACCGGCCACGGGTTGGTCTTCGGTGCTATCTCTGATGCGTCCAGTTCTGACGGCGTGCCCGACAGTTCGACAATCGACGAATTCCCTGCTGAAACGTTCACCCACAGGTGTAACTCACGATATGAGTTGTTCACCGTCGGTTCCGCGGGAACGTCTTCCTTGTACAGCAAGAACACGACACGCTGGCGCTCACCGGTCATCGTTGGCTCCAGAGACACATTCCGCATGGCGGTCCCGTTCGGTTCGACCTGGGTACTGTAGCGTTGCAACTCCGTCTCCTCCAGCACGGAGACGTTGGTCCCGTTGTCGACCAGTTCCACGCGCTGTTGCTCGATCACCACCGAGTACCGAACCGTCTCGCCTTCGTGGTTCTGCATTCCCACGACGATGGGTTTCGACTCGCCACGAACGAAGTCGGTCGGATAGCCATCTGCAACCAGTTCACCATCTTCCCCTTCAGTCAGGACGTAGAACTCGGTGAACTGTTCGCCGGATTTCGGAACCGCAACCGCGTACGTCACACTACCCATCGCGACCAGAATCGAGACCACCAACACGACGTTCAACACGGCGTCCGCCCGAGAAGCTGGCTCCAGCATCTCCTGGCGAACTGCACCAAACCACTCCTGGTACGCGACCTCGAAACGGTCGTCAGGCTCGAGTACGCGCCGGCGATTCGCAGCCACCACTACCGACCCCAAGACGAGCAGGTCGAGGCTCGCTACAATCGGCGCAAGTCGAATTCCGAAGGGCGTGAAGTTCAGCACGAGCCCGACTAGCGGGACCAGCGCGATACTCAACCCGAACGAGAGTGCGACGCGCTCGATTCCATCGATCCCAGACCCACGATCACCCATTCCGTCTTCCTCCGCATCATCGTCCGCCACGGGTGACTCACCTTCCTCGGGGAACAGCGCAGCCACGAACGCATACCCGGGAAGGAACAGCACGAACGGCAATCCGAGGACGACACGGAGTGGCGTATCTTTCACGACTGGCAGAAACACCGAGAGCGTCGTCGCGAGCGTCAATATGACAACGACCGCCAGGTCGGCGGGCATCTCGCGGACGTCTTTCGGGAGGAGCAATCGCCAGTCCGGGTCCTCGGCCATCGTGCGCCAGTATCGCCCCTGTATGGTTAAGCGGTGTGGTTGTCATCTCAACAGCTTACATTGGCGGGGGAGTACCGCAGGCAGTTCAGGGAACCCTCAATTCGACCAACTTCCCTTACAACGATATTCCACCCGTTTGCACGAGTTCGGGGTGAATCCGATACCGGGGAGATAGATTACCCGTTATTGCTGGGGGGCGCTTCTGAGAGAGTGAGGGTGAGGAAATCACCCCTGACCGATTCCCGAACGAGCCGGTCTGTCACACGCTTTGGTCAATCCGACCGAAACCCTGCATTTCAGTGCAATTGGGGCCGTCGCGCTGCCTCGCGACGGTCCAACGACTTCTACCAACGAACGAGCAGAGGCCATGGGGTCGAGCTTCAACTACTGGTTTCGATTCCATCACCGGTTTCTCTCGAATACAGGCTCAAACCGCGGTTTTAGGTAAGCGAGCCGAGATATACTCACAGGTCCTCTGTACCGACATGAACCGCTGGCACCGCAGAGACGTGCTCGCACTCGCGGGTGCGCTCTCTATCCCCGCACTGGCCGGCTGTCTCGGCGACGGCGGCCCCGAGATGACACCAGGACTCCTCGCCTCCGACCTGCCCCGCGACACCGACCCGACCGTCTCAGACGAGATGCTCCGAGAACAGGTCCGAGCGAACACCGCGTTCGCGCTCGACCTGCACCACAACCGAGTCGCAGCAAACCCCAGTGAGAACTTATTCACTTCGCCGCTCAGCATCTCGCTCGCGATGGCGATGATATGGGCCGGTGCGCGTGGTGAAACCGAGACGCAGATCGCCGAGACGCTACACTACCTCGAGGACCAGTCAGACCTCCACCCGACGTTCAATCGGCTGGACCTGGCCCTGGACACGCCAGACGACGCGGAAGACGAAGCGTTCCGGCTCGACATCGTGAACGCCCTCTGGGGACAGACGGACTACCCATTCGACGAGGACTACCTCGACACAATCGCACTGAACTACGGGGCTGGCCTGCGCACGCTCGACTTCGCCGGCGAATCGGAAGCAGCCCGCGAGACCATCAACGACTGGGTCGCCGACCAGACCGAAGACCGTATCGAGGAGCTGCTGCCCCAGGGCTCCATCGACCACCTGACTCGACTCGTCGGTACCAACGCGGTCTACTTCAAGGCGAAGTGGGCCAGCACCTTCGCGGAGGAGGCCACCGTCGACGGAACGTTCACCGCACTCGATGAGAGCGACTCACCGGTCCGCCTGATGAGCCAGTCGCACTCGTTCCCCTACGCCGAGGTCGACGGTGTGCAGGCGGTCGAACTCCCCTACGAGGGTGGCGAGGCCAGCATGGTCGTCGTCCTGCCGCCCGAGGGCGAGTTCGAGGCGTTCGAGCAGTCGCTCGATCCAGTTGGCCTGCACAGCCTGTTCGACGCGCTCGAATCCCGAGCTGGTCGTGTGGTCCTCCCGAAGTTCACTTTCGGCTCGAAGGTCGGCCTGAGCCAGGCCCTCAAAGACCTCGGAATGCCAGACGCGTTCGATCCCATGCAAGCGGATTTCTCGGGCCTACTCGAATCCGGGGAGGGCGAACAGCTCGCGATCACGGACGTCCTCCACGAGAGCTTCGTCGCCGTCGACGAGAAAGGGACCGAGGCGACGGCCGCAACGGGTGTCGTCGTTGGGACGACGTCTGCGCCCCTCAATCCCTTCGAGTTCGTCGCCGACAGGCCGTTCCTGTTCGCCATCAGGCACCGCGACACCGATTCGGTGGTCTTCCTGGGCCGGCTGGTGGACGCTGCGTCTCTGCAATAAGACATATTTGTCCCCAATCCGTCATTATACCGGCAGATGACAACCCGATTGAACGTCCTTCCACAGCATCAAAGCCACATACCTTCATAAGGTCCCGAGGGGATGATTTGGCATGGCCTGGCCACATCCAATTACGATTATCGGTCTACTGGGGGGTGGAATCGCGGCGTTTGGAATGGCCGCGCTGCTAGACGAGTTGAACTCGAAGGCACCACTCCCTTCCGACCAGTTCCTGGCTCGGACGATCGGTGACGGCAATCCGTACGACCACGATGTTTCGGGAGTCCTCCTCTACCTGTTCTACGGCGCGTTCGTCGGTGCGCTCTTCCCGACGTTCTTCCACGGTCTCGTCGGTTTGGAGGCTAAATACATCACGACCGTCCCGAACACACTCGCAACCGGACTGGCGTTCGGAATCCTGCTCCTGGTACCCTGGGCCCTCCTCGGTGCTGCCGGTTTCGTCACGTTCCCAGAACTTAATTTGTCCAGAGACGGGCCGATCAAAGAGCACACGCTTGTTTCGATTGTGGCTGCCCACCTATTCTATGGCCTCATACTGGGAATCATCACTGGCCTTTCCGAGCCAGTCTGGTACGTCCTCCCCAACCTCCTCTGACACAGAAACCACCGTCTCCGCTCCTCGACGACTCGATTTTCTCGACCGTCAGTTCTCGTCGAACCGACCAAGAATCGTCTCCGCGCTCTCGATGATACGAGTCGCGTCCTCGTTCGAGAGCCCTTCGGAAGCGAACGCAGCAATCTCGAAGCCACCGACGACGATGATCAGTTCACGGTCGAGGTCAGGCATTGCTTCTGTGACGGTCTTCCGGAACTCGTCGTGCGTCGCCGTCGCAGACACGTCGACGACTCTGGGAAGGTACTCGCGAATACTCAGATAGGCGTCGATGGCCACACCATCAGGGTCGTCGTACTGGTCTGCACGGTCTGGAAGCGCAGCGAGCAAGGCACTGGCATCTCTGGCCGGGTCGAAATCACCGGAGACCGCAGTACTCTCGGTATCGTCAGTGTGCACAGGCTCCGGTGAGACCTCCGTCTGGGTAACAAGCCCACGGCGCACGATGACGAATCCGACACCACCCAGTGCGAGCACAACCACGGTGACGCCGCCGATCAGGAGCACCGGGAACCCCCCTTCTGTGCTCCCAAGAGAGATAGTCCGCTCCATGTCTGTAGACGCGAGGTTCGTCCCCTGGCCATCGAATGCTGCCGAAACGATGACGGACCCAGCGGAACCCGAGGGGAGTTCGAGAGTCTCCCGATACCGACCCTCGGTTCCAGTCTCGAGCGTCGCGACGGTCGTCTCGTTCATCCGAACGACCACTGTTTGGTTCGCCAGGGGATCACCTTCGACCGTATCCAGTTTCCCGGCGACCTGTACCACGTCCTGATCCGGTGTCACCGAAAGCGAGAGTTGTGTATCCGTCTCGGCGACAGTGAGCATCGCTTCTCGCGTCGACAGACCGACCGCCAATCCGTCACTCCCAGCCTGCACAGTCATCGACTGCTCGCCAGACTCGATTCCAGCGTCGACTCGGCGACTGACCGTGAACGTCCCCGACGAATCAGTTCGTGTCTGGATGGTCCGACCGCCGAGGGAGAACACGACCTGCGTCCCGGGAACTGGCGTCCCATCCACAGTCACGGTCCCCGAGACGACGACGGTCTCGTTGTATCGGACCGACTCGGGCACGGACTCAAGCTGGACCGTCGGCGTCACGGCTTCGATTGTAACAGGAACAGTGTCGATAGACGCGAGGAACGCACTCGACTCACCGGGGACGTACCGAACTGAGACGCTCGACGCGTTCGCTTCAACATTGACCGGTCGATACCTCGTCTCGAACCGACCCGTCTCGTCCAGCGAAACCGTCCGGTTCCGCGTCCCGATTTGGAGTGTCACTGTCTCTGGGAGCGAACGGTTCTCCGCAGCGCGCAACTGCCCAGTCACAAGCATCGGGTCGTCGAAGGCGACCGTCGAGGCGTTCGCCTCGACCGAGAGCGTGGTCTGGGTGAACTCGGCCTGTCGAATCTGCTCGGTCTCCTCGGAGACGTTCGTCGTGACGTTCTCGATCTGCTGTTGTGCGTCGGTGAAGTCCTCTCCAGTCGCGTTCCCGAGACCCTCGTACTCTGCTGTGAGGTTCTGGCTCGTCGCGGAGAGCTGGTTCGAGAGTCGGTCGAGTTCGCGTGCGAGTTCGCGGGCCCGCTCCTCGTTCCCGTTCTGCTTCGCCTCCTGGTACGCCTCGTACGTCTCCTGGTACTCGGAACTCGTGTTCGCGTACTCGCGCTGCTCTTCCTGTGCGTCCTGCAGACGCTGGGCGACACGGTCGTCGTCCTCAGAATTGGTCTGCCCAGCTACGTCGACGTACTGTGAGAGGTAGTCGTTGTACTGGTCGCCCACCAGCCCGCGAGCGCGTTCGTACTCGCCCTGGCTGATCTGGACCGTACTTTCGCGTAATGAGCCAGCGAGTTCGCGCGACAACCAGCCCTCGACCGCTCCCAAATCGCCGTTCTGACTCACCTCGTCCGGGTTCCTGTGTTGGGGCTGCTCCGTCGAGTTGTTCGGCTGGAGTCCCACGTCGAGGACAGGGCCAGACTCGCCACCCGCAACCCCGTCGGGCCCGCCAGCCCCCGAGACGACTGCGGGTGTCACCAAGGATAGCACCAGCAGTACGGAGAGGAGGGCGCGACCCGACGGAGCAGCTTCCATTCGTCGCCACCTTCGGCACGGTCCGGTAAAACCTCTTTTGCCATCGGTCCCCGAAACGACCGTCAGTTTCAATGCGGGCGGGCGATTCTGCTGGGGTGATGCGAGCGACGCGGCGGTTCTGGGCGACCGCAGGGGTGTCCATATCCCTGGTCGGCCTCGGGGCCGTGCTTTCCGAGCTTTCCCTCGTCCTCGGTGGGGTCGCAGTCGGGTCATGGCTGCTCGCCCACCAGATCGCCTTCGTCACGAAGACGAACGCGGTCCTCGACGAGACCACGGTCACCCAGTCACTCACGCCGCGTCGCGTCCTGGAATCACAGCCCGTCCGAATTCGCGCGTCCCTTTCCCTCCCCGACGACAGCGGCCCGCTCCGTCGCGTCGATCTCGACGTCCCCATCGCCGCGGAGACGAGCGGCGAGACGACGCTCGACATCGACGGCGACAGTACCTCCCTCGCAGTTGCCTGCTCGGTGTCGGTCGCCGGCCGCTACACCGTGGGCGAACCCACACTCACGTTCCGCGATTCCCATGGCCTCTTCGAGACGAGCGTCACCGACGGAAATACGGAGTCGTTCCGGGTCGAGCCGAACGCGCCACGGGACGCACGGGTCGGCTCCGGAGGCGACCAGATATCCGTCGGGTACGGCGAACACGAGGCGAACCGCGGGAGCGGTGGGCTGGACCCTGGCGAGCTCAGAAAGTACCTCCCGGGGGACCCACGGAACCGAATCGACTGGAAGGCGACTGCACGCAGGGGCGAGCCGTACATCCGCGAGTTCGAGTCGAGCACGGACCGCGAGACCATCATCTTCCTCGACCATCGGGCCTCGACCGCAGCGGGACAAGCGGGACGAACTCGGTTCGACTACCTGCGAGAGGTGGCCCTCTGGTTGCTCGACCGGGCCCGTGACATGGACGACCCGGTTGGACTGGTCGCGGTCGGTGACGAGGGCGTGACCAGCCGAATCCAGCCTGGTGCCGGCATCGAACAGTATCGGCGAATCGAGACCGCGCTGTACGACCTGGAGCCGACCGAGGCACCGACTGGGCGGACCCCAACCCGTCAGGCTGAGGCGACGCGACAGACTGCCGCACGACTCGCGACCGACGAGTCCCCGTTCGGGCGGACGCTCGAGCCCTACGTCGGGAACGCCGAGACGTACGTCGAACGTGTCGAATCCGACCCGCTGTTCACTGCAGTCAAGACGACTCTGTCGAGGGTGTCAGGTGACCCGTGGGTCCTCTTGCTCACGGACGACACCAACCGTGCGGAGGTGTACGAGACCGGGAAACTCGTCAGGCGACTCGGTGGATACACCTCGGCGTTCATCGCGCCGGGCAGCCTCTACCAGGGGCGTGGCCTGCCGGATGCGGAGACGACGTACCGCGAGTACCGTGACTTCGAGGAGTTCCGGAGACAACTTGGCGGCCTCGAGCGGGTCGACGCCTACGAGGTGACGCCCGGCGAGGCAGTCCAGTCGGTGCTCCAGCAGCGACAGGAGGCGAGACGATGAACCTGCGACACACCATCCAGAGTCGCTGGCTCGCCATCGTGGGCATCCTGCTGGCCAGCGCGGGATTCGTCCTCCAGTCTCCCGTGGGCATCGTCGCGGCTGGCCTGTTGGTCATCGCCGCAGCGTTCACCCCTGCACCCCTGGCGGTCGCATTCGGGCACGTCTCCCTCGCGGCGCTGTTCGAGCCAGCCCTCGGCGTCAGACTGCTGCTCGCGGAGGCTGGCCTGCTCGTCCTCCTCCTCGACAGTCTCCCGTCACTCCGGACCGCAACTGGTCGGCAGGCAGTGACGGTCGCCTCCGTCGTCGGTGCTGCAGGGCTGGCTGGCTACACGTACGGCCTCCGAACAGACATCGCGAGCTGGTTGCTCGTGCTGGGACTGGTCGCCGGAGTAGCGCTAGTTCTTTACGCGGTCCACCGATACCAGAAGGTGACACTGGGGATGGTCGACGCATGAGCACGGAACTCACGCAGGCCGATGATGCGACGACAGCCGACACGGCCAGCGACGCCGTCGACTCCGACGAACTCACGGCCGAACTGGAGGTGCTCCGCGAGGAGAACCGCCGGCTCCGCGAGGAGTACCGGCGCGCCACCCAGGCGACCTATCGAAAGACGGCTGCTGCCCTCGCGGGCATCGGCCTGCTCGCGCTGGCCGTCGCCGCGATACTCCCCTCGGTCCGCGACGTCCTCGTCATCGTCGGCGCGATCGGCGTCTTCGGGGGCGTCCTGACCTACTACCTCACGCCCGAGCGCGTGCTCTCGGCCACGGTCGCAGAATCACTGACGGACGCACAGACCGCAGTCACAGAGAACCTCATCGACGAACTGGGTCTCCAGGACCGACACGTCTACGTCACTCGCGAGGGGACCGGTCGACTGTTCCTGCCCCTGCACGCCAACTACGTCATCCCCGACGACCTGCGCGACACCTTCGTCGTTCCCGAGGACGAGACCGGCCGCGGCGTCGCGCTCACCCCGAGCGGTGAGTCACTCTACCGAGAGTTCGAGCGTGCCTCGACCGTCGGCGACCTCGAGGACCCGAGTTTCGCGCTGGCTGACGGCGTGGTCGAGCAACTGGAACTCGCGGATTCCGTCGAGCCCGAGGTCGACCGCGAGGAGGGACGGGCATCGTTTGCCATCGGCGGGCTCGCCATCCCCGGCCTCGACCGGCCGGACCACCCCGTCGTCTCGTTCCTCGGCATCGGACTGGCCGCGTCGTTCGACCAGGCTGTGACGGTCGCCTCGGTCGAGCCGACGGACACTGGTGGAACCGTCACGTTCACCTGGGACCCGCAGGCCTGAGGCACAATCCAGTACGTCACGTCTGTCAGTTTCTGCCGAGAGTTATGGTCGCGCCGGTAGCATCGAGACGTCGCCTTGGCGGGTGACTGTACTGCAGTTAGAGTAGACCGCTCATCGCGACCAGTCCGAGCGCGACGAACAGCCCTCCGATACCGAGGACACCCTTTCCCGCGGGTCTGGAGGGCCAGATATCATCGTCGTTTCGTGGGTTTCGTTCGTGACGGAGCAATATCGCCGCGCCGATTGCCAGACCGACGAACGCCTGGACGAAGTAGAGATTCAGCCCCAGCGTCAGGGTGAGAAACAGTCCACCGAGGTATGCCGCTGGCGTGAACAAGAGTTGTGGCCACGGGTCGACAGCGAACCGATCGAAGAGAACGAGAAACAGTGTCGGGTGGTACCAGGACGCAGTCCCGACGAACAGGAGGAAGCCGCCGATTCCCAGACCGATGAGTAGGTCCATCATAGACCACCCAAACACACACCGGATAAAAATCTCTTACCCCAAGCCGTTCAGGGGTTAGCTTCGATACTATTCGCGATGATAGACTGGATTTCGCGGGCCTCAGCGGTCACAACTCCCGCCCGTTGTTCGGGGATCTGCTTGCCACCGAGCGCATCAGCCTGCGTGGCGACAGTTCCAACGAGGCTGGACACGCTTTCGAGTTTCTCGTTGGCCGACTTCGTCTGTCCCCGCTCGACTCGTGTTTTGACCTTCTCGAGTCGTTTTCGGACTGTTTCGAGTTTGTTCTCCAGCCCACTCTTGCCCCCATTCGACCCACCGTTCTGCTTGCCCTTGGTACCGTTCTTGGAGTCGTCTCCGGCACCACTCTCCAGATTACCGACGACCTCGAGGAGTCTATCGGTCTCCTCGATGGCCTCGATGAGGTAGTCACCTTTCGAGACCGCCGTCACGACTGACCCGGCAGTGTCTCCGATGTCGTCGTTAGAAGCGTTCACCTCGACTGGGACCGGCTGGTCCGCGGTCGCCCTCCCGGAGACGCTGATGGTGACCCTGTCGCCGCCAGAGAGACTCGGGAGTTGAGTGGGGTCGACGCCGACACTGTCAGGTGAAACCGTGACGTCAAGGGCGTCGGTGGGGGCAGTCCCCAGGTTGGTCGCTTCGACGGTGATCGAGAACGTCTGACCCTTCGGCACCGTCAGTTGTGACGGTGCTGAAACCGCCAGGATTGGACGGACAGCCACGTTGTCGGCACGCTCTCTGAGTTTCGATGCCACACTGTCGACGGTCTCGTGGGCCTCGATGACCGCGCCGATGCTTTCGGCGAGCGTCTGCGGTTCGACGTTGTCGGTCACGAACGACATGAACTTCACGTTGAACTCAAGCCGTGCCTGCTGTGCCGTCGTGACTGCTCGCATGTACTGCTGGGCCGTCTGGTTCGCCTGGGTGGCCGGGTCAGTCTGTTGTGCGACTGCCCGGGCGAGCACCTGCACGCCCTCCTCGGTCGTTTCCTGCTCGTTGAGTGCTGTCTCGACACCGTCGTACTTGTCCAGTGCCTCCCCAGTTGCGCCCCGCTGAAGAGCGTCCTGGAAGGCAAGGAGTCGGTCGTCAGTCAATGGAAACACCTCCGAGGTCGGTCGTCATGATGGAACCTGTCCCGGCGAAGTTGATGTAGTCGAGGACGTAGAGGCTCCCAAACCCGGCAGCGATCTGGACGAGGTCGATGATGGCCTTGGTGACCGAGATAATCAGCGCGACCTGTGCCGCCACCATGCCCACGGTGATGAGCCCGAGCGACCCGATACCGGTCACGATGAGCGCGCCGGCGATTACGAAGGACAGCGTTGAGGCACGAGTCGCCAGGTCAGCCGCGTCATTGAGCACGTCCTCCTGAAACTCGTCGACGCCCTCGTAGATATCGAGGATGAGCGACGAGAAGTCGTCTGCACCTTGGGTGAGTGCAGTCACGACCGAATCGCGGGTCTGTGCGTCCTGTTCGGTCAGGGACCCGAGTTCGGCTTCGAGTTCTTCGACGCTGGCGTCGAGCGACGTCCCGATTCCGGCTGCGCCATCGATTCCGAGCCCGGATTCGTCGATGACTTCGTTCAGGTCGTCGAACAACGGCACTTCGGGGAGCGAGATCGCCGTATCGTCGATGTGGAGCGTGAGTTCGTCCGGGAGATTCAGTGTCCTGTCGATGTACCAGGGAACCATCTCGTCTGGGAAGTCCAGCGATGCGGTGAACTCGGGGATCTGGATCTGGTCGGGTGTCGGAAGCTGGATGTCCGGTACCGCGGAGTCCGGCGTGTCGAAGCTGGCTTGCTCGAAGACGAACTCTTCGACTTCGTTCGCGATCGGGTCGATAGCGTCGCTCACGGCACCGGCGAGTCCCAGTTCGGTTGCTGCCTGTTCAGCCGAACCGAGGGACGACCCGCGTGCGCTATCGGCGATCTGCTCGAGGTCGTCGGGGTCGCTCGCACGGATGCGGTAGTAGCTCTGAACCTGGATACGACGGACCAGACGCTCGAGGCCGGACCCGATGCTAGAGACGAGGTAACCCCGACCCCGGAGAGAATCGACGAGGGGTCTGACGACTCCGTAGAGACGGTCAAGGATGCCACCGAGTGCGCGTTTCAATAGCCCCCTGTGTACCGGGTGATCAACTCCGTCGATATCAGCTTCAGCAGTGCTCCCAGGTCCTTGACGATACGTCGAACAATCGACCCATCGCCAATCGTCGGCCCGATAGCTGCTTTCGTCACCTCCTCAGCGGCGACGAGCCGCTCCATCGCTTCCAACTGCTGCTGAGGAGCCGCCGACACACTCCCTGACGCGTCCGGGTCGATGGCGTCCACGAGTGACTCGGCGACCTCGTCGACTCTCGAGGCCTCGTCTCCCAGGATGGGACGCGTCACGTCCCGGATATCCTCGATGAGTCCTCGCTTCTCACCGATGAGTGCCTGGAGGTCACCGTCTGGGTCGCCCGGCGATGTTCCTCCTTCGGGGCGACGGACCCTCGGTGTCAGCCGGTCGTCCACCGAGAGTACCATATCGGAGCCCGATGTCTGCCGTTCGGCGAAGAAGACGTCCAGGTCGTAGGTCCCCGGTGACAGTGACTTCTGGCCGGACCGTCTACGTGTCCCGTGTTTCCCACCGTTATCGACGACGAGGTCGCCGTCGACGAACACCCACGACTCGTCGTCCGAGGTCGTCGCGAACGAGAAGGTCCCCTCGGATTCGACCGTCACACTGGCCGTCCAGTGGACGGCGAAGTGGAAGGGGTCGCCCTCGAGTGAGTTCACGATGGGGAAGAACTCCGCTCCGAAGTCTATCTGCTCGTCAACTTCGGTTTTCGATAGTCGCGAGTCATCGAACCAGTCGAACTGCTGATACGCGGCCTCACCACGGTCCGTCAGACTGAGCGGGAGCGTGGATTCGACACGGCCGGTGTCGGGCAAGGACGACCCGGAAGACTCCATGTCCGGGTGGTTCTCTGAAAGGTTGTAGTACCTGCCGAAATACCCCTCGTCAGACCGTTGCCACCCGATATTGGCGTGCTGAATCCGGAAATCGCGACCCTTCGCACCGTTTATCATTATGCCCGCACCGCGTGCTTCAGTGCCGGGAGCAGAGCCGGTGCTTTCAGCGGTCGGCTCATTCGGTCGGGACTGCCCATCTTCCCACATCCGTGCAGAGTACCCACCTGTTCCGTCGTGTTCGATCTCGTATCGGTACCACGTGTTTTCACTCCAGTTCACCGACTGCGAGGACTCGACCGTATCGATGAGTTCCCCAGAGATGGAGACGTCCTTCGACCTGCCCTCAGAATCGCGAAACCCGAGACTCAGGCGGAGCGGGGTATCACTCACACCGGAGTCCGTGTACAGGTCCACTCCGTGCGTCTGGAACGTCGAGTTCAGTGGGACAGCCGCCGTGTGGAACGCCCCTTCGAGCGACCATGGTCCATCCCATCCGTCGAACCGTTGACCCCAGCCGAGGATACCGGCAGTCCCGCCGCCTGTGGTCTCACGAACCTGCAGTGCCTTCGAGCCGCCATCTGGCGTGGTACGAGAGACGACCTGCGCGTTGAAGTCACCCTCGTACCGGTACACTTCCCACCCAGGGTCGGAGCTATACGACCCGTCTTCCCAGTCGTCGTAGAAGGTGAACTGTGAAGACGAACTACTGGCAGCGGAGACGCTCTTTGCCGAGAATCCCAAGCCGGCCAGGAGGCCAGTCGACTTGAGAAGGCGTCGCCGCCCCATAGATAATTGGTTATTTGACATTACGTGCCAGAAATGATAACCAATCATGATAAATGTTACTCTGGTACTGACCTGTTCGACTACGGAAACTCAGACCACACACTAAATCGCCATCTTTCGGAGGGACAACTCCCTCTCAGCAACGAGCGAGATGTTTCAGCATGCTGGGCAGACGGAGACGTGTGACAGGCGGAACCTCGGCCTAGGTCTGCTCTCTGGATAGCAACACGAAGAGTTCCAACGCGGTACACCGGACGAATCAGCCCCAGTGGAACCTTGTGAGAAGTGCGGTAGGCTTGTCCTCTGTTCCAAGTGGGCTCTCCCGAGTGACACACAAACGAGAGTCAACTACGTCGGGCCTACGCTCGTATCGGGACATCCCCGAACCAACCTGTAAGTGCCGTGGTTATCCCTGAATATAGCATACTGATACCAAATGACGGCCCTCGCACCCGGGGGGAGTGCTGCCGTCGAGCACCTGCTTTCGACCCACTTCAGCCTCGACTGGTACATCCATTCCTGGTTCAGCTCACCGCTGGAGGTACACTCCACAGAGCTTGGTGTCTTCGCAGGAATCGTCCTCGCGATGCTGATTCTCCGGGGGCACATCGCGGTCGCGCTCGGACTGATGGTCTACCTGTTGATATTCGCACTCGGGTTCCCGAACGGCGAGTGGCTGTGTTCGTCCGCCCCGGATAACTGCGTGAGCAACGCGGTTCAGGGCAAGCCCTGGTATTTCCTCATCGGGATGTTGACCACGATGTGGATCATTCCGGGCGTGATATCCACCCTGTCGCGCAGACGCTCGTCCGACCTCGCGACCCAACTCGAACAGGTCCGCGACACGCTCGGCGACGACGCGACGCTCGCCGAGGCGATGGCGTTCCTCTCAGGGAACGAGCGCGACACCCGAGCTG
The DNA here is from genome assembly GCF_025399835.1 of Haloarchaeobius sp. HME9146. Taxonomy (NCBI): domain Archaea; kingdom Methanobacteriati; phylum Methanobacteriota; class Halobacteria; order Halobacteriales; family Halorubellaceae; genus Haloarchaeobius; species Haloarchaeobius sp. HME9146. The sequence goes on from NZ_JAODVR010000002.1 coordinate 337,157, forward strand.
GGAACGTGCAGTACACGGACGGCGGGCAGGACGACACCGAAGAGCGGAACCCCGGAGAACTGTGATTTATTAAAGATATCGGCCGATGGTCCGTGTTTTCCGTCGATAATCACCGGGCGATAACCAGTAAAAATATATGATACCGATAGTTACCTGTGGAGTATTGTTATGGACGAAATCCAGTC